>CAMKLG010000030.1 GCA_946413585.1 uncultured Bacteroidales bacterium
GCTGCGACAGTGTGGTGACGCTGCACCTGACGCTGTGGCACGATACGGCAGTGGTCTGGAGCGACACCGCCTGCGAGACATTCACATGGAACGACAGCGTTTATACGCGGACCGGCGACTACGTGCAGCGCTTCGAGACGGTTCACGGCTGCGACTCGACCGTGACGCTGCTTCTGACGGTCAATTTCCCGATGCACACGGACACCGTGGTGACCGCCATCGACAGTTTCTCGTGGAACGGCACAACTTACGATTCTACGGGCGTTTACACCTTCGCGCATCCTGACGCCAACGGTTGCACGCAGGTCGATACGCTGCACCTGACGGTCTATCACTCCTCCTTCACGGAGTTCACCGATTCCAACTGCGTGTCCTACACGTGGAATGATTCAACGTATTATGAGTCAGGTGATTATATCCAGCAGTTCCACGACATCCACGGGGCGGACAGCACCGTGACGCTGCACCTGACCATCTTCCCGGCACAGACGACACTGTTCGACACCACCGTCTGCGACAGTTACACGTGGAATGACTCAACCTACACGCTCACAGGTGTTTACACGCAGCATTTCGAGACGGTTCACGGTTGCGACTCGACTGTGACGCTCGACCTCACGGTGAACTACAGCGCGGACACGGCCGTCTATGACACCGCCTGCAACGTTTACGTCTGGAACGACAGCGTCTATGCCGTATCCGGCGAATACACCCAGTCCTTCAGGACGGTCAATAATTGCGACTCGGTGGTCACCCTCCACCTGACCGTCTGGAACAGCGACACCTCGTCGTTCGGCAAGGTCAGCTGCTACCAGTTTGAGTGGAATGGCGTCACCTACGACTCCACCGGCGACTACACGCAGACGCTGGCCAACATCCACGGCTGCGACTCCGTGGTGACGATGCATCTCGTCATCAACGACACTATCTTCAACAGCTTCGATGTCGAGGAGTGCAACAGCTACGCGTGGAACGACTCGGCATATACCGTCTCCGGCGACTATGTGCAGGTGTTCCCGTCCTCCCTGGGCTGCGACAGTGTGGTGACGCTGCACCTGACGCTGTGGCACGATACGGCAGTGGTCTGGAGCGACACCGCCTGCGAGACATTCACATGGAACGACAGCGTTTATACGCGGACCGGCGACTACGTGCAGCGCTTCGAGACGGTTCACGGCTGCGACTCGACCGTGACGCTGCTTCTGACGGTCAATTTCCCGATGCACACGGACACCGTGGTGACCGCCATCGACAGTTTCTCGTGGAACGGCACAACTTACGATTCTACGGGCGTTTACACCTTCGCGCATCCCGACGCCAACGGCTGCACGCAGGTCGATACGCTGCACCTGACGGTCTATCATGCTGTTTTCACGGAGTTTGCTGATTCCAGCTGTGTATCTTATACTTGGAATGACTCTACTTACTACACTTCCGGCGACTATATTCAGCATTTCTATGAAATTCACGGCGCGGATTCCATCGTTACGTTGCATCTTACCATCTTCGATCCGGCATTTACTGAATTTTCAGATACTGCTTGTGAATTTTACATTTGGAACAACGTTACGTACAGTGAATCAGGTGAATACGGACAAACATTCCAGACGGTTCATGGGTGCGATTCAACAGTTACGCTACATTTGACGATCGGTCATCCTGAACCAGTTTCTACCACACAGAACGCTTGTGACAGCTATGTTTGGCACGACAGTGTCTATACTGAAAGCGGAGTCTATCTCTTCTCGTATATTAACTCATTTGGATGTGAACAGGTTGATACATTGTATCTTACCGTTCATCATCCCGAACACATCGCTTTCACCGAATCTGCGTGTGAGTCATACGTTTGGAATGGAACAATGTACACGAATTCCGGTGACTATGTTTATACTCATGTGGATGAATTTGGCTGTGATCAAGTGGATACGCTCCATCTTACCATCAATCATCCTGCCCATACCGCTGAAACAGAAGTGGCGTGCGAAACCTTTACGTGGCACGGCCAAACGTACACGCAATCAGGTGATTACATGTACACTCACGTAGATGCTAACGGTTGTACTCAGGTGGATACGTTGCATTTGACCATCGGTCACCCAACTCATCTTGCCACGACCCAATCTGCTTGTGAAAGCTATGAATGGAATGGCCAAACATATACTCAATCAGGGACTTATACCTATGCTCATCCTGACGAATTTGGATGTACGCAAGTTGATACCCTTCATTTGACTATCTACAATCCTGTTCATACTTCTGAAACGGATGTGGCTTGTGAAAGCTATGAATGGAATGGCCAAACATACACTCAATCAGGAATTTATACTTATTCGCATACAGATGTGCATGGCTGTGATCAAGTGGATACGTTGCACTTGACCGTCAATCATCCGGCGCACAATAGTGAAACAGTCTCTGCTTGTGAGAGTTATGAATGGAATGATTCTGTTTATACCGAGAGTGGTAGTTATACGTTCATTCATCTTGATGACAATGGCTGTACGCAAGTTGATACGTTGCTTTTGACTGTTCACTTCCCAGAACATACGGCCACAACGGTTTATGTTTGCGATCCGTATATTTGGAATGGAACAATGTACAGTAACACTGGTACTTACACCTTCGAGCATCTTGATGACAACGGCTGTACGCAGGTTGATACCTTACATCTCATCTTCTTGGATTCTTCTATTGAGATTGTTTCTCGCACGAAACATTTCTGTGAAGAAGGCAGTGCATTATTGGAAGTCCATACAGAACTGTCTGATTATGAATGGAGTACTGGTGAAACGACGAGTAACATTCGCGTATATGACGCAGGCACGTACACCGTCACGGCCACGCAAGGCGAATGCACGTTGGAGGCATCTTATACAATCTCACCATGCGAAGTTAGTATCTTGTTACCCAATGCGATAAAACCCGATGGGGACGGTCTTAACGAATACTTCAGCATTCCGGAGGCCTACTATGACCAAATTAACGATTTCGGATTCAGCATCCAGGTTTTCAATCGTTGGGGCGAGGTGGTCTTCAGTTCCACAAGCAAGTATTTCCAATGGAATGGCGAAGTCAATGGTCAGATTTACCATGACAATGTTTATAATTACGTCATTGAATACCGTAATGAAGCAGGTTCGATACGAAAGCTCAATGGTAGTCTTATCGTATTGTAACGAACTCTAAATCAATGTTGTATAGAAAATGGTGATTCCGATTTAGGACTTCACTGCTTCTACTCGTTTCACGATTCGCACGCTCACTTCGTAGAGCAACCAAATGGGGAAGGAAACGATGAGGAGGGTGAAAGCATCACCGGTAGGGGTGATGATGGCCGCGATGACGAGAATCGCAACGATTGCGTGACGACGGTATCGGGTCATGTATTCTGATTTTAAAAGACCAAAACGTGCTAATAACCAACTGATTACGGGTATCTCAAAGATGATGCCGAACACGATGCTCATCATGAGTAAAGTATCCATATAAGACTGCAATGTTAGCATGTTGCTTACTTGGTCGCTTACCTGATAGGTGCCTAGAAAGCGTACGGTAAGCGGAAAAATAAAGAGATAATTTACGGTAACGCCAATGAGAAACATCAAATATGCTGCTAACACGAGACTGACAGAGTGTTTTTGCTCGTTGGTGTAAAGGGCGGGCCGTACGAAATCGAACAACACTTTTATAATGTAAGGCGAAGCCATAAGTACGCCGAAAGCGAAGGCCGTTTTGAGGTGAATCATGAACTGCTCGGTAAGGCCGATGTTCATCAAGTGGAGGTTGAAATCACCGCCGCCGAACAGTTTATACATGAAAAATGTGGAATCTTTTGGGGCTAAAACAATCTTGAAAAGCCAGTCTTTAAAGCAAAAAGCGAGAATGGAGAAGATAAACATGGCTGCCAGAATTTTGATTAGGCTGCCGCGTAAATCCTCCAAATGTTCCCAAAAAGACTTGTTTTCTGCCGTTTCGGACATCTATTCGGGCTTGTTCTCGGGCTCTTTCTCCGTTTGGTCGTTGGCGGCAGGCTTTTCATCCTTGCCATCCATGCCGTTCTTGAAAGAGCGCACGCCCTTTCCCAAACCGCTCATCAGTTCAGGGATTTTCTTGCCGCCGAACAACAGCAGCACAATCAGGGCGATAATAATAATTTCGGTCATTCCAATTCGCATAGCTTTGTAATGGTTATCGGTTATAGATTATGGGTTATTGAATGGTTTCAAGTTACCAAATAAGGTCATGAATCACACATCAACTTTTAAACATGATGTCCTGGACTAGGGGACCGAAGTCCGCTTGTATCTTTTTGATGATCTGGGATTTGTGGCCGAAGAGTTCGAACTTGAGGGCGGCGTTCTGTACGCGCACGTAAAGAATGCCGTTGCGCAAGTCCTCGCACTTTGAAAACTGGGCGCACATCGTTCCGACGTATTCCGGCCACCGTTCGAACAGCATCTGCTTGTCCATCAGATGTTGCTTCCCCGACTGGCTCACAAACTGCCCGATCAGTTCTTTCAGGTTCATTTCGTGGTTGTCCTTCATTTGTAATGGTTATAGGTTGTTGAGGGTTAGGGTTTAGGGTTTAGGGTTTAGAGTTTAAGGTTTAAGGGTTAGGGTTTAGGGTTTAAGGTTTGGAATAGTCTATGTCTAAGTCAATAGTCAAAATTATTACAGTATTTGCATGTACTTATGCGTCTGTAGTGACATGCGCCATTTCGGGTGGTCGAGGATGTACTGCACGAGGTGTCCTATGATGGCGTTGCAGCGATTCCAGTCGGGTTGGAGGAAGAGAAGACAGTTCTTGGAGACTTTTCGGGAGTTTTCCTCGGCCCAGGCAAAGTCCTCTTCGCAACCGATGACCACTTTGAGCTCGTTAGCATGAGCCAGCATTTCTGGTTTTGGAGCTGCACCGTATTTTGGGGAAAGACATATCCAATCCCACTCGCCGGAGAGCGGTTCGGAACCAGAAGTCTCTAGGAAACAACTGATTCCATGTTCGTGCATCTTTGCGCAAAGGTAGTCCATATTGTAGAGCATAGGTTCGCCGCCGGTGACGACCACCGATCGGGATGGTATTTTCGCCGCCCTCGCCACGATCTCGTCCACGTCCAGCTTGGGATACTTGTTCGCATTCCACGCTCGCATCTCATCGCAGAAAGAGCAACCCACCTCGCAACCGCCTACGCGCACGAAATAGGCCGCCTTCCCCGTATGATACCCTTCGCCCTGCAGCGAATAAAACTCCTCAACCACAGGGATATACAGTCCTTTGTCGTTTGTCATTATTTTGATTATTTACAATTTGCAAAAATACATTTTTTTGGCTATTGGCTGATGTCGGCTTTTAGCTTGCCCTCAACCCTCGACCCTTAACCCTCGACCCTATTTCCTCTACTCTTCTAACCCAAAATTTTTGTATATTCGCGCCGCATTAAATAAAGTACTAAATTAAAAGAAAAATACTATGAGTCAAATCGTTAAAGTTTATGGTAGAGAGATTTTGGACTCTCGCGGAAATCCTACTGTTGAAGTTGATGTTTACACCGCTGCCGGTGCAGTGGGTCGTGCTGCCGTTCCCTCCGGTGCCTCCACGGGCGTGCACGAGGCTGTGGAATTGAGAGACGGTCAGAAGGACAGATTTTTGGGCAAGGGCGTGCTGAAGGCTGTCCAGAATGTGAACAGCACTCTTGCTGAAGCTGTGGAAGGCATGGAAGTGAGTGATCAAGCTGAATTGGATGCTCGCATGATTGAGGTGGATGGCACTGATAATAAGGGTGCTATGGGCGCTAACGCACTGTTGGGTGTGTCATTAGCCGCTGCCAAGGCTGCCGCTCAAGAGACGGGTCAAGACCTGTACCGCTATGTGGGTGGTTGCAACGCTACAGTGCTTCCAGTCCCGATGATGAATATTCTCAACGGTGGTTCTCACGCTGACAACCGTGTTGACTTCCAAGAGTTTATGATTATGCCTGTGGGTGCTCCCACCTTCCGTGAAGCTGTGCGCATGGGCTCAGAAGTCTTCCATAACCTCAAGAAAGTACTCAAAGATCGCGGATATTCCACCAACGTGGGCGATGAGGGTGGTTTTGCCCCCGACCTCAAATCTAATGAGGAAGCTCTCGAAGTTATTCTGCAAGCTATCGAAAATGCTGGCTACAAACCGAAAGAGGACATCTGCATCGCACTTGATCCTGCTTCTTCAGAATTTTTCGATACCGAAAAGAATATTTACAAACTGAAATGGTCCACTGGCGAAGAGTTGACTCCTGCGCAAATGGTTGATTACTGGAAGACTTGGTGCGACAAATACCCGATCATTTCTATCGAAGACGGTATGGCTGAGGACGACTGGGACGGTTGGAAACTTCTTACAGACACCATCGGCAACCGTTGCCAACTTGTAGGTGACGACCTCTTCGTGACCAACGTCAAGCGTCTGCAAATGGGTCTTGACAAAAAGGTGGCTAACTCTATCCTCATCAAAGTCAATCAGATTGGTACCCTTACTGAGACCATCAATGCCGTGAGCCTCGCACAGCGCAATCTCTACACGGCTGTGATGTCTCACCGTTCTGGCGAAACTGAGGACACCACCATCGCCGACCTCGCCGTTGCTTTGGGCACCGGTCAAATCAAGACGGGTTCTGCCAGCCGTACCGACCGCATCTGCAAATACAACCAGCTGATGCGCATTGAGGAAATGCTGGGTAGCCAGGCCATCTACCCTGGCAAAAACTTCCCGTTCAGAGGATAATCTCCTGTTTCACAGGTTAATGATTATAAAAAAGGCATCCCTTGTGGGGTGCCTTTTTTAGATTGTGGGGCTTGCTGTTTTCCACGCAGGGTTCGGTGATGGTGCGCTCCACGGAATCCACAAAGGGCAGATTATCAAGGATATCCTTCATTTCTTCGCGTGTGGCACAGACAGTCATGCCGTGCGCCTTTCGTAACTCAAGGGCTCTTGGTGATCTTCTGGATACTTTTTAATTCCTCTTCAAATACTCTTCCGCATACCGATAAAACTTCATCGCCATCTCCTTGTTGCCGCGTTTCTCGGCTTCGCGGGCGATGCTGAGGTAGGATTCATAGACGCCTTCGCGCGACAGAAGAATGCCCTTGTAATAGTCGTCGTTGCAATAACCGCTGGGCATGTTGTTGCAGAAGTGCTCGAGGGCGAGGAAGACCTCTAAGGCTTCCGCTGACCGACCGATTTTCACTAAGTTGCTGCCGTGCGTGTAAAGGCGGTCATAAAGTTCCAGCGTGAAGTCAGAAACCGCCATTTCTTGTTCGTTGGTAAGAGTAGCTTGAGTATAAACTTTATGGATAAGATCGACGCATGGCTGGAATTGCCTTTGCGCGAGCAGTATCTTGCATTTTTGTAACATGGCATCGGGGTTGAGCGGGTTATATTGCAGAGCGCGATCGAGGTTGTACATCGCGCGGTTGGTGTCGCGATAGGCCAGTTCTTCTATCGCACGTTGGTAGAACACTTGATCCACTATGGCCTTATGCTCGGCAAATACATCGTTCAGTTGCAAGGCTTTGCTGTGAATATGTCGGAAAGATTGCTTGCTGGCGTAGAAATCCATCTTGGTGTTCCGTGCCAACGTGGTGTTCAGCTGTGCATCCACCTTATCCATCGCCTTGAGGATGTCCTGCAAAAACAGGTAGTGCAGCGACACGATTTCCGGATCCTTGTAGTCGAGCTCGTCCAAACGGTGATCCCACCGCTGGAATAATCCTGACAGTGAATCTGCCGGTACCTGCGCACTTGTCGTCGCCAGTGCCAAAACGATGATGAAAAGGAGTCCGATTTTTTGCAATGTTTGGGGTTGAGGTTTAAGGTTTAGGGTTTAAGGTTTAGGGTTTAAGGTTTAAGGTTTAAGGTTTAGGGTTTAAGGTTTAAGGTTTAAGGTTTAGGGTTTAAGGTTTAAGGTTTAGGGTCGAGAATAGTATAGGTCAAAGTTCAAAGTCAATAGTCGCTGTTACAAAGCATTAGTTTGTAGCAAGAGAGTTATCAACTGCTAATGGCTAGTAGCTAACGGCTAACAACTACTTCAAAAAGTCTTCGATGACCTTCTCCAATTCCGCTTCTGAGGGTGCGCCGACCATTTTGCCGGGTTGGGCGTTGGGCTTGAAGAAGAAAAGGGTGGGGATGCTTTGGATACCTAAAGCCTGACAAATATCCTGCGCCTTGTCCACATTGACTTTGTAAATAATCAGTTTGCCTTTGTATTTTTCGGCGAACTTTTCGGTGATGGGCTTCAATTGCATACAAGGACGACACCATTCTGCGTAAAAATCTATTATACAAGGAGTTTTGCCTTTGTATAGCAGTCCCTTCCCTTGGTCGATTTTGACGATCTTCATAAAATCATCGGATGAGAGGGAGATGACTTTGCCAGAGAGATTTTCATTGTCCTTGAGGCTGCTTCCATCCTGGTCGGGATTCAGGTGGCTGTATGCCTCAGTGGTGTCTTCTTTCGGATTGCCGTTTTGTTCGGTCGTCTGCTTGTTTTTCTGTCCGCAGGCGGTGAAAAATAGCGCTAAGCTGATGATGAATAATATGTTTTTTTTCATTATCTGAATGGTTTAGGGTTTAGGGTTTAGGGTTTAGGGTTTATGGTTTATGGTTTAGGGCCGAGTCAAAAGTCTATGTCAATAATCACTGTCACAATGCATTAGTCTCTCGCAAGTGGACGACCAACAGTTAATAGCCTACTACTAATTGTTTGAAATAGTTTCCGCGTTCTTCGAAATTTTTGAACTGATTGTAGCTGGCGGCGGCGGGAGAAAGCAGAACAACGCCGTTTTGCGTGGTTTTATTGTAGGCGAAGCGCACGATCTCTTGGTAATCGTCTGTTTCGATGTGGTTTTCAGGCAGGGCGTTCTGCTCGCGACACATTTCCAACATTCGATGTCCGGCAGGACCCGTGAAAGCGATGTTCTGTATCGGATTGTCCTTTAGAAAATCGATAAGTACTTGGTAGTCAATTCCTCTGTCGTAGCCGCCGAGAATAAGCGTATCTACACCGCGTAACGCATTCACAGCGGCGATGGCTGATTCAGGAATCGTGGAGATGCTGTCATTGTAAAATTCAATGCCCTTGAACTCACCCACATACTCTATTCGGTGTGGTAATCCTTTGAAAGTCAGAAGTGCATCAAGAATGTCGTTGTGTTTCACGCCCAAACGGCGACAAATCGAGATAGCCGCCATGATGTTGAAATAATTGTGGGTGCCAGGGAGGTTTTTGTAGTCAATCAGGTCGTATTCATCGACGATTTCGCCGTCATTCATGAAACGAATGAGGTGATTTTTGCAACGCACGTGCAGACCCGGATGTATTTGTGTGCCGAAGATGCAGGTGTCACTTTCGGGTTTGTAACCCTTCACCCAACCAGGAATGTGCTCGTCATCCCCATTGTAAACCAAGAAGTTACCCTTCTTTTGGAATTTGAAGATGTTCATCTTGGCGATTTGGTACGTGTTGAAGGAGTTGAAGTGGTCGAGATGTTCTTGGTAGATGTTCAGTAGCACGGCATTGTCGGGTGAATGGTGCACGAACTCCAGCTGGTGCGCTGACAGTTCCGCTACTACAACAGATTCTGAGTCAAGCTGCTCCACGATGTCGAAGAAAGGCGTACCGATGTTGCCCGCTAAAAAGACATTTCCACGAGAGTGCTGCAAAATATGGAAAATCAGGGAGGAGGTGGTACTTTTACCCTTTGTTCCGGTTACGCCTACCACAAGCTCGTGAAAATATTCTAAAAAGAGATTCGTCTGAGAGGTGATTTTTTCATTTTCAATGTAATAGTCAAGTCTGTTGAAACTGATGCCAGGACTTTTGAAGATGAGGTCGTAATGGTTGAGGTTGCGATCATACTCTTTCCCCTTGATGAACTTAAGGTGCTTGTCCTCGGCAAACTCATCCGTTTTGAGATTTTCATTACCGTCCGCAATCACGAGGTTCATTTTAGGGAAATGTCTCCTGATGAAACGGTAAGTGGAAACACCCTCCTTGCCGAATCCTAATATGATAACTTTTTGATTTTTAATCCTTTCTAGAAGTTGTTCTAAGGCCATAGGTGGTTTGGTTTTTTGAAACGCAAAGATACTATTTTTTTAGGGAACAGGGAGAAGGGAGTCGTCACAAGTCACACGTCACAAGTCAAAGCCAAAGTCAAAGTTCAAAGTCAAAGTCCTCGTCACAAAGCATCCCTACCTCGCCAGTGTACGGCCAACAGCCAAAAGCTAGTTCTTCCGATACTTTGCCGCTTCCTTCTCATCCCCTTTGTCCATATACATGTAGTACAAGTTCAACTTGATGTTGTCGTTGTCGGGGCTGAGTTCGAGAGCTTTCAGGAGGCAGCGTTCGGCGTTGGAGAAATCGCGTTTGATGGCGTAAGCGATGCCCATGTTCTCCCAAGCGCTGGAGAATTCAGGATGCTCTTCTACAATCTCCTTGAAAATCAGGATGGCTTCGTCCAGCTGTCCATATCCTCGACCCAAGACATTGCCTTTCACGTTCTTAGCAACAATGTTGTCGGGCTCTTTTTCCAGAATTTTGTTGACTTCGCGCCACGCTTCATCTACTTTCCCTTGGTTGAGCAATTCGTTGACGGGATCCAGTTCGTGTGCTTTCTGCGATTGAGATGCTGCGGTCAGCAGGTTCTGGGCTTGAGGGTTTTCGGGATCGATGAGCACTGCGTTTTGTGCAGCCTGCAGTGCCAGATCGGTTTTTTCGTCTAGTAAAGCTAACTCGCTGAGCAACAGGTATGCATTCAATGCGTGATTGTCCAGTTTCAGTGCTTTGTCCAGATATTTGTATGCGTCACGTTTGTCACGTTCTTTGTGGCTTTTTTTCCAGATTTGCAGACAGCTGCCGCCCGCCGAGATGTTGCATTTGATGCTGTTGTCGGAGGTTTTCACATCTGTCAGGAAAAGGGTGAAATCGTCCTTCCAGGTGAAATTACGTGTGAATGTCTTGATTCCAAAGAGCACGCAAACCACGGCTCCGATGCCTACGGCCGTCTTTTGCAGGGCAGGTGTGGGTGCGGTGGCTAATAGATAGAGCCACCAGCCTGCAAGCAGCGTGAATCCGGCTGATGCCATGAAGACGAATCGCTCGTTCATGAAGGTGCCTACATTGAAAAGAAGGTTGGAGGTGATGGAGAACGTGATGATGAAATAGAGGATGGCGAAAGCGGGTACGGTCTTCTTCTTCAGTTTCCAGATGCCATATCCAACGAGGGCGATGCAACCTACTAACAGCAACCAAACCAATGGGTTACTGAAGTCGGTGATGGCGATTTGGTGCGGGTAGTAGTCGTGGGTGAGCGGGTGCGGGAAGAAGAGGAGTTTGAGGTATATGCCCCATGTGATCAACGTGGTGGCTATTTGTTGCGCGCGCGTGGAATGCACGTAAGGATTGTTCAGGATGTTGCTGGTCATGTCCGGCTGCATCATGCTTCCCAATGCCTTTGCGCGGACGAAAAGGAAAAATGCGCTTCCTATCAGGAGAGGAATCAGCGTGACCAGATAGTCCATAGGACGTTTTTTGTCGCTTTGGAGATAGTAGAGCGCCAACGGGGTCACTGCAAGGAAGGTGATGGTGTTTTCTTTTGAGAAAATGCCGAAGGTGAATGCTAACAGGCTTACAATCAGCCAGTACCATTTTCTAGTATCGACATATTGTAAAGATGCCCAAAGTGCGGCGAAGGCTCCTAACATGGCGAAAATTTCGTCGCGACCCTTCACGTTGGCCACCACCTCAGTGTGAATCGGATGAATAGCGAACAGCAGCGTCGCGATGAACGGTAGCGACTGGAACCATTTCTTTTGGGAGTGCTGCGGGAAAATTCGTGCCAGGACTTCGTACAGAAGTAGGCATAATAGAATGAAATACAATAAGTTCATCAGGTGATTGACGAAGGGTAGGGGAGTGTCGTAAAAGAGTTGCTCGTTGGCAGGATTATGTAGGTTGTAGTAATCGTCTAGGTCGCCGATTTGTTCGCGGATTTTCTTTCCAAATAATTGGAATTCAATCATGTACGTTAGTTGTGACATCGGACGGTAACGACCTCCGGCCACGATGGAATGGTCGCTGCCGAAGTATCCTGTGAAAGTGTCTTCAGTGAAAATGCTCTTCACGGACTCCCACCCGCCTTTAATAGTGTATTTGCTCTCAAGGATGACCATGCGGTCGTCCAGCGCATAGTGCAAAGTGAGCGTGTTTCCGTAACACATAATTGCGAGAATGGCGATGATGAGACGATGGAGGTTGTTTTTTTTCATTGTTTAGAGTTTAAGGTTTAGAGTTTAAGGTTTAGAGTTTATGTTATAAATTAACAGCGAGCAGCTAACACATTATCGCTTTACGTATCCGTAACAGCTTTTCCAACAGTGGTTTGAGTTCGTGTAAGGGAAGCATGTTGGCTCCGTCGGAGAGAGCCTTGGCGGGCTCGGGGTGGGTTTCCATGAAGAGACCGTCGAAGCCGACGGCCACACCGGCCTTGGCGATGGTCTCGATGAGGTCAGGTCGCCCGCCGGTGACTCCGGAGGGCTGGTTGGGCTGTTGTAATGAGTGAGTGCAGTCGAGGATGACCGGGCAGTGGTTCTCCTGCATGGCTTTCACGCCGCGGAAATCGACGATGAGGTCTTGGTAGCCGAAAGTGGTACCACGCTCGGTGAGCATCACACGCGGATTGCCCGCGCCGCGTACTTTACCTACCGCGCCGCCCATGGACTCTGGCGACATAAACTGTCCCTTTTTGATGTTGATGGTGCGACCCGTTTGGGCTGCCGCTACCAGCAGGTCGGTCTGACGGCAAAGGAAAGCGGGGATTTGCAGTACATCAGCAACTTCTGCCGCCCATGACGCTTCGTTTGCCGTGTGGATGTCTGTTACAATGGGGACCTGCAACTCCTCCTTCACACCTTTCAGAATGGCCATGGCTTTCTCGTCCCCAATGCCCGTGAAAGAACTTGCGGATGAGCGATTGGCTTTTCTGTAAGATGCTTTGAAACAGAAAGGTATGCTTAGATCTTTGCATATCTTGTTGATTTCTCGTGCAATACGAAAAGTGATCTCCTCACTCTCCACTACACACGGCCCTGCGATTAAGAAAAAGTTGTTTTTGCAGGCTTCAGTTGACAAAAAAATGTCTGGTAGCATATTCTTGAATGTTTTTTTCAGGCGGCAAAGATACGATTTTTGAGACGTTGGCCGCTTCATTTAGGAGATGTTTTTTCATCAACCCTTTTTTATCAAAATCCCATTTTTACATTTACAGTGCAATTGTTGCGTCCGCTTTTCCTTTCTGCATTCAAACCTTTATCCCAGATTTGAAACAATACCTGACGTTTTTGTCCGAAAGTGCGACACGTAAATTTTTACAGTTAATTGTTAAGAAATGAAAATGAAAAATAATTTTAATTATATGTAGGTTTGTGTTGGGAAAAGTTTTATTTTTGCCGCGATGAAAATTCGTGATATGACGAATCTTTTTAGAACAATTAGAATTAATAAACTCAACAATTATCAAAAAAAACATGTCATGAAGAAAAAACTACATTTTTTGCTGACGATGATGCTTTTTTGCGCGATGTTGACCCAAGCGCAAAATGTTCCATTTCATGTTCGTTTTTCAACTTCTGCGGCCTCTTGTTATAATAATGGCAAGATTGTCTATGCGTTGACAGATTCAGAGGGGACGGTGCTGGATTCGTTGCCTGCAGGCTTGTCGCAAGTCCGCATCTATTATCGGTTGCCGAATAGCGACACCATCCACTATTCTGGCTGGTATTATGCTGGGGGTGAGGATACGCTTACCATCAATAGCGGTTCCTACGTCGTTGGAGTGGAAGGGTTGCATGACAACGGATCTGGTGGTTTTGTGAGGGTGGATACGCATACGGTGATGACAGTGACGACTACCTATCAAAAACCCGAGGCATCCGCATTGGTGCAGACCGCTCCATATACGACTTATGCGGGGAATATGCCGACTGTGCCTTGTGGAAACAGTGGGCGCGTGCAATTACTGGCATTGGGTGGCCGCTTCCCTTATACTGTAACGGTGTGCGATCATTCAACGGGCGATACACTCCGCACTCAAATCTTTCCTGATTATCAGAATCATGGCTCATACGCCGAAAATGCATCTTATAAGGATTATTATACCTTTGATACATTGGGCGCGGGCACTTGGGATTTTTATTTGGTGGACGGCTGTGGCTACGGACTGCCGCGCATCACGCAAAATGTGGCTGTAACAGGACTTCCGAAAGTGACAAAATTGAGGATTTACGCCTCGTCTGGCAATTTTGCGGATTCCAATGTGGTTAGAGTCATTGTGCAATTCAACAAGGCAGTGGAACCATATAGAACTTATATGGAACAATATGCGCGTTATCGTATTGACTATGAGGGGCTTGAATCTAAAGAATGGCGGCCACTTCCATCAAATATTAGAGAAGACTCGTTTGTGCTGTATGATACAGTGTATGCTGCTGGAAAATATTGTGATATATGGAATCGCAAGATTACATTTGAATATAAGTTGGAAGGGTGTGAGGATTGGCAGAAAACCATGGCGTTCCAGTATTTGAGACCGGACGAACGCTATTATGAAAAAGATAGCGTTAATGTAACCCTCGCAATACATGAGAATGATCAGCCTTGCGGTACTATAAGAGACTGGCAAAGAGATTTTTACCGTATTCGTTACTATACTACCAGTGTTTATCCCAACAGACCCTACGATCCTGATCTTTTTTACGATGTGACTTCTGATGAGTTGATATCAAAAGACTATTACAGATACTATTATACGCATCCGTTGTCGTGGGTTTACACGGATATGAGGACGGGTGAAGTTATCAAAACGGACACAATCGGAATTATCACTGACTTCTCCTACCTGTATGCGCGTGAGGTCGAGGAGCGTTACGGCTCTTTGGATGATACCACATTGACGATTCCTGTCCTTCGCAGATTGAAGGACGGGAAAGGGTGCGAACTGTATGCCACGGAAGATACTATGACGTTTTTCCGTGGTCATGGTCGAGTGGTACCGGTTTGGACTACCGAGCAAAGCAAGGAATCTCAGTATTGTTGTCGAGATATGCAGAGTGTGACCATATCGCAATTGTCGTCGCAGGTCACCATTCCACCCATTTCAACAAAAGTGCGATTGGTGCATAGTCCGGATCATAATTTCTACAATTTCGAGGCTGTGTATGATCCTGAAACCGAAAGATGGGAGATTACTCGCGACCGTGTGGAAAATGGAGCGATTATTGAAGGAAAGTATGATGGCAGATCGTTGTCAATAAGGGATTATTGTCTCTTAACTGGGCCCTATTGGTTTGAGGTGGTTACGCCTTGCGACTCTTTCTTGCTGAAATGCGAAGCTAAATTTAATAATTATATAAAAATGGATCTTTTAGAGGATCCGGCTTACATTGTGACAAAGGATTGCGGCAATATGTACATGGAATATACGGCCGGAAAATATTTGAGAACGTTATACAGAAGGTATGCATCTGAAGATAGGGCAGATACGGTGGAGAGTGTTGTCAACCCTATCATAAAGGTGATTCAAGCACCGCACAATAGTCATGTTAACACTTCCTCCTTTAGCCTGAATACGCGAGTAAGAGTTTCAATGCCAGGTCAGTACATTTTTGAATTCAAACCGGATGATATGAATTCCATCCCTGTATGTGAATCAATGGTTAGGTATGACACGCTGGAAGTCGGTATCAAAACGGTGGAGTTCGAATATGCAATAGCATTGCTCTGCGACTCGTCTTCCACGGTGGGCAATGCGTATGTGAAAGGGAAAAACGGTACGGAACCTTATACCTATATATTATATAGTCGTCCTAACCGACAAGGTGAGGTCTTGGGGATGAATAATACGGGTGTGTTTTTGAATGTACCAATGCGTTCAAATGAGGAGTTATCTTGCTTGATATCAGATTCTTGTGTTTCATATTTCCATGTGAATTTTTATCCGAGAACGTTGGCAGAGTTGAAAAAAGTATGGTTTGATGATGGCTTGACGGTCGATTCTACTTGCGAAGGCACTACGATTCAGGTGCATGCACTTTCCATCAGTGAGGTGCTGCGTTATGAATGGTTTGGACCTGACGGTTTTCACGCTACAACATCGGATCCATACGTCCACATTCCGCGTGGTGGAAGCAGTGGTTGGTATAAAGTGGTGATATCATACGACCAGTGTGCACAAGAACTGTCAGACAGCATTTTTCTGACCGTTCAGGAAGCCCCCCGCCTTACTGTAGCTCCTAACGCTATGGTTTGTCCAGGTGATTCTGTGGAGGTGCGATTTGTGCCCACCACGCCATTGGATGTGGACAAAGTACGCTTTGAAGTTGCCTTTTCGAATGGTGGCGGTACCACAACCCGAAGTTATGTTGCAACGCCGGGTGACACGGTTCGAGACGTCTTTTCGACTTTTTCGGACGCAAAAATCTACCCCGTTTTGGTAGATGATGGGCGTTGTGCATACCTATATGCGGATACGGCAGACACTGCGTTCATACACTTACGGACGGATCTGCTTCCAGCGTGCACAGTGCTAACCACCTATGACACGGTTTGTCATGGTAGCGATGCGCAACTTAGTGCAAAAGCCACGTTGTCAGAGCCTTATCTCCTTAAATGGTACTCGGATTATGCGCTCACCCAGCTGCTGAGAACGGATACAATGCTTGATGACGAGGCATGGTCGTATTATGACACAGCCGCCATTACACAAAGAACGATTCTCTATGTGGCGTTGGAAACAGAAAACCAATGTCCAACGATTAACGGATTGGTATCCAAAGAGATGAATATGCAAGATGGAACGACGGTTTTGGAATGTGGGCAAGGTGTCCGTCTCTTTGATGCCGGAGGTTCAGAAGGAAAATATCCCGTCCTCAGTAGTGCGGTGCACCGTTTCCGTTCCGCAGACGGCAGGCCGGTCGTTCTCCATTTCGAAGAATTGAAGTTGTCAAAGACCTCACATCTGCAGATTTTCACAGGTGATGAGTTGCATGCAGATTCTTTGCTCTGGGATTTGACGGTGGGTAGTTGGAATCCGGGGATGGTGATTTCATCAGGGAATGCACTCACACTCCGATTCTCAAGCGGAAAGATTTCGGATGCTGGTTGGAGTGCGGTGGTGGAATGTGCGCCGGGAGTGGCCATTGCAGATGTGTGGCCGAAACATGAGACAGTGTTGCACGATGAGGTCTGCCAAAGCCAGACGCGCACGTACGATGACCCTTACGGCATCGTTCCCGAACTTGCATCGTCAGAGGCATTGAACGCGGCCGTTCGGGAAGCTGGGATTTACTATTTCAACAAGAATTACTCTGGAATGGGAGAACATGGTTGCGATTCTTCCGTGACTTTAGAACTCTTCGTGAATGCGCCAGCGATCCATGATACTACGGTGTTGACCACCATACTTCACGGCGGAACTTTTCTTTGGCATGACAGTCTTTATAGGCAATCAGGACAATATGTTGTGCATTATTCTCGTGCAGATGACTGTGATAGCCTGGAAGTGCTGAACTTGACAGTCTTGGACGCACACGTTGAATCGGAAAATGTCTGTAAGGGGGACAGTGCTACCATGATGGTGGATGTGAGCGGCTCTGGGAAACGTTCACGTGCAGTGTCGATGACGAGAACAGGAAAAATAGGGGATGTGTTGTGTACAGACGGTGCGTTGTTGTCGATAGATTCTTTCTTGGTCAGTGGCAAGACGGCTAAAGGAGTAGTCTTCGAGACGGATGCGCTGGGTCTCCACGGATTAGCTGTGGCATTGTCGGAAAGCACTCAGCCGATGGCCGTGACGATGAGAAGTGTATCAATATTGCCCAGGAACTCCCGGGAGTCAGCCTTATGGGATAGGGATGGCCTTGTAAACACACGGCGGATACGGAATGCAGTGGATGCCGCACCAAATACGAATTTCGAACACCACGCTCCGGCAGCTAAGTTTTGCTTCTATTATGATTCCAACACTTTACAGGTAGGATCCGCTCCCGAGGGTTGGTATATGCCCTCTCTTGGCGAAATGAATGTCTTGTATATCAACCGTTTGAAAGTGAATCGGACACTGCGAAAGCTGGCAGAACAGAATCCCAATGTGATGCCGATGTCCTCATCTGGCTATTGGACCTCCACTGTGTATAATAACAATAACGCATGGATTATTTCCAATCATGGAGGTGTCGCATCTTCAACTATTGGAAATCAATATGGAACTCGCCCTATTATGGCTTTCTGATTTTGTACTTGTAGGTAAAAATAATCTAACGAACTAATAATAAGCTAATTATGAAAATATTTAAGACGATAATACGAACCATTTTGCTCTTGATGCTGGTTGAGGCATGGAGCTGCTTTGAATCTTCATACGGTCAAACACGACAAGTGGGAGATCTCTATACTTTTGAAGACGGTTCCCAAGGGGTGGTGTTTTACGTGGATGCAGACAACCCAAATAGCGGTTGGGTGGTCGCGCTGAATGATTTAGACACCGTGTATGCTCTTAATTCGAATGGTTATCTTCCAACGTCGCTTTTGAATTTTGCTCAAGATTATCCTTACTCAACTACGCTTGATTCGTGGAACTATTATGGAAAGAATGTCACGCAAACATTGAAAAACACGGGAGTCCCCTATTGGGTTGAGGCAGTAAATGCCGTCGGAAAGGATTGGTATATCCCGGACGCAATGCAAATGCGCCACATTTACGGTCTTTTGCCAATATTGAAAAATGCTTTTGATGCTGCGGGAGGCGGTTATTCGACATTGTTACAACAGTCACACTGGACTTCTTCGGTGCCCCCGAATGGAAGATTGCTACTTGTTTTTCATGCAGACGGGGCGGTGGAATCGTATGCGCTGAATCAAAAATTTGCAATACGTCTGATTCGGGATTATGAGGATCAACCTGTTGCTTTTTGGGCGGATGCGCCTGGAAACAATGTGATGGAAGTCGCTCCGCCCCGTACGTCGGCATACGATGCTTTTATTGTGTATCTGTCTGATACTATTTCGATTACGAAAGAAGTAGAGGTTTATGAAACATTTGATAAGGATACGATTTATGAGCAGACGGAAGTGTCGGAAATACCCTATACCTCCCCAACGGATGCTATGTTTTCGGATATAGATGTCACAATTCCAGGAGATTATGTCTTCCACAGTCGAATGAACACGATTCACGGTTGCGACAGTGTGATTACGTTGATGCTACGGGTGGACAATCACAGCTATTATGCTGATTCGATATGTTCGCTTCAAGAGGATTACTACTTTGCCCCTTTCGATACCATTTTTCGCCCAGGTACAACTTCTGGGCGTTATGAACACCATGGTAGCAAGGTGACAGATAATGGTACTATTGACACGATTGCCTATTATGATTTGACCATCTGGCCTGAGTATGAGCAATTTGACACTGTGAAATGGTGCCTCTATGAAACGGTTTCCGAGATGAATTATGACCAAAATCCCAGTATAAAACTGCGAATAGAGGGCGATCACCTGTCTGTTGTTTCTCTTTCTGAAGAAGTTGCAGTGGAGTCTGAAACGTCGTCGAATGATTTTGTGCTCAAAATGAAGACTGTTCATGGTTGCGATAGTCTTGTATATCTGCATGTTGAGGTCTCTTCGGTTGTGCGAGACACACTTTATTACGATACGTTCATAGAGCAGGTAGAGGGAGGAATGATCACAGCAGACGATCATGCTTTCACTGGCATTACATCGGCAGGTGTCTATATCAGAAATGATACGCTCAGCGGTTCAAACGGGTGTGACAGCATTTCTACCATTGTGCTGATTGTGGAATTGTTGCACCAAGATAGCATTTGTGGTCGCACGTTTACGTCCGAACACTCTTGGGATGATAATGTGGAAGATTATCGGTGGCACGCCCAGGCACTCCCTGAATCTCTTGGTATGTCGGGATATTACGAATTCCAGGGTCAGAAAATGATGAATGGGGTGTTAGTGGATACAATCTCCTATTTGCACCTGACGATTCTTCCAGCATACGAAACCTACGATACAGCAACGATTTGTCTATATGAGAATTCCATTACAATACCATACGATTTGATCCCGGAAGTGACCATTTCGGTTGAAGGTGATAACGTAGAAACCTTTTCTTCGGTTGGCTCATTGATCGAAATCTCACCGGTTTCGAGTCAAAAGTATGATTTTGTGTTGAAGATGAAGACGATAGATGGCTGCGACAGCTTGTTCTACTTGCATGTCAGACCATTAAAAGTGAGTCGGGACACCATTCGAAAGGATGTTTTCCTTTATCAAGTTGAAGAGGAAAAGGTGACGGTAGTGTATCATGTTTTTGAAAATATTGATGAAGCGGGCTTTTACGATTGGCACGACACTCTTACAGGTGACAACGGCTGTGATAGCATTATTGTGCTAGAATTGAATGTAAGTCCATGTATTACAGATTTTTCCATTTCCTGTCCCCCTGATGTTTACGACACGCTGGCATTTGGAGATTGTGCGATGAAGATTTATCCCGAGCGGATAGGAAATCCTACAATTCTTTGCGAGGAAGAGTGGCCGTTCCTCATCTCCAATGATATTCCTAACGATTATCTTTTCTATCAAGGTGACAATGTGATTACCTGGATGCTTACGGATGCCGTTTGCCGTTTCAGTGACACGTGCGAACAGCATATTGTCATCGCTTACCCGAAGTGTCCCGATGCGGTGGATTGCGAGGGCAATGTCTATCAGGGAGTGCGCATTGGCTGCGACTGCTGGACTCAACGCAATCTAGAATCCACTAAATACAGTGATTGTGAGGAAATTGCGGGCGTGTATGCGTATGCGAGTCTGCAGCACCCCGATACGGCGGCGAATGTGGCGACGTATGGACGGTTGTACACCTACGAGGCGGCTATCCGCGATGGCGCGGACAATGGGTATGGACATGTGCAGGGCATTTGTCCAGCAGGTTGGTATTTGCCCACGCCTGAAAAATACATCAGCTTGAATGCCTACGGAAGCCATGCGCTGAAGTCGCCGCTGTACTGGCTTGACGGTGGAGGGAACAACAGTACGGGATTCTCTGCTTTGCCTGCTGGTTACTATAACGGTGCTCGAAATCGTTACGAAGGGTTGTTGTCAGAGACCTACTTTTGGTCCACGCAAAATAGGGGTTATGAGACATTAAACAATGTTTTTCTCTTGCGCCACGACTGCGATGTGGTGTTGACAGCTCACAGTTATACGGGTCTGGGCTACAGTGTGCGTTGCATCAAAGAGAAGGAGTGATATGCGTGAAGACGGATATTAAAATGGATTTTTGTAGAGAAGCGTGCAATCGCGTCTCTACAATTTCAAAGGAAAATGTTACTTTTGCCGCCGAAAAAATCTGAATTATGAGAAGTTTTGGCAGTGATAATCATTCGGGGGTGCACCCCGCCATTTTAGAGGCAATTGCCCAATGCAATATAGACCACGAAATCGCATACGGCGACGACGCTTACACCGTCCGTCTTCGGGAGATTTTCAAACAGCAATTTGGTGAACAGGCTGAGGTTTTTCCCGTGTTCAACGGAACGGGTGCAAATGTGGTGGCGTTGCGCGCTTGTGTGCAGTCGTTTAACAGTATCCTTTGTGCGGAAACCGCCCACATCGCAGTAGATGAATGCGGTGCTCCCGCCTTCATGACGGGTGCAGCGGTGGTCAGCATTCCCACGCCTGACGGTAAGCTTACCCCGCAGCTTATCGAGCCTCACCTCACGAACTGGGGCTTCGAACACCATTCCCAGCCCAAGGCCGTCTATATTTCTCAATGCTCGGAATTAGGTACGGTCTATACGTGCGAGGAAATCAAGGCCATCGCCGACTATATCCATCCGTATGGTATGTACTTGCATTTGGACGGTGCGCGAATCGCCAATGCCGCTGTGAAACTGGGTAAGACATTCAAGGAAATGACCACCGATTGTGGGGTAGATATCGTGAGTTTCGGAGGCACGAAGAATGGAATGCTGATGGGCGAATCGGTAGTGGTCTTGCGTCCCGAGTTAGTGCCGAACCTCAAGTATTGGCGTAAGCAGAGTGCGCAGCTCAGTTCCAAAATGCGCTATCTCAGTGCGCAGTTCATTGCCTATCTCGAGCAGGGCATTTGGAAGGAAAATGCCCTGCGTGCCAACGCGCAGGCGCAGATGTTGCGGCAGCGCATCGTCGATTTGCGCGGCGACATCTTCACGCAACGCACCGATGCCAACATTCTGCTGCTCAGACTCCCACGGACTGTCGCCGACCGTTTGTCCAAAACCACTTTCTTCTACTATTGGAACGAATCCGCTGATGAAATCCGTCTGGTAACCTCTTGGGACACCACCGCCGACGACATCGAGCGAGTGTGCGCCGCTTTGGCGGAGTGATCCTTAATGTTTTCTGTTGTTTTTTTGCAGGTTTAATGTTTAATCTGCAAATGTACTATTATGCGCTTGCCATTTTAGGGTAAAGCTTGGCACAACGGTTGATAATGGTGTTGGCGAAATCAAAGCCGGCATCACAAACTTTTTTCCCGCGTACACCGTCGTAGCCCATGTACAAGTGCATGGTTTCATAACCACCCACAATGGCGGCTAACAGTTTCTTGTCACGATTTCCTGCGGCTTCCTTGTATTTTTCTATTGACGGGCGGCTTTTGCCTCTAGGAATATCTAGCACGGCATCCATTGCAACCAAACAACCGCACCACAGAATGTTGCCCGCTGTCTTGACATACTTGTTGTCAGTGTAGATTTTAAGTTTTGGATCATAGTTGGCGTTCTGAATGATCTCTTTTGCATTGGCCACATATCTCCGGGCCTCTTCGATTGGATTTTTCTGTTCCATTGGTTTAATGTTTTGTTGATACTATATTTTCAGACGGCAAATATAATACAAAAATCGCCATTTGTCAATAGTTTCGACGGAATTTCTTTTTGTCTGATTATCAGCAAAATAGAAAATAATTTAACAATTAAAATTCTAATTGTTAAATTATTAAGGTAAAATTTCGCAGGAAATGATGCCTGTGTCTCACATCTTGATATTTTTTTTAGCGAGAGAATGACTAAAATAACCCTCAACAAAAAAAGGTGCCGTTCCCGACACCTTTTTTGTTATTTGGACGTTTGCTGTGTGGCGTATAACGCATCATCATTCATACGACATCACACGTCATACGTCTTAGTACAAGAAGCTCAACAGGATACCTGCGGCCACTGCGCTGCCGATGACACCGGCCACGTTCGGTCCCATAGCGTGCATGAGCAGGAAGTTGGTGCGGTCGTATTTCTGACCTTCCACCAGGGAAACGCGCGCTGCATCTGGCACGGCGGAGACACCGGCATTACCGATGAGCGGGTTGATCTTGTTGTCGCCCTTCAAGAAGAGGTTGAAGAACTTCACGAACAGCACACCGGAAGCGGTAGCAATCACGAAGGAGAAAGCGCCGAGGATGAAGATGAGCACAGAAGCAGGTCTCAGGAAGTTGGTGGCCTGTGTGGAGCAACCGACGGTCAGACCGATGAGGATAGTCACGATATCGACCAGCGGACCCGATGCAGTGTTGGCCAAACGTTTGGTCACGCCGCTCTCTTTCAACAGGTTACCGAAGAAGAGCATACCCAACAATGGCAGACCCGTAGGCACGAGGAATGCGGTGAGCAGGATACACATCATCGGGAAGAGTACTTTTTCGCGATGGCTGACGGCACGCGGCGGGCGCATGCGGATGAGGCGCTCTTGTGGGGTGGTCAGCGCGCGCATGATAGGCGGTTGGATCACCGGCACTAATGCCATGTAAGAATATGCCGACACGGCAATAGCACCCATCATGCTCGGAGCCAGTTTGGATGAGATGAAGATGGCGGTAGGGCCGTCAGCACCACCGATGATACCGATAGCACCGGCCTCCATGGGCGAGAATCCTAACAGCAGAGCAGTGATGTATGCGGCGAAGATACCGAACTGGGCGGCTGCACCGATGAGAATCAATTTCGGGTTGGAAATCAGGGCCGAGAAGTCTGTCATGGCCCCGATGCCGAGGAAGATCAACGGCGGATAGAAACCTTTCACCACACCGAAATAGAGGTAGTTGAGCACGGCACCGTTCTCATATACACCCACTTGCAGACCATCGGTGAACGGGATGTTGCCGATGATGATACCAAAGCCGATGGGCACGAGCAACAGCGGCTCATATTCTTTGATAATTCCCAAAGCTATGAAAACCAAACCGATGCATATCATGATGATATGCCCCCAGGTGCAGTTTCCGAAACCGGAATAGCTCAGGAATTGCAATAATCCTTCTTTGAAAAATTCTAACATAATCTCAATCTTTTAATGATGAAATTTATTATTCAAACACAACGAGCACTTGGCCTTCCATAACGGCATCGCTCTTGCTCACTCTCACCTCTTTCACCACACCATCGCGGTCGGCGTCGATGTTGTTCTCCATCTTCATAGCTTCGAGGAGGAGGAGACGTTGACCGACTTTGACGGCATCGCCAGGTCTCACGAACACGTCGAGCACGGTACCTGGTAGTGGGGAGTTGAGGGTGCCGCCACCACCTGTGGGAGC
The DNA here is from genome assembly GCA_946413585.1 of uncultured Bacteroidales bacterium. Lineage (GTDB taxonomy): Bacteria > Bacteroidota > Bacteroidia > Bacteroidales > WCHB1-69 > F23-D06. Next base: position 24,676 of record CAMKLG010000030.1, read on the forward strand.
GGCGGGAGCCACCTTCTGTGCGGGAGCGGCAGCCTGCGCTTTAGGAGCAGCGGCCACTTTCACCACGGGTTTCACCGTCTTGGGCTTCAGCTCCATGTCTAATTCTACCTTGTAGGGCGTGCCGTTGACGTTCACCTCGATGGTGTTTTCTTCAAGTTCGCCGACTTCAACGGCATATTTATTTCCGTAAATCTTAAAATTATAGGTTTTCATATTTCTCTCAATTTTTTCTGTTATTTATCTTAATCTCGGATTTTTCTTCATGGTGAGTTCTTTCTGAGCCCACGGAGAGTAGTGTTTGGAAGGCATGTTGATGGTGATGACCTCGCTCTCCTCGTCGTGCATGCTGCCGAAATGGAGATGCAGTGCGGTGCCGATAGCCGCACAGGTCGGTCCGTCAACCGTGTCGTCGTCCTCCTCTCCGGCTTTGGAAGCCATTGCTCTCGAAGGAGTTGCAGCTTGCTCTTGTGCTTTTGACTTCTGGGTGGCGCGACGGGTGACGTAGTTGAAAATCTTCAACATGATGTAGATCATGATCAACGCGGTGAACACAACAGCCATGGAAATCAGTGCCATGCCGATGCCGTAGGGGTCGTCGCGTTTCAGCTTGTCCTGCTTGGAGATCGTAGCTTGCGTCTCGTTGGAGGAGTTGGGGGTGAACTCGTTCAAGAATGACAGTTCGCCAGAAGCGCGTGTGCCTTTCTTGAAGGCTTTGTCATCGCGTTGTCCATCAAGGATATAACCGAAGGTCAGCGAGGTGTCGCGCAATGAGACGGGATACTCCACAAGGTCAAGCAACTCTTTGCCGTTGGCATTGATGAGCGCGATGTAGCGTGTGCGTGACTCTGCAGGGGTGAAATTGGTGTGGAACGGACCGTACAGCGGCGAGTTGTCCAGGTAGAAAATCAGGAAACTGCGCTGGGGCATGTACATTTTCTGGTCCGTGGGGATTCTGTACCACTTGGCCGGGATTATGCCGCCCTTCTTGCCAGCGGCAGCCAGTCCCGTGGTGTCGTCGGTGAGATAACAGCCGGTGATGTTGACCGTGTTGTAGGCGGTGTTGAAGATTTCCACCCACGGCACGTGACGGCCATACTCGTCGGCATAGTTATCCACGTTCTTGATCATCATCTCGTTGAGGCGCAGGTCATGCACCGACTGGCCGAAGGAGGCGGTGACGGCGAACAGCGCGACAACGGTGAAGATATATTTGTAAATCGATTTCATAAATCTCTAATTTATTGGTTTTTGTGAATGTAGAGACGCACCATGGCACGCCTCTACAACGAACATATTACAACGGCAGGTTGTCGTGCTTCTTGGCCGGGTTCTCCAGACGTTTGTTACGCAGCGACTCGAGGGCGCGGATCACGCGGAAACGGGTGTTGCGCGGCTCGATGACGTCGTCGATGTAGCCGTACTGGGCCGCCACATACGGGTTGGAGAATTTCTGACGGTATTCTTCGACTTTCTCGTCGAGGAAAGCCTTGCGCTCGCCGGCGTCCTCGATTTTCTTCATTTGGGAGCCGTAGAGGATCTCGGCTGCGCCGCTGCCGCCCATGACGGCGATCTCTGCGGTCGGCCATGCGTAGTTCACGTCGCCGCGCAGGTGCTTGGAGCTCATCACGCAGTACGCGCCGCCGTAGTTCTTACGCAGGATGACGGTGACCTTCGGGACGGTGCATTCGCCGTAAGCGTAGAGCAGCTTCGCGCCGTGCAGGATGATGCCGCCGTACTCTTGGCCGGTGCCGGGCAGGAAGCCGGGCACATCCACCAACGTCACGATGGGGATGTTGAAGGCGTCGCAGAAACGGACGAAACGGGCACCCTTGCGGGAAGCGTTGATGTCCAACACACCGGCCATGCATTTCGGCTGGTTGGCGACAATACCCACGGCCATGCCGTTGAAGCGTGCGAAACCGACCACGATGTTTTGTGCGTAGGTGGCGTGCACTTCGAGGAACTTGCCGTCATCGACAATGCCGTTGATCACATCCTTCACGTCGTAAGGTTGGTTCGGGTTGTCAGGGATGATGGAGTTGAGGCTGTCTTCCAATCGGTTGATGGGGTCTTCGGTGGGCTCGTACGGAGGCTCTTCCATGTTGTTGGAAGGCAGGTAGCCAATGAGGTCGCGCAACAAAGCGATACCGGTCTCTTCGTCCGGAACGGAGAATTGTGCCACACCGGATTTTGTGGAGTGGATGGTAGCGCCGCCGAGTTGCTCGGTGGTCACGTCCTCACCCGTGACGGTCTTCACAACCTTCGGGCCGGTGACGAACATGTAGCTGGAGTTCTGGGCCATCATGATGAAGTCGGTCAATGCAGGAGAATAGACCGCGCCGCCAGCACAAGGTCCGAAGATGGCGGAGATTTGCGGCACCACGCCGGAAGCCAGAATGTTGCGTTGGAAAATCTCAGCGTAACCTGCCAAGCTGTTCACACCCTCTTGGATACGTGCTCCGCCGGAATCGTTGAAGCCGATGACGGGTGCGCCAACCTTCATGGCCTGGTCCATCACCTTACAAATCTTCGCAGCGAAGGTCTCGGAAAGAGAACCGCCGAACACGGTGAAGTCCTGTGAGAAAACATACACCAGACGACCGTTCACGGTACCGTAGCCGGTCACCACACCGTCGGAGAGGAATTTGTCCTTCTCGATGCCGAAGTTCACGCAGCGGTGAGTCACGAACATGTCGAACTCCTCAAAGCTGCCCTCGTCGAGGAACATCAGGATGCGCTCGCGCGCGGAATATTTGCCTTTGGCGTGCTGTTTGTCAATTTTGTCTTGACCGCCGCCCAAACGAGCCTTCTCGCGAAGTGCAAGCAACTCGTTAATCTTGTCTTGCATTGCCATATTTTATTGATATTTAGTTTGTTATAAATTTATAATTACCCAAATTTCACACTATAATGAATTTGCGAAAGTACAATTTTTTTTAATGCAAAAAATTGTATTTTTGCGCCCTTGTTTTAAAAATCCAAAAGGCTGAAAACCCGATATATGTCAGCTCGGGGTGAACGGAGTGAGCCTTGGGATATAAAAGTAAAAGTATGGAAAATATGAAACCCAGAGTCAGATTCGCGCCCAGTCCTACGGGACCGCTGCACATTGGCGGCGTGCGCACAGCATTGTATAACTACCTGTTTGCCAAGAAGAACGGCGGTTCGTTCCTCCTTCGCATCGAGGACACCGACCAGACCCGCTTCGTGCCGGGCGCTGAGGAATACATCATCGAGGCCTTCCAGTGGCTCGGACTTAAGTTCGACGAAGGTGTGGGTATCGGCGGCGAATACGGTCCCTACAAACAGTCGGAACGCAAACCGATGTACAAGCCTTACGCCGAGCAGCTTGTGCGCGACGGTTGGGCTTACTACGCTTTCGACACGCCTGAATCGTTGGATGCCAAACGTAAGGAGGCGGAGGCGCAGAAGAAGACCTTCCAGTATGATGCTTCCACGCGCATGTCGATGGTCAACTCGCTGACTTTGAGTGCAGAAGAGACAGAAAAACGGATTGCTTCCGGTGAACCTTTTGTGGTGCGTTTCAAATATCCCGCCGACACGGACATCCACGTTCACGACCTGATTCGTGGCGAGGTGGTGATCAACTCCAACCTTCTGGATGATAAGGTGTTGTATAAATCCGACGGAATGCCGACCTACCACTTGGCCAACATCGTGGATGACCACACCATGAAGATCACGCACGTGATTCGCGGTGAGGAGTGGCTGCCTTCCGCCCCGCTGCACGTGATGTTGTATAAGGCGTTCGGCTGGGAGGCCCCGCAGTTCGCCCACCTGCCGCTGCTGCTGAAACCCGACGGTAACGGCAAGCTCAGCAAGCGCGACGGCGACCGTCTGGGATTCCCCGTATTCCCGTTGGAGTGGCACGACCCCAAGAGCGGCGAAGTCTCCTCTGGCTATCGCGAGACGGGCTATCTGCCTGAGGCTGTGGTGAATATGCTTGCGCTTCTCGGCTGGAACCCCGGTACAGAACAGGAAATCTTCAGCTTAGACGAGCTGGTCAACCTCTTCTCCCTAGAGAAGATCAGCAAGTCGGGCGCGAAGTTCTCCCTTGACAAGGCCAAATGGTTCAACCACGAATATATACAAATGAAATCTTCGAAGGAGCTGATGCCCTATATCACCAAGATCATGGACGAGAAGGGCGTAGCGTACGAGGAGGATTACCTGCTGAAGGTCATCGACGTGATTAAGGAGCGCCTCACCTTCCCGGGCGAATTCTGGGAGCAGGCCGGATTCTTCTTCGTTGCCCCGACCGAGTACAGTGCGCAGGATCTGAAGAAGCGTTGGAAAGAGGGCACGGGCGAGAAGCTGCGTGTCATTGACGAGTTGTTGCGCCAAGACGAGGTTTTCGACATGCAAGCTGCCCACGACCGCGTGATGGAGCACATCAAGGCCAACGAATGGAATATGGGAGCTGTCCTCAACAGTCTGAGAATCGGCATTGTGGGTGCCGCCCGCGGTCCCGAACTCTTCACGATGATCAACATCCTTGGCACCGACGAGGTGCATAAACGCACTGAGGCGGTGATTAAGGCCGTTGAGGGGGGAGACAATTAGTAATTAGAAATTAGTAGAGACGTTGCGCGCAACGTCTCTACGTGTATAATAGTCGGTTGTCAGAAATGGTAGGCCAATCGGACACCCCCGTTTAGGGACGAGAAACCGAAGGAGGGTCTCCATCCGAGTTCCGGGCTGTATTGCGCTCCCAGCACGACTAGATCGACCGCCATGTCAACGTTTTCGCTGACGCGGAAGCGGAGGCTTGGTCGCACTCCCACTTGGCAGAGCTTGAGTTCGTCTGTGAATTCAAATCCGCCCAATGCGTAAAGATCCACGAAGATGCTCTCGTTATGCCACACGCAGGCACGGACGTATGGCTCCGCAATACCGGTTACGGTAAAAAAATCATTCCGACCCGCACAAATGACGGCTCCTATTCCTGAACCCAAAGCAACTCTGTCGTTAAATTCATAGCCGACCCATGCCTCGCCGGAAGCAATGAAATAGCCACGAAATCCAAGACCGGCCGAACCGCCGAAGAACCAACCGCCTTGCGCGTTCGATGCGATGGAGGCGGACAATAACAATGCAAAAATGAATATTTTCTTCATTACAATGAATAATTTACGAATACGGTTATGTAGAGACGTGCCATGGCGCGTCTCTACAGGGTTTAATCAATCGCCAGACCGCCCAATGCCGTCTCCTTATACAAGCTGGGCAAGTCTTTGCCGGTCAGTTTCATGGTCTTCACTACCTTGTCGAAGCTGATGAGGTGTTTGCCATCGGACATCATGGCGAAGAGGTTGGCGTCGAGGGCGCGGAGGGCGGCGAAGGCGTTGCGTTCGATGCAGGGGATCTGCACGAGGCCGCAGATGGGGTCGCAGGTGAGCCCGAGGTGGTGCTCCAGTCCCATCTCGGCGGCGTATTCGATCTGTTGCGGGGAGCCGCCGAAGAGTTGGTTGGCAGCGGCGGCGGCCATGGCGCACGCGGAGCCGATCTCGCCCTGGCAGCCCACTTCCGCCCCTGACAAAGAGGCGTTTGTGCGGATGATGTTGCCGAAAAGCCCTGCCGTGGCCATCGCCTTCAGGATAAACCTGTCGGTGTATTCGTGGTTGTGCTTGAGGTGGTAGAGTACCGCCGGCAACACGCCCGACGAGCCGCAGGTGGGCGCGGTGACAATTTTACCGCCCGAGGCGTTCTCTTCCGCCGTGGCCAAAGCGTAAGCCGACACGAGGCATCGGCCCTGCAGCGAGGCCTTGTAACTCAATGCCTTTACGTAGTATTGCGTGGCCTTCCGTTTCACGTACAGTCCGCCGGGCAGCACTCCGTCGTTGTTCAGCACGCCTTTTTCGATGGTCTTCTGCATCACCTCCCAGCGTTCCTCCAAAAAGTCCCAGATGTCGGATTCTTCGTGTTGTTCCACATATTCCCAGAAGTTCAGCCCGTATTTCTCCACGTGTTTCACGATGTCCGCCATGGTGTTCTCCTCGTAGCGTTCCTCCTTGTCCATCACGGTGTTCTCGTCGGCCAGCTCGCCGCCGCCGATGCTGTAGATCTTCCATTGGTCGGTGACCTCCTCGCCCTTGAGCGATTCGAAGAGCATGGCGTTGGTATGGAATTCGTGCTGTATTTCGGGTTTCCAGACGATTTCGGTGGGTTTCGGCGAAAGGGCGTCGATGATGGTCTTGTCGGTGAAGTGGCCCTTGCCGGTGGCCGCCAGACTGCCGTAGAGGGTCACGCGGTAGCCGGTGGCATCGAGGGTTCTCTCCTTGAAGATCTCGGCCGCGCGGTGCGGTCCCATGGTGTGGCTGCTGGACGGTCCGTAGCCGATTTTGAAGATTTTCTTGATGGATTCCATAATCTATTGATTATAAGTCTTTTTGTTGTTTCTTGATGGATTGTTCTTCGTTATAGCGTGGGGCATCTTTTGCCACCATGTGACCGCTGAAGTCAGATTGTCCGTATTCGTACAGCGTGTCGCTGGGAAGGTCGATGCGGTCGTTCCAATAGACACAAGTTCTGCTGGTGTCTAACCGAACCTTCCCCCAAAGGCCTTCTTCTGTCTCCAATTCTTTGAAAGCCTTGATATGGGCTATGTCATCCTTGACATCATACAACATGATTTCACCGTCGTCAAAAACGATGCGGAGCATGTAATCGTCCAATGCTGTGACTGTTTTTATCCTTGGTATCATATTATTCGAGAGGGGGTAATTTGGTTAATTCTTGAGTGTTCCACATTTTAATCAGTTCGTCCTTGTGCGCATTAATCCATTCTTTTACAAGGGTTTGTGCTTTCTTGGGTAAATCTCCCTCGGTCATTTCGATAGAATGGATATTAAAGATTCCCACGTGTTCATTGTAAAGGGCATGGATGTGTGCAGGGTTATGTTCTTTAGGCTTGTAAAACATCTTGATGATGATTCCGTAAAAGTGAGTGATCTCGGGCATGGTCTTGTAAAATTAGAAAGTGCAAAAATACACAAAAATAGAAGAAGATATGACGGATGTTGAAATTTCATTCATTATTTGTCGGAAATGGAAATTTCGGGACGGTATCTTTGAAGTTTCCTTTACGGATGTTTTCGGGAAGATAATAGCCGATGTGTCGGAGCACAAAGCTGTCATTTTTTAGGCAAAAATACCAGATCAAAGGGTCGTAACAAAAATCATATTCGCATTTTTTGTATTGAGGAAAGGATTCAGGATCAACAAATTCCATTTTCGATTTGTTCCGGTTCACCATAAATTTGTTCAGCGCCATACAAACCAATTTTCCGTCAATGATAGTGAAACAGTAGGATAAAGTGGTGTCCCATAATTCGCCAGTGTAGCGTGATGCAGGATGGTAGCAAATGAGCGGATATACTACAATCCATTGAAGCGTGTCGGTAGCCTTTTGGGGAGTGAGTGATTCAAATGCAATAATATCAATATTGTTGCCCGGTGACACCGAGTCCCAGTATCTGACAGTCTCCCGTACAATCCTATGAATTTCTGATTCGGGTGCAACGAAGGTGGTGTCTTTATTGTCAACGGATTCCGTCGCCTCTTTGGAATTGTGACCACAAGATGCCAAAGTTGTGATTAGAACTGTAAGGAGCAATATGTTTTTAATCTTTGTCATAAGGTATGGTTAGTTGTGGGCATGGTTTTTGGATTATTGTTGTTGCCATTCTCCTTCCGCAAAATAGTATCGTCCTGGTGGCAGTTGCGCGGCCTCCTGGATTACATTGCGCCGCCATAACTTTCCGGGGATGGTGATGGTTGTTGAGATGTAGCCATTGTCGTATAGTTTCACCTCGCATTCGGGAATGTTCGCATGATTGTCGATAATGACTGACGGATAATTTGTCCGATCGTTGGTTAGAAAGATCTCGCGAGACCAGACGGCTATGCTGTCGTAATAGGGACTTATTAAGGATTTACAGATGTCCAGATCGACGGCGGTATCACTTTTTATCTCCAATTTTATGCAATTGTTGACACTCTCTGTGCCGCAGTGCCAGGGGCCTTTATCTTTCCTGGTGGAATAATAATATCCCTCAGGTTGGAAATATAATAGTGGATAATCTTTTTTTAAGCTTATATTCAGGCTTTTGCACAGTTTCATCTGCCGATAGAGCACGTCTATGTCGTTATGTTCTACCGCAAAACAAAGACTGTCGGCCAGTTTTCTTAATTTGTATGTGCGACCACCGAATGGAGTCCAAACCGAAGCTAACCGTCCCCAGTTGTTGAAATAATACATGGTGCCGTCGTTTCCGAGCATACGGGGTTCAAGGTAGGTTGCTGTCTTGGTGGCATGTTCAAACAAAGTGGTAAGTTGGTCACTTATTTCTTTTGAAATAGATAGAGTATAGCTTTTAACGGGTTTGGTGTCCAGCGATTTAGCTGCTTCAATCAACGGTTTTTGGATGTCTTTCCCCAACTTTTTGAAATCGGACTCCTCCATTCGCTCTTTCGCATACAAGGAAAACCCAATCCCGATGGTCGCCTTGTTTAGTACCAGTCTGTCTTTTTCGATAATTAGTGCGTATTCGGGCGAGAATGACGGTGCACTAATGTAAAAAGTCTTCAAGTACAAACCTTCCATCGGAGTCTTCTTGTTATTTAATTTGTTTGGGCTGTTGCCTGTCAGAAGGATTTCAAAGATATTGCTGGTTCCATACAAGCCATAGGAAGTTGGCGTGAGGAATTCCTGCGCCGCGCCGCACAGCGTGGTCAGAAATAATGCCGATATGATGCAAAACCGTTTCATAATCATGCCCCTATTTCCAGAACTCCACCCACTTTCTCTCCTCCTGGGTGAACCCGTCCATTTCGCCTTTGTATTTCGGGTTCACGATGTACCATTCGGTGGATTCGAAATATTTCCGTAACGACTTGTCCTTGAATTTGTAGCCGCGATAGGCGAAGGGCAGGTTCTTGAGAATGCGGCGTTGCTTGGGGGTGAATTGCGGGATTTTTTCGAAGTATCCAAATATGAAGGCGGTGTCGAGGGAGAAATACTGGTTTTTTA
>CAMKLG010000031.1 GCA_946413585.1 uncultured Bacteroidales bacterium
AATCCCCCCCGGATTAACCGAAGGACATTTCTGCCAAAACCGCAATATACTCCCCGCTTTTTCGTTTATCCCGGGCATTTTACAAACCCAAAATAGAAATAAGCAATGGAGAAAATCACAATCTATGGCGGAACAGTTATTGCCGGCGACTGCTCCGTCGTCCGTTTACAAAAGGAGGAAGGCAACAACACCTTCTATTATACCACTGTGACACAGATGCTTTCCACCCTGGATGCATCGGGCGCAACCGATGTCCCCGAAGCCGAGACTCTTTGCCAACGCTTTGTGCGCTATCTCGACGATGCCCGCCGCGACGGCGTGATTGGAGATGCCCGCTATGCCGTGGCTATCGGAAAGGCCAGGAAGTTGCAACGGTTTCTCATCATATCGGGCCGTGCCTCCATCACCCCAAACAATTTCACGGCTGACATGGTGTTGGAATTCAGGAAGTTCGTTTACGATGAATACAAATACGTGCCGATTCATCCTGAGCTCTATCCCCGCACCAACGGCCATCGCCCGCCCACCAAGCGTTGCTGCAACTCCACGGTGGTGCACGACCTCAAACTGTTGCAGGCCTTCTTTGCCGAACTTGAAAATGCTGACGAGATTCTCCATTCCCCCTTCCGGAAAATCTCGGCTAAGAAACGCCGCACCATCATGCATGTGATGTACGACGACCCGGTGTTTCTTAGAAGTGAAGAGCTGAAACAAGTGATGCAAACCGAGGTTCCTCCCAATCTGCAGTGGGCGAAGGACATCTTTGTGCTCAACTGCGCCATCGGCTGCCGCATCAGCGATTTGTTGCGGTTGACGCTCGACAAGGTGGCTGTGTCGGACGACGGCATCCCCTACGTCCACTACATCCCCTCCAAAACAGTAGGCTCGCAGACGACAAACAAGGAAATCGTCACTCCGCTCATTGAGCCGGCTGTGGAAATCATCCGACGAACCAACCTGAAACTCCTCGACAACAAACCCAATTACGGCAAGCAGCGATACAACAAAACCCTGCGCAAACTGTTGCAGTATTGCGGCATCAACCGCCAAGTGAATCTCTTCAGTCCCGACATTTGCGACAACATCAGTAAACCTCTTTATGAAGTGGCCACCTCCAAACTGGCGCGCAAAACCCACATCGACATGCTTAACAAGGTGCAAATCAACTACTATGCGGCGGGCTTGCACCGCACGGGCTCCGACGCGGTGTTCCGCTACACCTCGCTGGAGCTTACCGATCGCAACGTGCTCATGAAAGCGGCGTTTTCAGTATAAAACAACAACGGCTACCACTTCAAACGAGTAGTAGCCGTTGTTGTTTTGACTTCGACAGACCCTTTGGAAATCATTCGCAGTTGCGGATGATCCGGACCGTTGTGCGAAGCGGAATCTCATAATTTGGAGCTGCAAAGGATGGTATAATACACATATATCACCGCCGTGAAGGCCAATCCCATCTGTCTTTCGAACATCGATTCCACCATCAGTCCCACCATCAGCATGGTATTGATAAGGACGGGTAAAACCTGCTTTTTCTTACATGCTGTCAGCATTGGCGATAACAGCATGAGGCATAAAATCAACATGCCGAATACACCCGTTGCCAACCAGGTGTCCAAAAACTGGTTGTGTGGACAAAAAGCATTCTCGGGTGAGTCGTAAAAGGGAACCAACACATCCATCCGGTCGCCCGCGCCCACTCCTGTCAGCGGACACTCCTTGATTACTGTCCAAGCGTTTGCCATGATTTGAAAACGGATGTCGGAGATGTTGCCTTGGGCGATTTCCGAACTGGTTTGCGACAATCGATGGAATTCTTCGGGTAAGGCGTTGTATGCCACTGCCAAAAGCGCCAACACCACGATTAAGGAAAGGATACCCTGTCGAGGTTTTTTGCGAATGAAGCAGGTGTGCAAACCGCACATAAGCGATAGCAATATGAAGCACAGCATTCCCGCTCTTGAGTTGAAGAACAACAATAATGCCACCAGACTACAGGCACACAGCATCCATAAAACAAGTTTACCTCGCTCGATTTTCTCTTCCCGGATGAGTTCAGTGTATAGGAAAGCAAGGCCTGCTACAATATATAATGAGCCATAAGTGTGATGTATGAAGGTGTTATATACCGTCAAACTGCTCGTCAGAAAGTTCGATGGTGATTGTAGGGTGACGATGATGCTTTTAACCAACAAATAGTAAAATAGTAATGTTAGGGTGAGTACGAACGTCCAAAGCATAGCTCTGAGACACTTTTGAGATATTTGTCGGAAATCAGTGCAAAGGCAAGTGACCGGTATGGCGAAAAAACAAGCGATTTTTTCTATTTCTGTCCATCCCTCTACGCGGTTCTCCGTCCACAACATGCTAACCAGGTAGGCCAGCCAATAAACCATCATGGGAATCAGCATTCGGGCGGTTTTGTTAGAAGGATAGCTTTTGTCTTGATGCCAAGTGAAAAATGACCAACGCTTCAAGATGGAATTTTTCAGCACAACGCTAAGAAACCAACAGTAGGTGAAAAACAGGCTGATGCTGGTGTGGATGGGAATCGTGGAGAGCATGAGCGTGAGATTCACGATTTCCATGGTTTCCGTCCAATGAAGCCCTGTGAACTCTTGTTTTAGACCTTGAAATGTTAGTGACATCGTTATTTTATATTATGTTTTTTTTTGACGATGCAAAAATACTCTTTTTTTTTCAAATTCTTCCGATTAAATAAACTATAAGAGGAAGAAAAAAAAGCGGTTTTGGCAAACAATCATCCTTTTTGTGAAAAGTAAAGGTGTTTTTGCGAAGGAATTTGGCTGTGGTGAAATTTGCCACAAAAAAATCTGCTTCTTATAATAATCTATGAATCAACAAATTGTATATATATGTAAGATAATAAATGGCGATGGATTGCCGATATTTCATTTTTTTTTCGTTCTATCTAATATTTTTTATAATTTTGCAGTTTGAATTTAAAATAAAAACGTATGTGTGGAATAGTTGCTTACGTAGGTCATCAGGATGCCTACCCGATTCTCATAGAAGGATTGAAACGACTGGAATATCGCGGGTATGACAGCGCGGGCGTGGCGTTGTTGAATGCCCAGGACGAACTGAATGTCTATAAGGCCAAGGGAAAAGTTTCCGATTTGGAGGCTTCTGTCGTGGGCAAGGACATTAGCGGACATATTGGTATAGCCCATACCCGTTGGGCTACCCATGGCGAACCCAACCAAACCAATGCCCACCCTCATCTTTCCAATTCGGGTAATATGGCCCTGATTCACAACGGTATCATTGAGAACTACATGAGCCTGCGTAAGGAATTGGAAAAGAGAGGTTTCACCTTCAAGTCGGACACCGACACGGAGGTGCTGATCAACCTTATCGAGGATGTGCAGCAGAGTGAGCATGTGGATCTGTTCGAAGCCGTCCGCATCGCCCTGAACCACGTGGTGGGTGCCTATGCCATCGCTATCGTGGAAAAGGGGCATCCCGATGAGATCATCGCCGCCCGCAAGGGTAGTCCCATGGTGATCGGTATCGGTCAAAACGAATATTTCATCGCTTCCGATGCGACACCGATCGTGGGTCGCACCCAGAAGGTGGTTTATATTGAAGATGAGCAGGTGGTGCGCATCAAGTTGGGCGAAGAACTCTTTATCAGGACCATCCATGATGTGGAGGCAATCCCTTACGTGCAGGAGCTGGAGATGAACCTCGATTCTATTGAGAAGGCCGGTTTCGAGCACTTCATGATGAAGGAGATTTACGAGCAGCCGCGTATTGTGCGCGATACTATGCGCGGACGTTTGCATCCCGATACGAACTCTGTAAGTCTCGGAGGTATTGTGAATTACGAGAAACAGCTGCTCTATGCCGACAACATCGTTTTCGTGGCGTGCGGTACTTCGTGGCATGCCAGCCTGGTGGGCAGCTACCTCATTGAATTTTTGGCCAAGATTCGCGTGAAAGTGGAATACGCTTCCGAGTTCCGCTACCGCCATCCGGTGATCACCCCGCACGACGTGGTGATTGCGGTGTCGCAGTCGGGCGAGACTGCCGACACCCTGGCCGCCATCAAGCTGGCCAAAGAGTACGGGGCGGTGGTGTTAGGCATCTGCAATGTGATTGGCTCTTCTATTTCCCGAGCCACGGATGCCGGCATTTACACGCACGCGGGTCCGGAAATCGGTGTGGCCTCCACCAAGGCGTTCACCTCCCAGGTGACCGTGATGTTCATGCTGGCACTGCGCCTGGCCGAACTGAAAGGAACACTCACCCCCGAATATCGCGCCGAACTGATACAAGAGCTGGACAGCATCCCTGAAAAAATCCAATGGACGCTTGACCACAGCGCTCACGTGAAGGATATTGCCGCCAAATACAAGGATGTACGCAACATGCTTTATATGGGACGTCTGCAGAACTATCCCGTGGCTCTCGAAGGTGCGCTGAAGCTGAAGGAGATCTCCTACATCCATGCCGAGGGCTATCCGGCCGCCGAGATGAAGCACGGTCCTATCGCCTTGATTGACAAGGATATGCCAGTGGTGTTCATCGCCACGAACCGCAACACCTACGAGAAGGTGCTCAGCAACATCCAGGAGGTGAAGTCGCGCAACGGTAAAATCATCGCTGTTGTGAGCGAGAAAGACGTGACCGCCCGCGGAATGGCCGACCATGTGATTGAAATCCCGGATTGTATTTCCATCTTCTCGCCGCTGTTGGCCACCATCCCGTTGCAGATTTTCGCTTACCACATCGCCGTGATGCGCGGTTGCAACGTTGATCAACCCAGGAATCTGGCAAAATCGGTGACGGTGGAATAAAGAAATTCTATGACAGCAAACACTCAAGCTACCGTTTATGCGCCTGCGGGTGCCTTCAAGGGGTTCAGGGCTGATGAGTGCCAACATTTCCTTGGCATTCGATACGCCACTTCTGAACGTTATTGCCCGCCAGAGCCCTTTGCCTACGGGGAAGCTGAGGTTGAATGCAATACGCCTGCGCCTTATCCTGTGCAACGTTGCTCTACGATTGAGCTGACACTCACGGGAATACACTACGAGAATCTGCCGCAAGAGGAGAACTGCCAATATCTTTCCATCACGGTGCCAGATGAGGCAACCCCTGAGAGTCGTTTGCCCGTAATGGTCTGGTTCTATGGAGGTTCGTACCGCAATGGCGGCTGCGACAATCCCTTCTACGACCGTTCCGTCCTCGCCAAAGAGAATGGGGTGGTGGTGGTAGGCCTTAACTATCGTCTTTCGCTCTTGGGCTTCGTGAAGAATCGCGAAGGCGGTTTCGCCAACAACGGACTGCTGGACGCGATAGAGGGGCTGCGGTGGGTGAACGCCAACATTGCGGCTTTCGGGGGCGATCCGAGCAATATCACCATTTTCGGAGAATCGGCTGGGGGAGACCTGGTGCGTTGCCTGATGCTTTCCGAAGGCACCGACGACCTTTACCGTCGCGCCATCATCCAGAGCGACCCGCTGGGCACGCTGGCGAATCGCGAAGAGATGGAACGCAAGATTTTGGACGAGCTCAATGATCTGCCGCTGGATGCCTCGGTGGAGCAGCTACTGGAAACACAACGGATTATTACGGAGCATGTTACGGAAGGTGGACTTGCGAAGCACCTGATTTTTGCGCCTCATGCGGGGGTATATCCCTTGCCTGCCAGGAAGGACGAAGAGAAACGGTTGCGCGAGGTCGCCCCGAAACACGACCTCATCATCGGCACCAACGCCCGCGAAACCGCCACCTACATCGGCGGCAATAAGATGGCGAGTGCTTTGGATTCTAATGTTCTGACACGCTGGATAATAGAGATGGTTTTGCACAAAAAGACGATGGCCATCTTCACCACGCCCACCCAAAACTTTGCGCGTCTGTATGCCGATTGCGGCGGAAAAGTACACCTCTATTCCTTTTTCTGGCGCCAAAACCAGCATGTGATCGGTGCCGGACATATCACCGAGCTTGCGTTGCTGTTTGGCGGTAAGGGGGTGGAAGGCACGCTGATGGCGCAAGGCCTCTGCGAACAGGATTTCCTCGAACACGGCAAACCGCTGCGCCGAATTTGGACCGACTTCGCTAAAACGGGGGTGATTCCCTCTACGCACGTGGAAGGCATGATTACCTTACAACCGATAGGATAAAAATGCTATCTTTGCGGTCGCAATTTGAAGTATCATTAAAAATTAAACAATATGAACGAAGAAATGCTGAATTTGAAACCTGCCAAGGTGTTCTATTATTTCAATGAAATCACCAAGATTCCGCGCCCCTCGAAAAGAGAGGAGAAAATGTCGTTATGGCTGGAAGAGACGGGTAAAAAGTTGGGACTCGCCACTAAGCGCGACAAAGTCGGTAACGTGTTGATTTCCAAACCTGCAACACCGGGTAAGGAGAACGTCACACCGGTGGTGCTGCAGGCGCACATGGATATGGTGTGCGAGAAGAACAACGACAAAGTGTTCGATTTTGACAAAGATGCTATCGAAACCTACATCGACGGCGAATGGCTGAAGGCGAAAGGTACCACCCTCGGTGCTGACGACGGCATTGGCGTGGCTATCGCGCTGGCTATCCTCGACGATCCTGAACTGGAACACGGTCCCATCGAGGCACTATTCACCATCGACGAAGAGACTGGGCTTACCGGCGCAAAAGCCGTGGAAGCTGGTTTTATGAATGGCAAGATGTTGCTCAACCTGGATTCTGAGGATGAAGGACAATTTTTCATCGGATGCGCCGGTGGTCAAGACACTGTTGCCACCCTGCCTTGCGAATATGAATCCGTGGAAGAAGGTTGCGAATTTTTCAAGATTGAAGTCAAGGGTCTGCAGGGCGGTCACTCAGGCGACGACATCAACAAGGGTCGCGGCAATGCGGTGAAACTGCTCGCCCGCATTTTGTGGAACTCTTACAGCGACTACAATTTGCGCGTGGCTGACATCAACGCCGGCAACTTGCGCAACGCCATCGCCCGCGAGGGTTACGCAGTTGTGGCTTTGCCGAAAGAGTCTGTCAACGACTGGAAAGCATACGTCGCCCAAATGGACAAAATCTACAAGGAGGAATTCCATACCACCGATCCGGGTGTTATGGCGGTCGTTGAGCCTGCCGCCGCTGTGGAGCAGGTGTTTGACGAAAGTTTCCAAATCGACGTGCTGAATGCGCTGGTCGTTTGCCCGCACGGCGTAGTGGCAATGTCTCAAGATATTCCAGGTTTTGTGGAAACGTCCACTAACTTGGCTTCAGTGAAAGTGGTGGATGGCAACGTGGTATTCACCACCAGCCAAAGAAGCTCTGTGGAGAGCAAGAAACAGGCCATCGTGGACAAGGTCTCTACTGCTTTTTGGATGATCGGCGCTGATGTGGAGAATTCCGACGGCTATCCGGGCTGGAATCCTAACCCGAATTCGGAAGCGTTGCGCGTCCTTGTGGATGCTTACCACAATGTGTTCCACAAAGAGCCGCAGGTGCTGGCTATCCACGCCGGCCTTGAATGCGGTCTCTTCTCCGAAAAGTACCCCGACATGGATATGGTCTCCTTCGGCCCCACCTTGCGCGGCGTGCACTCTCCCGACGAGAAACTCGAAATTGCAACGGTGCAGATGTGTTGGGATCTTATCGTGGAATTTTTCAAACTGCTGAAGTAGTTTTCGCTTAAAGAGTACGATAAAAAAAATCGCCATCCGTGAAGATGACGATTTTTTTTTATTTCCCGACTTTCAATGGGAGGTAGAGCGTGAAGGTGCTTCCTTTGCCCTCCTCGCTCAGCACCTCAATTTTGCCGTGGTGCAGCTTTATGATTTGCTTCACATAACCTAATCCAAGTCCGTAACCCTTGACATTGTGGATGTTACCGTGCGGGACGCGGTAGAAATTGTCGAAAATCTTGGTGATGGATTTCTGAGGAATCCCGATGCCCTTGTCGGAGACGGAAACGACAAAGTGTTTCTCGTCAGAGAGGGTGTTTACCAGAATTTCGGGGCTTTCGGTGGAGTATTTGATGCCGTTTTCAATCAGATTCGTGATACTGTTGGTGAGGTGGGTGCGGTCGCCGAAAATATGATAGTTGTCCGCATTCAGCGCCACCGTCAAAGTGCCGTTGGAAGAGCTGACCAACAGTGCGAAACTGTCGGTGATTTTCTGTATGAGCTCGTGCATGTCAATGAGTTCCACATTCATCTTGATTTGCCCTTTTCGCAGCTGGGCCGTCTCCAGCACCGTGGTCACCATATCTTTTAGCCGGTTGTTCTCATCGTTGATGATTTCCACGTAAGAAGAACGTATGTCTTTGTCTTCCAGCATGGAAGGGTCGGACAGTACCTCGCACGCAAGAGAGATGGTGGCGATGGGCGTTTTGAACTCGTGGGTGACGTTGTTGATGAAGTCATTGGTCACTTCCGAGGTTTTTTTCTGTCGATAGAGCGAATAAAGAGCGACAAACGCCACGGTGAAGGTGATGATGAAGAAGACCAAAATCAGGATGATGATGTTGCTCATGCGCTTGAAGACGATGCCGCGCACTGTTGGGAATTGGATGATGAGGTAGTGCGGCGAACTTACTTTTTCGTTGTATTTCAGCAAAAAGACGAACTCGCTGTTTAGGATGTCTTTCGGCTTGACATCCGTGGGCTCAACTACGAATTGCGTCGTGAAAGCGTTGTAGAGCGCGAAGTCGAACCGCGAGTCAATATTTTCATTTTTTAACTCTTCTGTGATGATGTGCCTGAGATAATCTTTGTTAAGCAGGTTGGTGGTGGCACTGTCTAGCTGGATGAGGTTTATATCTCTGATGTTGAATGAATTAGTGACGCTTTGCAGGTTGTTGGGATCCCATGGGTCTTTGTATAGCGGGAAAAGGGTCCGGAACGCCGCAGTGAAATATTCCGTGTCGTAAGCAATGATTCTGGAGTTGTTCTCCTGGGAATAGATCGTCAATTTGATGACCCCGATGGGCTGGTTGTTGATGCTGTCAATCAGGAATTTACGGGTCTGCTGCACTGAGACCACCTCGTCCATGTCGATGTCCTGCTTCGCGATTCCATCGGAGTCTGCCTCCATGATGGCGGTGGTGTCGTTCTTGATGGCAGCGTCAATGCGATCCACGATGGCGTTGCCCGCCGAGAGCACCTCGTTGACAAAGATGCTACGTTGCACCTTCTCGGCTTCAGTGTAAAGATAGAAGATGCCGAACATCAGCGGAATAGCCGACAGTCCGACGAGAATGAACAGGGTGATGATGATGCGACGTTTCATTGTTTGGAGTTTAGGGGTTACAGTTTATGGTTTAGGGAGTAGGGAATAGGGAGTAGGGAGCAGTGAATAGTGAGCAGTGAATAGTGAATTAGTCAAAGTCAAAGTCCAATAGCCAGCAGCCAAGAGAGGGTGTCCACGCCGTCGGGGTAGTCGAGGAGTGATGGGTTTTGTGCGCTGCCGAAGGGGGATGCGGTGTGGCCGACGATGCATTGCAGTTGTTCGGCATCGTCGGTGAGACGTTGCTGAACCTGGTTGAGGTCGTCGTAGTATTCGTAGTAGAGCATTCCAATAGGGGAGGCGTAGTTCTGGTTTTCAACGAGTAAGAAGGTCCCGGCATCCATGTACGGGATTTGGTTCATGAGGTGGACGGCTTTTTGGTAGTCGAGGTTGTTGTTGAATTGGTGATGCTGGGCGATGGGCTGGCTTTCCTGTGTTAAAATTTGCAAAAAAGGCGCGAAGTCGTAGCCTTTCGGGACGAAGAGTTTGGAGATGGAACGGCAACCTAATCCGAAGTAGAGGTAGATGTCGTCGGCAAGGAAGCGAAGCTCTTCGTCGGTCTCGCTGCCGTCGAGGATGGCCACGCTGTTGCGGTTTTTGCGTAAAATGTGGGGATATTTGTCGAAATAGTAGGAGAAATAGCGGGAACTGTTGTTGCTGCCCGTGGCAATGACCGCATCGAAGTTCGAGAGTTTATCGACAAAGGAGATGCGTTCTGCGTAATGAGGCGCTATTTCGATGAGCGCCTGTGCGAGGACGGGCAGCAGGTATTTGTCCTGCGAGGAAAGCTTGCCTTGGTAGTCGTTGCCGCTGACGAGGATGCAGAAGAAGTCGTGGAAGGCGGCCATGGGAATGTTGCCGGCGGAGATGACGGCCACGCGCTTGCGCACGGCCGTCGTTGGTGCAACGTCCTTGTAATGATTGTGATAGGCCTCTAACGCTTCGGGCGCGAGCATCTTCGCGATAGCGGAAAGCGCATACCGGCAGAACTCCGGCGTGAACCAACTGTTCTCGCGGTACTGCCGCTCAATAGCCTCCCCAAAATGCTCCTCCACCCATTGAAGGGAGGAGAGGCGTTGGCCTAATTGCTGGAATATATTCAATTCATAATTCATAATTCATAATTCATAATTATCCCCAGCGTCATACGTTATTCATCGTCATTCATCGCCCTTCATCGACCAACATTCATCGTATCATCGTTACCACATCTTCCAAAATCCTCTTCACCTCTGTTTCCGGGAAACGCTCGATAAAGCCCTGGTTGATGAGGAGTTCCATGACGCGGTGGGTTTCGTCGATATCGTGTTTGGCGAGGTTGTAGATGGTGGTGCGGTCGAGGGGGTGACGGGCAAGGCCGGCCTTGACGGCGCATTCGCCAACGGCGGCGGCGACGGTCGGGAAGAGGTCGCTGTCCATCATCGTGGGCATGATGCGTTCGGCGGTGATGCCCTGGCGTTCAGCGAAGTCGGCGATGGCGTGGGCGGCGCATACGGCCATCTCGTCGGTGATTTTGCGAGAGGAGACGAGCAGCGTTCCTTTCAGGATGGAGGGGAAGCAGACGGAGTTGTTGACTTGGTTGGGGAAGTCGCCGCGGCCTGTTGCTACGATGTGCGCACCGGCGGCCTTCGCGGCGTGCGGGTAGATTTCCGGCACGGGGTTGGCGCAGGCGAACACGATGGCCTTCTCGGCCATCAGCGAAACCCACTCGGGCTTGATGGTGTCGGGACCCGGCTTGGAGAGCGCCACTAAAACGTCTGCGTCTTTGAAGGCCTCTTCTTCTGTGTCAATACATTGCGGATTGGTGGTTTGGCAGAGCTTCCACTGCGGGTAGTAGCGCGGGTCGGTTGCGTAGCGCTCGCGATTGCGATGCAAAGCCCCCTTGCTGTCGAACAGAATGATGTTCTCGGGCTTCGCGCCGTCTTCGATCATCAGACGAGCAATGCTGCAGTTGGCAGCACCGGAGCCGTAAAGCACAATCTTCACGTCCTCAAGACGTTTGCCTACGATCTTGAGCGCATTCAGCACTCCAGCAAGCGTCACGCAGGCGGTACCTTGCGCATCGTCATGCCACACGGGGATGTCGCACTCCTCGCGTAACACATCCAGAACGCGGAAGCAGTTGGGCTGCGAGATGTCTTCCAAGTTCACTGCTCCGAAGCTGGGTTGCACCATCTTCACAAAGTCGATGATTTTCTGTGCCTGATGTTCGCCATTCTCGTCGCGGCTGTCGATGCAAAGAGCTGAGGCATCAATGCCGCCCAAGTATTTCATAATGAGGGCTTTGCCTTCCATCACTCCGAGTCCGCCGGGAGGGGTGCAGTCCCCATCGCCCAATACGCGCGTGCTGTCGCTGACCACTGCCACCGTGTTCGAACGGTTGCTGAGCTGGAATGAGCGGTCGTTGTTGTCGCGGATGGCTGTGGAAATAGCGGAAACGCCTGGCGTGTACCACGCGTTGAACCAGTTCAGACTCTCGATGGGCACCTTCGGAAGCGTGATCATCTTGCCACGGTAAAATTCGTGCGCAAAAAGAGATAATTTCTTGAAAAACAATGTTTTGGCTTTCGCTTTCTGCCCTTCGTTAAAATCATGAGGGAATAAGTCGTCGATAATGTCTATCATTTTGCTCATTACTATATATTTTTTGAGCGGCAAAGATAGTCTTTTTTTTAACCCAAAAAAAGTGTATCTTTGCGCCCCAATTTAAAAGTAGATATGAAAAAGACAGGATTATTACTCGCTGCTTTAGTGCTGATTATGAATGTTTTGGTTGCACAGGCACCTACGAGATTGCATGTTAATTTGCGCAACAATACGTTTCAACGTGTGAATTTGGTCAATTCTTACGGCAGTTCGCAGCAGACTTTTGCGCAGGCGGACATTGCGGGTGACCAATTCACGATGAATGTTACGCTTCCTGAGGATATTTACAGACTTGATTTTGGCAACGGCTCGTCCATGCTCGTGGTTCTGAAACCCGGGGAAAATATTAATATTACAGTGGATGCCGAGGAATTGCAGCAGATTCTTGAAGTTACGGGTTCTGAAACCATGCAGTTTGTGAAGGAAATGTCCGGATACGTGATAAAGCGTAAGTCGTCGTTAGACAGTATCAACCAAGAGCTGCAAAAGGATCAGGATAAGGTTTATTGGAGCGATTTCGCACAGAAATTCAACCTTTACCGCCAAACAAACCAGGACGTGGACGACTATCTGATTGCTGCATATAATAATATGGACACGCTCTACGCCGCTCTTTCCCAGTGCATTTCCAATGGCAAGGTGAAAGGCGACATCGCCACGTGCGCGGATGTGGCTAACAAGATGATGAAAAAGGCCGATATTAACTACAACCCGTTTGCCAATTATCAGGACAATGTGGATCGCTACTACACTTTTTCTGACAAGAAAATGCCTAATTCCAGCGAGTTTTATGCGCTTTTTGGTAAATATCAGTCTGATTTGCAAAATCGTCATCAAATTGCCGAAAATTCTTTGGGTAAGGTGATGCCTGTGGTGAAATCCCTTTTGGCAGAGCGTGACAGCTTGGCTTATAATAACTTATGGGACAAAAAATCAAATCAAACGAAATGGTTGACCAAGGTGGCGACGGAATTGTATCCTGAATTGCCTCAGGTGATTGCTCAGAAAACGGAGTATCAGAAATATATGCAGACAGAGAAGACGACTGCCAATGCGCTCTTCAATCAGTCGCAAGATAAGCTGAAACAGATCGTGGCTAAGTATCAACAGGCTTATAACGAAATAGATGCTTATTTGAACGGACGTTTGAAAGAGGGCATTAAGTCCCACAAACAGGATGTTGGTGTCTTGATGTTTCTGGATATGTTCCCGCGTGAGCAGAATACGGCCATGCATAGTGAAGTTATTACGGCGTTGCACGAAAAATATCCTGAGCACCTGATTGTGAAGGAACGTTGGAACTACATGAATTCACCGGCGGCTCGCGTGGCTATAGGTGCTATGGCTCCTGAGTTGGAATTCCCGGATCCCACGGGCAAAATGCGCAAGCTCTCCGACTTGCGCGGCAAGGTGGTCCTGATTGATTTCTGGGCTTCCTGGTGCGGCCCCTGCCGTCGTGAGAATCCCAATGTGACCCGGATATACAACGAGTATCACGATAAGGGTTTTGAGATTTTCAGTGTCTCTTTGGACAGCGATGCTGCCTCCTGGACGCGTGCCATCGAGGCTGACAAGCTGGTGTGGCCCAACCATGTCAGTGACCTCAAGAAATGGCAGTCGCAGGCGGCTGCTATTTATGGTGTTCGTTCCATTCCTTCCACTTTTCTGTTGGACAAGGAGGGCAGGATTGTGCAACGCGACCTACGCGGTGCCGATTTGGAACGCGCTGTGAAACAACTGGTTGAACAGTAAGAAGAGATTGTCTTTTCTGTTGTTGTACGTCATTTATTTTAGATAAATTGTCGAAAAAGTGCATATATGATTATTTTATGTACTTTTGCGCCCGTTTTTAATTAATCACATAAACTCCAAAAAAAGTATGGAATCACAAGAACTTCTTCACCCGGAAAATTCTGAAATTCAGAACAATGAGGTGAACCCTGCAGCTTCTCAGGAAGCTCAAACCGTTAATGAAAATGCAACTCCCGCATCCGCAGTGGAACCTGAAATCGCGGAACCTGTGACGGAACCGCAACCCGAAACTTCCGCTGAGCAACCCCAGGAGATGCCTGAACCGCAGCCGGAAGTGGCGGAAAAACCCGCTCAAGAGCCTGTGGCTGCGACTCCCGCAGAGGAACCCGCAACCGTGGCCGAGGAACCTGCCCAACCCGAAGAGACCTTAGAACAAGTGGAGGCCGAGTACGCTTCTTTCAACCTCGATCAGATTGTGGTTGAGCTTGAAAGACTGGTTACTGAACCTAACTTCAACCTTATCAAACAGCGTGTGGGCGTGTTGCGCGCTAAGGCGTTGGAATTCTTGCGTGAACGCAGACGTGCACGTCAGGCGGAATTCGAGGCTGCCAAGGCTGCCGCTGAGGCTGCTGCTGCCGAGAACACCGAGGAAGGTCAACCCGCTCCCGAAGTGCCTGAATTCCACAATGAACCCGATGAGTTGGAAACTCGTTTTAATGCCGCTTTCCAAACTTACAAGGACAACAAAGCAGCCTTCATCGAAAATCTTGAGCAACAGAAACTTAAGAATCTGGATTTGAAGAACGCTATCATTGAGAACTTGAAATCCCTTCTCGACACTGAGACCAACCTTAAAGTCTTGAACGACAAGGTGAAAGAGTTCCAGGAGCAATGGAAGGCCATCGGCCCCGTTCCGCAATCCGAATCCACCAATCTTTGGCAAAATTACCATTTCTATATAGAGAAATTCTTCGACTTCGTCCGCATGAACCGCGAAATGCGTATGCTCGACTATAAGAAGAACCTCGAAAGCAAACTTCAACTTTGCGAAAAGGCTGAATCTTTGCTGCTGAATGATTCCATCAACCAATCATTCAACGAATTACAAGAACTCCACCGTCAGTGGAAGGAAATCGGACCCGTTCCGGATGATAAAAAAGAGGAAATCTGGGAACGCTTCAAAACCGCTTCCGACCAAATCAACCAACGCCGCAGAGAACATTACGACAAGATGTTCGCTGAAGAACAAAACAACTACAATGCAAAGGTTGTTTTGTGTGAGCAGGCAGAGGAGATGGTGGCAAAACCGATTGAGCAAGTCTCTGAATATAATGAAGTTAGTGATAAACTGACCGAGCTGTTCAACCTCTGGAAAACGTTGGGACCCGCTCCTGCCAAACTGAACGACGAGATTTGGATGCGCTTCAAATCCACGCTCGACAAGTTCTTCCAACAGAAGAAAGAACATTTCCAGCAAATCAAGGACGTGCAGATGCAGAACTACAACCAGAAGCTGAATTTGGCTATCCAGGCTGAGGGCATTGCAGATCGTACAGACTGGAAACAAGCTACAGATGAGATCCTTGCGCTGCAAACAGAGTGGAAGAGCATTGGTGCCACCCCGCGTAAATATTCTGACCAAGTGTGGAAACGTTTCCGTGCCGCTTGTGACAAGTTCTTCGAAGCTAAGGCTAAATTCTTCAGCAATGTGCAAGGCGAGGAGAGCGAAAACCTCCAGAAGAAAGAGGAACTTATCCAGAAGATTCTGGGCTATGAGTTCGGCGAGGATCGCAACGCCAACCTCGATGCCATGAAGGCTTATCAGAAAGAATGGCTGGAGATCGGTTTCGTGCCGCGCAGCGAGAAAGACCGTATCTACACGGAGTATCGCAACGCCATCAACAAGCGTTTTGCGGAACTCAAGGTGAGCGCTGACGACGTTCGTCAAAACCGCTACCAGTCGCGCATTAACGACATCATGCGCAACCCGAACGCAGACAAGCTCATCGACAAGGAGAAGAACTTCCTGACCACGAAGCTGGCTCGTTTGAAAGACGACATCGTGCTGTGGGAGAATAACTTAGGCTTCTTCTCTAACTCCAAAAACGCTGAAATCCTTACCGCTGAATTCCGTAAGAAAATCGAGTCCGCGAAGAAGGAAGTTGCTGAGTTGGAATACAAGATTAAGATGATGAACAATCCGAAGGCTGCCGAGCAAACCGAAACTCCCGCCGCAGAGACGGAAGCTCCGGCTGAGACGGAAGCCTAATCGGCTTTTAGCTATTAGCTTTTGGCAAACCAGCTAACAGCCAAAAGCTAATAGCCAACAGCTAACAGCCAATAGCTAACAGCTAATAGCCAATAGCTAACGGCCAACAGCCAAAATATTCAATGTCTATGTCATTAACAAAGTCTATTCTAATCTTTTGTACATTTTTTATTGTTCCTGTTTTGTCTGCGGTTGCCCAAACGGACGCCGCAGATAAAATTTTAGGAACTTATTACATCTCGGACGACACCTCGGATGAGGACTGTAAGGTTAAGATAACCAAAGATAAGTCAGGAACTTACAGTGGCCGGATTATCTGGGTGAAGAACCCTTATTTCAAGGACGGTACGCCGAAGCGGGACATCAAGAACCCGGATCCGGCGAAGCGAAACACTCCTGGCGACCAGATTCCGCTCATCTTCCATTTTCGTTACGACGCGAAGAAAAAACAGTGGGTGGATGGCGAGATTTACGACCCGGTGCACGGCAAGATGTACAAGTGCAAGATGTGGTTCGAAGATGACAAAACCCTTCGTGTCCGCGGCTACATCGGCATCTCCGCCCTGGGAAGAACGATGACCTGGAAGAAACTTTGAACTTTGAACCTTAAACCATAAACCATAAACCATAAACCATAAACCATAAACCATAAACCATAAACTCTAAGCTTCAATAACCAATAACCCATAACCATTACCAATGGAAAAACTAAATGTTCGAATCGACAAATGGCTTTGGATGGTGCGTTTGTTCAAGACTCGTTCCATCGCCACGGAGGCGTGCAATGCCGGAAAGGTGAAACTCAATGGAGAGAATGTGAAGCCCTCGCGCGATGTGCGTGTGGGCGAGGTCTATGAGGTACACATCGGTTCGTTGCACAAGACGGTGGAGGTCGTGGGCGCACCCAAGAGTAGGGTAGGGGCTCCGCTAGTCCCGGACTACTGCACTGACCTCACTCCGCAAAGCGAGTACGATCGCATGAAAACC
This sequence comes from uncultured Bacteroidales bacterium, assembly GCA_946413585.1. Classification (GTDB taxonomy): domain Bacteria; phylum Bacteroidota; class Bacteroidia; order Bacteroidales; family WCHB1-69; genus F23-D06. The sequence continues at coordinate 16,922 of CAMKLG010000031.1, forward strand.
CTCAAAACCCAGGAATTTCGTCCCCACGGCCTCGGTCGCCCCACCAAACGCGAACGCCGCCAACTCGACTTTATCAAGGAAAACTACTTCGATGAATGATAAATGATAAATGATGAATGTGAGAGTTGTGACTTTTCCCTAACCCTTAACCCTTAACCCCTAACCCCTAACCCCTAATCCTTAACCCATAAACCATAAACCATAAACCCTAAATGTACATTATCCTTACCGCCTCCCTGCTTCCTGTTGTCCTGCTGATGGCGTATATTTACAAGCGGGACACTTTTCAAAAAGAACCGTGGCCGTTGCTGTTGAAAGCTTTCGGTTTCGGCATTTTGTCTGCGGTGCTCGATATTTTTGTAGCTGGTTTTCTTCAGCGTGTCGTGCCTCATCCGGTCAGCACGCCGTTGAACGATGCGTTTTATGAGGCTTTCGTGTGCGCCGCAGGACCCGAGGAGTTCTGTAAGTTGCTGATGCTATACCTTTGCATCTGGAAGAACCCGCATTTCGACGAATATTATGATGGCTTGGAGTATGCGGCATTTGTGGGATTAGGCTTCGCTGGCTTTGAGAACGTGCTTTACATCATGCAAGGCGGTTTGGGACTGGCGGTTGGACGCGGTCTGTTTGCTGTGCCCGCTCACTTCTTCTTCGCTATCTTCATGGGCTTTTGCTTCTCGATGGCGCGTTTTCATTATTCAAAACGCGGTTTGTTCCTTACATTGGCCTACATCATCCCTGTAATCTTGCACGGAACCTACGATTTCCTGCTGATGTACATGAATAATCTTAACGGCACGGATGCAGAGCGGGAAGTGGATCCGATGGCGGGTACGTTGTACACGGTATTCCTCATCTTTTTCTTCTTTGTGTGGCGTTTCACGGTGAAGCGCGTGAACAAGATGTCAGGACAGTAGTGGCGCAGCCGTCCATGTTTTTATCATAAACTCTAAAGAAAATTAACCATTATCATCAATATTATGTATTTGAACGAGAATCTAAAGAAACATTACACAAAAGATAGTGCAAGTGCCATTGAGGCGCAACGTTTGGCCCAGATTTATGCATTCGGGCCGGTGATGTTCCAGGTGGCGCGTATCATGGTGAAATGGGGAATCTTTGAAATGTTGAACGAAACCCCTGCAACTTCCGAAGAGATTGCCGAGAAGGCTGGCATTTCGGTTTATGCCGCCAAGTGCCTGTTGGAGTCCTCGTTGACGATGCGCACGGTGACGGTCGATACAAAGACTGGCAAGTATTCACTTGCCAAGGCTGGCTGGTTTTTGGTGAACGACGAATCGACCCGCGTGAACATGGACTTTAATTACGATGTTAACTATCAGGGACTCTTCTATTTAGAAGAAGCATTGAAAGAAGGGAAACCTGCTGGATTGAAGTGCCTGGGCGATTGGCCGACGGTGTATGAGGGTCTTTCGCAGTTGCCTCCCATGGCCAGCCAAAGTTGGTTCGCATTCGACCATTTCTACAGCGACGGCTCCTTTGAACAAGCGTTGCAGCTCGTCTTTTCGCGTCCCACCCGCAGACTTATGGACGTGGGGGGCAACACCGGACGATGGGCGATGCAGTGCGTGCATCACAATCCGGATGTGGAGGTCACCATTGTGGATCTGCCCCAACAGTTGGGGCTGATGCGGGCGCAAACCGCTGGACAACCAGGTGCCGAACGTATTCATGGGTATGCCGCTAACATGCTGGATGACAGCTGTAAATTGCCCTCCGACCAACCCTTTGATGCTATCTGGATGAGCCAGTTCCTCGACTGTTTCGGTGAGAAAGAGATTGTCAGCATCCTGCGTCGCGCTGCCGAGGTGATGACCCCGGACACTCGCCTCTACATCATGGAGACGTTGTGGGATCGCCAACGCTTCGACACCGCCGCCTTCTGTCTCACTCAAATCAGTCTCTATTTCACCGCCATCGCTAATGGTACCAGCAAGATGTACCATTCCGATGACCTCGTTCGCTTGATTAACGAAGCTGGTTTACAAGTGGAGAGCATCCACGATTTCCTGGGTTTGGGACATTCCGTTTTGGTTGTCAAGACTTAGTAGAGGCGCAGTGCGCAGTGCTCCTGCGGAAAATTTCATATCGCTGTGTATTCGTATTTTACGTATATTTGCACTTTTATTGCTAAAAGTGTTAATATAACGATAAGTATATATGAATCAGAGACATAGCGATTATCTTTTCGAGACTTCGTGGGAGATATGTAACAAAGTGGGCGGTATCTATACGGTCTTGTCCACTAAAGCGGCCACCGTAGTCAACAGTTACCAAGACCGTTACATCTGCATCGGTCCTGACATTTCCAAAGAATACAATGACGATTTTGTAGAGGATACTGCATTGTTCAAGAATTGGCGTGAAGTTGTGGCTCGCGACGGTCTGAAGGTGCGTATCGGCAGATGGCAGATTGTGGGTTCTCCGATTGTCTTTTTGGTCGATTTTACCAACTTTTTTGAGAAAAAGAATGAGATTCTGACCAAATTCTGGCTGCACTACAAGCTGGATTCCATCTCCGGGCAGTGGGATTACATCGAACCCGCGCTTTTTGGTTATGCTGCAGGTCGCGTGATTGAGAGTTTCTACAATTTCTATTGCGACTCAATGGATAAGATTGTGGCGCATTTCCACGAGTGGATGACAGGCACGGGCATTCTTTATCTGGAATCTGTGGCACCGCAAATCGCTACTGTTTTCACGACTCATGCCACTGTTTTGGGTCGTTGCATTGCTGGCAATGGTCTGCCGTTATACGCTGACACCAAGCAATATAACCCCGTTGATACGGCTGCACGTTTCGGGGTGCAATCCAAATATTCCCTGGAGTCTCTTTCCGCCAAAGTTGCTGATGCCTACACCACAGTGAGTGAGATTACCAACCGTGAGTGTGATGCCTTTTTCGAGAAACCTGCTGATGTGATTACGATCAACGGTTTTGAGAACGCCTTCGTCCCGCAGGGCGAGGAGTACGACTGTAAGCGCAAAATCGCTCGCGAGAAGTTGCTGCAGGTGGCTTCCACGCTCACGCAGACGCAAATCTCCGACGATGCTCTGTTGGTCATCAACAGCGGTCGCTATGAGTTTAAGAACAAGGGTATCGATGTGTTTATCAAGAGTTTGGCGAAAGTTGTGGAGGCTAACCCTAGCCGTCCTGTCGTGGCGTTCATCACGGTGCCTGCGGGCCAGAGCGGTCGCAACGAAGAGATAGCCGCACAGATGACCCAGCCTGTGAGCGGTGTGCCGATGAGCGACCGTTTTGTGACGCATGTGCTGCACGATCCGTATCATGATCCGATTCTCAATGAATTGAACAACAATGGTTTGCACAATGCCGCGGACCAGAATGTGAAGATTGTCTTTGCACCGGTCTATTTGGACGGCGAGGACGGCATCTTCAACCTGAAATATTACGATTTGCTGATTGGTTTCGACCTCTCCGTGTTCCCATCTTATTATGAACCATGGGGTTACACTCCGTTGGAGAGCATCGCGTTCGGCATACCGACCATTACCACCTCGTTGGCCGGTTTTGGCGCGTGGGTGAAGGAGCATTTTACTCAACAACAGAGTGTTAGCGTGATTGAGCGCACCGACTATAACGACGACGAGGTGGTGAAGTCCATTGCCGATCAGATTCTGTTCTATCATAATTGCACTCCGCAAGTAATGGCTGAAATTCGCACCACGGCGGTCAGTATCGCTGAAAAGGCACTGTGGTCGTATCTCTTTGCTAATTACGAAGATACCTATGCCATTGCGCTGAATAAGAGTGCAGGCCGTTACGCCCAATATCAGAACAAGACCTCCAATGTGGGTCAGTTGGAGCAGGATTTACAGGTGGAAAAACCTGTTTGGCATCGCGTTTCTGTGAAATCACAACTTCCTGAGGCATTGAGTCTTCTGGAAAAATTGTCTGAAAATTTGTGGTGGAGCTGGAATTTTGAGGCGCGTGAGCTTTTCGAAGAGATTGCCGGTCCTACGTTATGGAAGGCTTGCGAGGAGAACCCGATTCACGCCTTGCAGATGCTTCCATTGGAACGTTTGCAGAATTTTGCTCAGAATGAGGTGTATATCAGTAAGTTGCATGGAGTATATGACAAATTCATGGCGTACATGAACGCGCCGCGCACCCGTGACGAAGATCGTATTGCCTACTTCAGTATGGAGTTCGGTATCAGCAACGAGCTGAAGATCTTCTCCGGCGGTCTCGGCATGTTGGCCGGCGACTACCTCAAGGAGGCCAGCGACTGCAATGTCAACATGCTCGGTGTGGGCTTGCTCTATCGTTATGGCTATTTCCAGCAACAGATTTCCGCTTATGGCGAACAGGTGAACCTTTACCCGCCGCAAAGCTACTCCAAGTTGCCCATCAAGCCATACAAGGATGAAAACGGCGATTGGATCACCATCAGCGTGGCAATGCCCGGTCGCAACCTCTACGCACGTATCTGGCGTGTGGATGTGGGCCGCATCCCGTTGTATCTCCTTGATACGGATTTCGATAAAAACTGGCAGGAAGATCGTGGCGTGACAGCCACGTTATATGGCGGCGATGTGGAAAACCGTCTCAAACAGGAGATTTTGCTCGGTATCGGCGGCGTGCGTATGCTGAAAACCATCGGTGAGAATCCGACGATTTTCCATCTCAATGAGGGTCATGCGGCTTTCCTGAATTTGGAGCGTATTTTGCAAGTGATGCAGAACGAGCATGTGAACCGTCAGGTGGCGGTTGAGTTGGTGAAAGCCTCATCGCTTTATACCACGCACACGCCTGTGCCCGCCGGTCACGATGCTTTCACGGAAGATCTCATGCGTACCTATTTTGCCACTTACTCTCAGCAGTTTAACGTCAGTTGGGAAGCTTTCATGGGCTTCGGTCGCAAGCACGACACCAATACCTTCGATAAATTCTCGATGAGCATATTGGCGTGCCGTTTCTCTCAGGAGATCAACGGCGTGAGCCGTATCCATGGCCGCGTGTCGCAGGAGATGTTCGCGGATTTGTACGAGGGTCGTTTCGCCGAGGAGTCGCACATCGGTTATGTGACCAATGGCGTTCATTACCCGACGTGGGCACACAAGAAATGGCAGATGCTGCACCGTGATGTCTTTGGCGACGAGTTCTTTGAAGATTGTTCCAATCCGCTGATTTGGAGCAAGATCAATGCCGTCCCCGATTCGAGAATCTGGCGGCTCAAACAGGAGCTGCGCGAGGAGATGTTCACCGCCATCAAGGATCTGTTGGCCGATCAGATGCGCACCCGCAATGAATCGCCGTCGCTCATCGACGCTACCCTCAGGGCATTGCGCAGCGATGTGCTGACCATCGGTTTCGCCCGCCGTTTCGCCACCTACAAACGCGCTCATCTGCTTTTCATGAACGAAGAGAAACTCAAAGCGTTGCTTAATAATCCTGAGAAACCTGTGCAATTCATCTTCGCCGGTAAGGCGCACCCGCACGATAAGGCCGGTCAGGATTTAATTAAGCGTATTATCGAGCTGAGCCGCAAACCCGAATTCATCGGCAAAATTGTCTTTGTCGAGAACTACAACATGATCCTGGCCAAGAAGTTAGTCTCAGGTTGCGACGTGTGGATGAACACTCCGACCCGTCCCTTGGAGGCTTCCGGCACCAGCGGCGAAAAAGCTGTGATGAACGGCGTGCTGAACCTCAGTGTGCTTGATGGCTGGTGGGCAGAAGGTTACGTCCCTGGCGCAGGTTGGGCATTGAAGGAGGAAATCACTTACCAAGATAATCGTCTGCAGGACGAATTGGATGCTGAAACCCTCTATAACATTATCAATGAGTATATTACCAAGGCATTCTACACTCGCGATGACCATGATATTCCTACTGAATGGGTGCAGATGATGAAGAAGTGCTTCTCGACGATCTCCCCGCATTTCACCATGAAACGCCAGTTGGACGACTATTATCGCAAATTCTACCGCAAATTGATGAATAGGTATCATCGTTTGCATCAAAATGATAACGAAAACGTGAGAGTTCTGCTCAAATGGCGTGAAAATGTGCTGTCAGGTTGGAACGATATCCAGTTCGTGGAAGCAAAGTATCCGAAAACCCCAAAGAACATCTATTGCGTAGGCGACAGAATACAATGCCAGTTGGATATTCGTCTCGGCTCTTTGCGTCCCAAGGATGTGAAGATTGAGATGGTCTTTGTCACCGCCGAGGATCACGACACGAAGCCCAAGTTGGAGTACAAAGTGCCTTTCCTTTTCGAGGTGGAGCGCAACGGCGTTTGCACCTTCAAATGCGAGGAGCTTGCAAGCCACATCGGCGTTTGGGACTGCGCAATCCGCGTGATTCCCAACCATGACTTGCTCCCGCACGATCAGGATTTCAATATCGTGAAATGGATCTAGATAGTTAGCAGTCGGCTGTTTGCTGTTAGCTTTTGGCTTTTGACTGTTCGTAGGTGCTGTATCATTGAAATATGAAACAATCTCACATAGACTTTTGGCTGAAGGAGTTCGAGTCTTTTACTACAGCGATTGTGGCCAACGGTGAAGTTCCATCGTCTGAGCTGTCAATGCGATTGTTACGGAAAATGAAGCGCATCATCTGTTGTGATGGTGCGCTTCAAAAGTTATTGTCCATTCACATTATACCGGATGTGGTGGTGGGCGACGGGGATTCGATGGAAGGTGAATTGTTGCAAATCCAAACGGATTCGGATTCCGCTTGTAGAGACGTTGCGCGCAACGTCTCTACAAGCGGACGCAATATTCCGTATTATCCTGATCGCAGCGAAGAATACAACGACCTTCAGAAAGCGTTGAAATATTGTGCCGCAAAGGGTTATGACAATATTGTGCTGATGGGTTGCGGCGGTCTGCGCGAGGATCATTTCGTCGCGAACCTGAGCATCTTGGTGATGTATTCCGAAAAAATGCGGCTGGCCATGCTGACCGAGCACGGCGTGTTCAACGTGATGCGCGGGAAGGAACAATATCATGCCATCTCGGGGATGCAGGTCTCCGTTTTCCCGAGCAACTTGCACACAAAACTTTCCTTCAGCGAGCTGAAATATCCTGTCAACAATCGTTCTTTCAGCTGGTTGTGGGAAGGTAGTCTGAACGAAGCGTTGGGGGATACGTTCGTTGTCGAGGCGAGCGACGACGAGCCGGTGGTGGTGTATAGGGCGCTAGGAATGATGAATTATGAATGCTGAATTATGAATTATGAATGAAAAGCCCCATAGGGGCGTCAGCATAAAGGCAGGCGGCGTGACCCCTGCCTGTTTAATTCATTTCATTGAGCGGTATTATTCTATAATCAAAAGCATCCTTGGAGATATACATTCTCCCTTTGTAAATTCCCCGCAGTTTCATTATGGGACTCTTTCTCTTGTCCTTTTTCTTTCTTTTGGCGTATTCTTTCGCCCATTCGTCTAAGTCTATTCTCATATTGCTTTTCGTTTTTTTTTAGATGAATAATTTAGTTGCCGTTAATCATAATTGTTTCACGATGCAAAGATACAACAAGAAATCACATTTGTCAAGTGTTTTGCGACTTTTTGTTTGTATTGATAATCAGTGTTGTATGAAAATATTTTAACAATTGATGTCTGATTAGTTAATTATTTTTTCTGGATTTTCGCAGAAAAGCTCCATTAAAGGACTTTGGGCAGCACCTTGGGCTGAGAAAAAATTGTATCTTCGCCGCATCATCTATTAACCTCCATACTACTATGTATAAGAGAATCATTCCCATATTGATGACGCTGTTGGTCAGCGTGTTTGCCACTTTCGGACAGTCGCTGTTGTGGAAAGTGAGCGGCAAGAAGATGAAATCCCCTTCCTATTTGTACGGCACCATCCACATCCAGGACGCGCGGGTGGCTGCGTTCGACACCACCGTGCTCAACGCGCTCAATCGCTGCGAAGCCTTCGCCATGGAGGTGTTGTTGGACGAAATGGACATGAGGGGTGTCAGGAAAGCCATGATGATGCCCGAAGGCAAGACCCTTAACACATTGCTGTCGCCTGAGGATTTCGCCCTGTTAGACGGCATTTGCAAGGCAAAATTAGGGGTTAGCGCCATTTTTATGAACGGCATGAAACCCTTCTTTGTGAGCAGCACTTTGCAGCAGCTTGACCTTCGACAGGATACCGAGGATGCCTTGGACCTGTTTCTGCTCAAGAAGGCGCGGGAGAACGGCAAAGTCTGCTATGGGTTGGAAGAGTATATGGACCAGATCAGGGCCATCGATGCCATCAGCTTGAAGGAACAGGCAGACATATTGCGGCAGTTTCTGCACGACACCGCGCAAGTGTCCCAGGATTTTGAAACCATGACGGAGGCTTACCTCCGGTTCGAACTCGACAGTTTGGCGAAGATGACCCAGGACACCTCCCTCCCTAAGAAGTTCGAGAAAGTGCTGGTCAGCGACCGCAACGTCTCGATGGTCAAGCGGTTCCTGTCGATTTCTGGCGAGCACACCGTGTTCTGTGCCGTGGGAGCCGCTCATCTCGCGGGCAAGAAGGGCATCATCGCCATGTTGCGCAAGAAGGGCTACACGGTGGAACCGGTGCCGTTCACGTGGAAGTCTGAAGAGTGACCGGTTTTGGAGGTTCAGCGTACCGTAAACTTTTGTATGAATGAAGCATTTTTTGCCTAAACGAATGCTGAATGAAATAATTTTGTATCTCTAATTCAACTCGTACTGAATATAGTCCAGTCCGTATTTCTCGTATAGTTTTACTTTGCCATCACTGGTGATGAAGGTTAACCGATCCTCTATGCATTGAGCTATCAAGAGTCGGTCGAAAGGGTCTTTATGTATGGACTCTCTTTCAAGGGTTTCAAGTCGGATTATATGATGTAAATTAATAGGAAGAATACCAAGGTTTTCTTCTTTGATATGAGTGATAACATTACTGAGACTCCCGGGAATTATAATTTGATTCTTAGCATTTTTGATTACTATTTCATGTAATGATACCACACTGACGTGTCCAATGTTGTTATAATCGAAAAAGAAGTCCAAAATTTCATTGGGGAGTTTGTGACCTCCATTGAGATTGTGAAGAAGGAATTGAGTATCAATTAGGTAGTTCATTTAACGGTATTATTCTGTAATCAAAAGCATCTTTTGAGATAAATATTTTTCCTTTGTAAAGTCCGTGCAGTTTTGCCATGGGGCTTTTTCTCTTGTCCTTTTTCTTTCTTTTGGCGTATTCTTTCGCCCATTCGTCTAAGTCTATTCTCATATCGCTTTTCGTATTTTTAAGATGAATATTTTAGTTGCCATTAATCGTAATGGTTTCACGATGCAAAGATACAACAAGAAAACACATTTGTCAAGTGTTTTGTGTTTTTTTGTTTGTTGTTGATAATCAGTGATGTGTGAAAATATTTTAACAATTGAAATCGAATTAGTAAAATTTTTCGATGGGGTTTTTGCATGAATTACGTTAAAGGAAGATTTTTTTGTATTTTTGCCGTCGTAAATATGATAGATATGAGACACACCTATACCAACAAAGTCGTTTGGATTACCGGCACCTCTTCCGGTATCGGGAAGGAGACCGCGTTCCGCTTTGCGGAGGCGGGAGCGCGGTTGATTCTCACGGCGTTAGAACCTGACTTGTTAGAACAGGTGCGCGAGGAGTGCCTGCGCTTGGGCGCGAAGGCTGTCACCTGCTTGCCGTTCGACCTCGGGCAGACTGACGCGCTGCCGCAACTCGCGGAGGAAGCCCTTAACGCTTATGGGCGCATCGACGTCTTCTACAACAATGCCGGCATCAGCCAGCGCGGTACCACTGTGGAGACCGACATGGCCGTCATCCGCAAGGTGATGGACATCGACTTCTACGCGCCGGTGATCCTCACCAAGGCCGTGTTGCCCAGGATGATCGAACAGGGTGGGGGACAATTGGCCGTCACCACCAGCATCGCCGGACTTTTCGGATTCCCGTTGCGCTGCGCCTATTCGTCGGCCAAGCACGCCCTCTACGGCTTCTTCGAGACCGTGGCGGCGGAGAACTACAAGGATGGCATCCGTGTCACCATCCTCACGCCCGGCCGTGTGCAGACCAACATCTCCGTCAACTCGTTGGAGAAGGACGGTCGCAAGCACGGCAAGATGGACGCGGGTCAAGCCGGCGGCATCACCCCCGAGAAGGCCTCCCGCATCATCTTCAATGCCATCGCCAAGGAGAAACGCGAACAGCTCGTCGGCAGCTCCGAACTCATCATGGCCCACATCAAACGCTTCTTCCCCGGCCTCTGCGCCCGCCTCGCCCGACGTATCAAACCAATGTAGCATTCCAAGAGGGCTGCAGGCCCGACACGTGTCAACCCAGGGCGAACGAAGTGAGCCCTGGGATATGCAGGCCCGACCTATGTCAACCCAGGGTGAACGAAGTGAGCCCTGGGGATATACAAACGAAACAAACAAAAAAGTAACAATATGAAACCAACCCTACTAATCCTCGCCGCCGGCATGGGAAGCCGCTACGGCGGACTGAAACAACTGGACCAGATGGGTCCGAATGGTGAAACCATCCTCGACTACTCCGTGAAGTACGCCGCAGCAGCCGGCTACGGCAAAGTGGTGCTTGTCATCCGCCGCAGCATGGAGGCCGACTTCCAGGAGTACATTCTGCCGAGATACAAGAACGTCATCCCCGTGGAGTACGTCTTCCAGGAATTGGACATGCTTCCTCAAGGATTCTCCGTGAACCCTGAGCGCGTGAAACCCTACGGCACCGCGCACGCCATCCTCGTGGCGAAGGATGCCATCAAAGAACCCTTCACGGTTATCAACGCCGACGACTTCTACGGCAAGGAACCCTTCCAGATTCTGGGCGACTACCTGCGCGATGTGACCGCCAACGACCCCACCGCCTTCGCGATGGTCGGCTACCGTTTGGACAAGACGCTGTCGGAGAACGGCACAGTCTCACGCGGTGTCTGCCAAGTCGATGGCAACGGCTACCTGACGATTGTCAAGGAGATGCGCAAGATCGCCCGCACCGACCACGGCATTGAGAACAACGAGGACGGCGTGGTGACCCCGCTCACCGGCGAGGAGCCCGTCTCCATGAACTTCTGGGGCTTCTCCCCGCGTTTCTTCGACCGCCTGGAGGCGATGTTCGCGCAGTTCCTGAAAGACAACGAAGGCAACATCAAGGCCGAGTTCCCGATTCCCGACGCCGTTTCCGCCGTGATGGCCAGCGGAGACGCCAAAGTGCGCGTCCTGCCCACCAAGTCCGAATGGTTCGGTGTGACCTATGCCGAAGACCGTCCGATGGTGGTGGAGAAGCTGAAGCACGTGGAATAATTCAGAATTCAGAATTATGAATTGTGAATTGTGAATTGTGAATTGTGAATTGTGAATTGTGAATGAGGGCGTTGTAGGGGCGAATAATTATTCGCCCCTACAACAAATCGTTGGCTTCAATAACCCATAACCATTATGAGTCGCAAAAAAATCCTACTCACCATGCTGTGGGGGCTTTTGGCCCTCACTGTTCGGGCGCAGTGTCCGGATTTTACAGATTTAACGGGGCCGAATGTGGTGTGCTATTACGGCAATACAAACAATCCAGACTCTCTTACGGGTATAGTCCCGGGTCGGCATACGCTTATCACAGAACAAGGCACGGATCCGCGTACTGACAGTCTGCTGCCGTTGCTTCCCGAAGGAGAGACCGCTGTGGTGAAGTTGGGTAACGAACTTGTGGGGGCGGAAGCCGAATCCATTGTCTATACATTCACGGTGGATGAAGAAAACGCTATTTTACTGCTTAAATTCGCTGTTGTACTTCAAGATCCCATGCATGATCCTCCATCACAGCCACGTTTTGTGATGCGGGTCATGGATGCAAATGATGAACTTCTTGATCCTTGTATGGAATATGATGTTGTTGCTTCGGGAGAAATACCTGGTTTTCAATCTTTTGGGAATATCAGATGGAGACCATGGACGAATACTGGATTTGATCTCACTCCGTATGTAGGGCAGACGGTGAAGGTGTCGTTCACAACATACGACTGTAGCGCAACTGCTCATTTTGGTTATGCCTATTTTACGGCATCCTGTAGCAGCAACCGGTTGGAACTTGTCGGCTGTGACGGCGATGATGTGACACTCGCGGCACCGCAGGGCTTTGAAAGCTATCAATGGAACAATGGTACCACTTCCGATACCGCGACCTATTCCGTGCAGGGTACAACCGTTGTCAATTGCTTGATAACCACTGTTCTGGGTTGCCAGCTTACGCTCGTCGGAACATTGACAACCGACAATATCCCTGCCCAACCTCAAACGTTTTACGATACCATCTGTGAAGGAGAGAGCTATTCAGCCAACGGCTTTACGCTGCCTTCAAATTTAACACCAGGGCTACATACAGCTTTAAATACCTATTTCAATGTAGCAACTTGTACGGAGGACATTACAAATACCCTGTATCTCTTTGTCATACAACGTTATTTCCATTATTATGACATGGCTTGTGAAGGCAATGATTATAATGCTTTGGGGTTCAGCTATACGAATTTGCCGCTTGGCGAAATTCTTGACAGCAATATTGTTTTAACAGGGGGATGTGATTCGGTGGCCGTGTTGCACCTGACGGTAGCTCCTTCCTTTGCTATGCCGAACACCATTAGCGGTCCATCGGTGGTATGCTCCCAGTCCGCGGCAACCTATTATTTGCCTGATGCCGAAGTGTTGGTTTATCATTGGCTTGTGCCTGATGGTGTTTCCGTATATAACGGTCAGGGCACGAGCACTGCTTCACTTTATTTCACATCGGATGCGCCTCCAAATTCCCTTATCACCTTGACGGGCGCCAATGGTTGTGGAAGTGGTTCCGCCCAGCTGTGGGTAACAGTGAACCCCTCTTATCATTTTTTTGCCAACGATACCATCTGTACCGGCAACGATTATCAAGAGAACGGTTTGCAATTAGGAGTTCAAGACAGTGTGGGTGTCTTTGTTTATACGCTGAATGATACTACCACCTGTGGATGCGACAGTGTTCATGTGGTGCAGTTGAGGGTGGCCGAGACGCCGGAAATAACCGCTTTGTCTGATCCTACGGTGATATGTGTGGGACAAGAGACCGAGTTGCATGCGTTGGGATCCCAAGCCTCTGTCACTTTGACTTCGGAATTGAACCACGTGGTGATTGGTGACATCTTATGTACGGACAGCTCCTGTGTGCATCTCGCAGACTGGCCTTGCGGCAAGGTGGCTATGGGGGTGGTCTTTTACGTGGATGAAACGGGCCAGCACGGTTGGGCGGTCAGTTTGCAAGATGAGCCCACCACCTACATTTGGGGGTTGTTGTTGAGTCTGGATATTCCGGATTTGATGAGTTATTCCAATGCTTTCACGACGATGGGAGACTTGGACGGATATCAGAATACGGCCATCATCAGGGCCACTGGAACCGCTGCTCAGTATCCAGCGGCTTACCATGTCGATTTTGAACACGGTTGGTATCTGTCTGCCGCTGCGCAACTCTATCGCATTTATGCCACCCTCGGGATAGTGAACAACTCCTTGCAAGCCGTTGGCGGAGCAGTTTTCCCGATGGATTCAGAATGGAGTTATTGGTCTTCTTCAGAAAAATCACCCTACGAAGCATGGGCTTTGTATAACAGCACTTCGTTAACTGCAGTCAATAAATCCGTGTCGTTACCTGTCCGGACTATCCGTAATTTTTGATTTATTCGTTGAAAATGAAAAAGCAGATTCTCTACATATTGTTGCAGTTTGCCATATTGCTGGGCTTTGGACAGGCTTACCACGTGGGTGACCTTTACACGGCGGAGGACGGTTCGCAGGGGATTGTCTTCTTCGTGCATGCGGACGGCAGCGGTTGGGCGGTGGCTCTCCACGATGAAGAGAACCAACTCCCCTGGTCCCCCACGGAAGTTGACGTACCTGCACTTCCTAACTATAGTTCCACTTTTGCACAAGCCTTGCTGGCGGACACATCGGGTTACACGAACACGCAACAGATTCGGAATTTCTATGGACCGGGCAGCCATTATGCCGCTGGTGCTGTGGATTTCGAACATGGCTGGTATTTGCCTGCCATGGGTCAACTTGCCATGATATACGCACAATTGCCGCTTATTCAACCCGCATTGCTCGCCTCGGGAGGGACGCCTTTAGCTACGGATATTCCGACTTTCGAATTTTACGGTCTCAGCTATTGGAGCAGCACAGAAGTTTCCGCCCAATTTGCGGGGAGTTTGTCTTTTGTCAATGATCCTGTCAATAATATAATATTAACAAACGCTACGGGGACCCCTCACCTCCAAAATAAACAAAGTCAACCTCTACTGGTGCGCGCCGTCTGCAGTTTTCCGCCACGGGAGAATGTTTACGATTCCACACTGACCTACCTGTGGAACACGGGAAGCACCGAACCCCATTTTCACGATGTCCCGTTGCAGAACACGACCTATACTGTCACTGTGAGCAATGCCTATGGCTGCACAAACTCCGCTTCTGCCGAAGTGACGGTTATCGACAACAACCCGCAGACATTTTACGATACGGTCTGTCAAGGTTCGACGTATAACAACCACGGTTTTGCGTTGAGTGCGCAGGAGACGGCGGAAGTGGGGGAGATTGTCCGCACGCAAACACTTTCCGCTGTAGGCTGTGAGAGCGAAATCACCCTCTTCCTTACGGTGGTTCCTCACGATATCGTCTATTTGGAGCAAACCGCTACAGATTCTTTGGTTTGGAACGGCGTAACATACACGGAAGACGGTACTTACACACAATACTTCAACAACCAATATGGATGTGACAGTACAGTTATTCTGACCCTTACACTTGAAGGCGGTGGTGGTCCAGGTCCGGGCCCCGAGCCCGACACCATACCTTTTGGCGAAGGCGACACCCTGATGCTCTACCTCCCCAACGCCATCACGCCCACCCGTAATGACGGCCTCAACGACTATTTCTCGATTCCCGAAGGGTTCAAGTCTCTGATCAGCATTTTTGAGATTAAAATCTACAACCGCTGGGGTACCATGGTGTATCATGCCACCGACAAAAATTTCCGTTGGAACGGCAGAATCAATGGTACAATATACTTCAATGTGGTGTATAACTATATGATATTTTTCGAGGATATCATTGGGAGACCGTACATCCTCAGTGGAACCATTACCGTTTTGTGATAACCTTTTGATAATGAATGCAATAAATATGAAACAACATCCTAATGAAGTCCTCTTTACCTTCCTGCGGCAGTTGATCCCCAACAATAACCGCGAGTGGTTCAAAGCGCATCGCGAGCTGTACGATGCCGCATGGGCACAGTTTAACGTGCTGGTGGAGAATGTGATAGCGGCCATTGGCGAGTTTGATGCCTCCATCTCCGGACTCACACCCAAGGACTGCACCTACCGCATCTACCGCGACATCCGTTTCTCGCCCGACAAGACGCCCTACAAGGGGCATCTCGGGGCGTACATGAACCAGTACGGCAAGAAGGCCTATTGGGGCGGCTACTATCTGCAGATCGAACCCGAGCAGGTGATGCTGGCGAGCGGCGTGTGGTGGCTCCCCACGAAGGAGATGCACCAATTGCGTTCTGCTATAGCTGAACAAATGTCCGATTTCGTGAGACTTGTGGAAGAACCCGAACTCAAGAAGCTGGTGCCGACCATCGGGCAGGAACACTACAAACGGATACCCAACGGTCTGCCGAAAGACTCCCCGCACCCCGAATACCTCACTTGCAAGGACTACGCCATGTCGTGCATGCTGAAGCCTGCGGACCTCTGCCGCGACGATTACGCGCAGCGCATCGCGCACGTCTTCCGCGTGATGAAGCCGGTCAACGACTTCCTCAGCGAGAACATCCTCATCAACATGGAGGAGATGGAGACGATGAAGAGTGTGGTGAAGTTTGTTTAAGGTTTAAGGTTTAGAGTTTAAGGTTTAGGGGGCTGCAGAAACAGCACCAAATCCATAAACCTTCAACCTTAAACCATAAACCAAAAAATAGTATTTTTGCCGCCGTAATTTTCGAAAAAAATGTCACAGTATTTATCCACGGATGTCACGAAGGTGACGACGAACACTTTGATGAAGATGCGCCAGCAGGGCGAGCGCATCGCCATGTTGACCGCTTACGACTATTCAACAGCTAAGTTGCTGGATATGGCCAATATAGATGTGGTTCTGGTGGGTGATTCCGCCGCCAATGTGATGGCCGGTTACAAGACCACGCTGCCCATCACGCTCAACGAGATGATCTACCACGCCTCATCGGTGGTGCGTGCCGTGAAAC
>CAMKLG010000032.1 GCA_946413585.1 uncultured Bacteroidales bacterium
GTGAGAAAACCGGTCAACGCAAGCAGGTTTTCATAGTCAAGAAAAGGCATACTCAACGACAGGCACAGCAATCCGCCTGCTGTTGCCGTATGAATTCGCTTCCCGTCAGGCGCAATGTCGAATCGGCGGGTTGTAAAATAGCGACCGTTCGTGAGCTTGCAGTCAGGGATGTTTATGCCGCATCTTTTGGCCACTTCATTGTAATGGAACTCTTGTTGCCCAATATCGGTAGGGTCGTAATAGTGGCGGAACTTGATCAGCCAATGCCCTTCGTTATCGCTGAAAATGGCTTTCGGACGTGCTCCGCCGCTGTTGCCGCTATTGTATAGAAGCAACCCCGCATCGATGTCTTGCTGTTCTTTCAACACTTGCAACGCTTTCTCTTGAAGGAGATCGAAATCAAGAATCTCGGAATCTTTAATTACTTTTGTCTCAGGATGATACGTTAAAGCCCCCATTCCACTATTGCCCACAATGCTCAATCTGTCAAGGGCAGACAGGTTGTCGTCGTTGATGCCTTCACGCAAAAGCGCTTTGTGAAGCAGATAGCGCCCGTAACCATCGGGGAGACTGTCTTCGAAAATGCCGAAGTTGCCGTGGAAAGGCTGATGTTTGGCAATAAACAGACCTGCTTTCAGCGGAAGCTCTAATGGTGATATGCTGAATCCGTCGGACAGCCATGCACTGTCGTATTCGAAGGCGCACAGACGATCGTCGGGGGTGAGGGTCAGCGTTCCGACATCTCGGTCGTGATATTTCACCATCAATTTATCTGTTTTCATTTCTTATAAGCTTTTGTCTTTCCTGTGTTTTTCCGAATTTGTGTCAGTTCCTCCATTGTCGAGTATTTTGGGTGGGCAAACAGGCTTTTGACTTCCGCGGTGTAGCCCAACGCCATTGCCAGCCCTATCAGATTCTTCAGCGAAACAAGCCCTTTCTGCTCGAACCTCGCCACGTTACTCAACGCAATATCAGCACGTTCGGCGACCTCTTCGCGCGTCATCCCTTTTTCCACCCTGCGATGGCGAAAATCCGCCGCTATCTGCTTGCTGATGTTGTCAACATTGTCAAGCAGATAGTTGTCAAGAACTGATAACATATTATCTATTCCATTGTTGATCATATAGAAACAATCAAAATATTACCAGTTGCAAAGATACACTTTTTTTTGAATAATTGCGTCAAAATTTTTGTAATTGGATTAGATACCATTGTTCTCATTTCAAAAAGGAGTAAGAGTGTCAATTACTATTTGTCATTCTTGATTTTTTTGCCTTGTTTGTCAATATGAAAAAAACTCTTGCCATCCAATGAAACAAGGGCTTGACCATCTTGGAAAACAGATGCTTGGTCGTAAACCATAGGAATCACAATTTCGCCCTGCCTGTTGATGTAACCATTTTTCCCATGAAGTTCAACCAATGCCAACCCTTCATGAAAGGCCTCAATACCATCGTATTCCGGTTCTATAATGTATTTCCCTTTTTTGTCGATGAGTCCCCACTTCCCGTTCATTTTAGCGGGGGCATTCCCATTGTAGAATGGATATGCATCGTCATACACCGCTTTGATCACCAAATTTTTATTCTTGTTAATATACCCATATTTTCCTTCTATTTCAACTATTCCAAGTCCTTCTTCATCAAGAAAAACTCTTTTCCCGTGGTAGTCTACTTCATCAGTGTAAGGAATATCCTCTTCGTCGGATACCTCAGGGCACGGCCTATTCCTTATCATTCTAAAAGAAAAGTACAAAATGTTGAGAAACAATCCCATTAGAAGGGTCACGCCCCATTCAACATTCATAATTCTACATTCTTCATAGTTAGCGCATATCCGTAATTTGTGTACTTTTGCCGCCGATATGCACACTTCTGACGAACTACAAATGGATTCGCGATTGCCTTCTTCTTCCGGGGAAGTCACCTCCTCGTTCGAGAACATCTCGGACGTGTTCACCGCGTATTCGGAAATCCCGTCGAGCGGCTTCAACCGCTTGTATAAGGCATCAATCATTTTGCGACCAAATTTTATGTAATTTTGCAGTTGTATTGCAAGATTACATAAAAATAACATATCGATATGATTAATAGAAAGTTAGAGAATACAATCCGGGAAAATTTAAAATACTTTTCCGTTGTGACAGTGACAGGACCGCGTCAATCAGGCAAAACTACACTTATAAAGAGTATGTTTCCAGAATTGCCTTATTTCTCGCTGGAAAATCCTGACATAAGGGAGATGGCGATGACCGATCCCTTGGCTTTTCTTAAGCGAGGAACCGAAGGAATGATCCTTGATGAGATCCAGAACACCCCTGACTTGCTGTCATATCTTCAAGGGGAGGTGGACGAGCATCCTCAGAGGAAGTTCATACTTTCCGGCAGTTCGCAATTCAGTTTGCAGAGCAGCATTTCGCAGTCGCTTGCCGGGCGAACGGCCGTTCTCGAATTGTTGCCGTTGTCATTGCAGGAATTGTCGGAGAATGCTTCCGACATTGCCGATGCCGACCGGCTGATGCACGCTGGTTTCTACCCTGCCGTTCACGCCGAGCTTAATATTCCGCGGCTGTTTTATCCTGCATACGTTCGTACCTATTTGGAACGAGATGTGCGTGGATTCTTGCAGATCAGTGACCTTTACCGATTTCAGACCTTTCTTAGGCTTTGCGCAGGCCGTGTCGGAAGCCTTTTTAATGCGAGTGAATTGTCAAACGAGGTCGGCGTGGCTGTAAACACCATCCGATCTTGGCTGTCGGTGCTGCAAGCCTCCTATATCGTTTTTATGTTGCATCCCTATTATGAGAACACTCGCAAGCGACTGACAAAAACCCCTAAGCTCTATTTCTATGACACGGGGTTGGCATGCTACCTTATGGGCGTTGAAAACGAGCGCCAGTTACAAAGCGACCGAATGCGAGGACACCTGTTTGAGAATATGGTTGTCGCCGATGTGATGAAACAGCGTGCCAATGACGGCCAAGAAGCCGGTCTAATGTTCTACCGCGATTCCAATGGGAACGAGATTGACCTCCTTGTTCCTAAAGGCACAGGGCTTGAGGCTTACGAGATAAAGTCTGCGGCAACATACAGCACGTCATTTGAGTCAGGGTTCCGTAATCTGCCAGAGCAACTCTCCTCGCGTCTTGTGCGCCGCGCTGTAGTCTATAACGGTTCATCGGAACGTCGTGACGCCAACATCGAGGTGTTGCACTATACTTCTCTACTTTCCATTTAATGTGTCAAAGAACGAGAATAATTGTTTGGTCCGAATTTACTCACTCCCGCTCCTGCCGCACCTCCGTGAGCCCGCCTTTGTTGCCGACCACGAAGAGGGTGGGCGGGTTGTTGCCGTGCACAAAATTGTCGAGGTAGAGCGGCTCCCCGAGGATGAAGCAGGAACACGAAAAGGAATCGCCGGGCTTGAGCTTGGAGTTCTCGCTCTCCACCACCAAGAAACTCCCCTCGCCGATATGACGTAGCAGCACGCGGCGGTCGGGTGACCACGCGATGCGCACGAACCCCTCCTGCGGGATCTCGTCGGGATGCAGGACGCGTCCGAGCACCAGGTTCGAGGACTCGCCCGTGCGGTCGTGGTTGGCTAAGAAGTCGTCCCAGTCGCGGTAGCCCACACAGCGGGCGAGGACCGAAAGCGGAGGTTATCTCCTCATCGTAAATGTACCGTCCTTCTCCGCAACGATAAACCACGCCTCCAATTCCGGGTGCTGCTTCACGATTTGTGCGGACTTCTCGTGGCCGAGCACCATGAAGGCGGTGGCGTAGGCGTCGGCGGTGGCGCAGTCTGGGGCGAAGACCGTGACACTCAGCAGGTTGGTGCGCTCGGGCTGGCCGGTGCGCGGATCGAGGATGTGGGTGTAGCGCACTCCACCCTCCTCGAAGTAGTTGCGGTAGTTGCCGCTCGTGGCCACGGCGCGATGGTCTTCCAGATCCATCGACTCAATGCTCTCCTTGTTGCCGTCCGCTGTCTCAGTCGGTCGCTGGATACCAACTTTCCAGGGCTTGCCGTTCTTGGTGCCGCGGGCCACAACCTCCCCGCCAATCTCGACAAGACAGTCTGCGTAGCCGTTTTCCACCAACCAGTCGGCCACCCGATCGACCGCATAGCCTTTCGCCACGGCGTTGAAGTTCAGCTGCACGCGAGGATCTTTGCGAAGGATACTGTCGCCTTGCAAGTCAACAAGTTGGAAACCCACATACTCGCGTACCGTCGCAAGGGTGTCGTCACCAACCGTGTGCCGCACGCCGTCCTTGCCGAACCCCCACAGCTGCACCAACGGCTGCACGGTGCAGTCGAACGCGCCGTCGGTATTTGCGCTGATTGTCTTGGATAGTCGGAGAACGTTGAGGAAATCCTCGTTCAACGGAACGTCTTCCCCCTTGTTCCAGCGGTATATCAGCGAGTTGGTGTCGAAAATGGAGAACGTGTGCGACAAATCCGCTAACAGCGAGTCGATTTGTTGGTGTAGTTGCATGTCCGAAATCCCGTTTGAACGGTCAACGTAGGTGATAGCATACATCGTGCCAAACGTTTGGCCATCAAAATGTTTGAGGGGATCTCTGTGGCAGGAAGCCAACAGCAGAAGCAGTGTGAATACTACTAATAATAAGGTATGTCGTTTCATCATTACTTTTTCTCTTCCAGCGGCCATTCTTGTCCTACAATGCGGCTTACCGTTTTGCCGTCAATGACAAAGTCGAGGTGATAAAGCTGATAAGGATGCTTCTTGGAGAGTTTCGGGAGGATGATGTCGTGCTCAACAAGCCCGTAAGGTGTATTATAAGGTTCTCCTACGGATTTCACTTTTGCGGGTTTGCCGCACTCCATCATTTTGCCACTGATAAAGTTGACAGGTGTGATGGTGATTGAGGATGGAATGCTGTTTTGCTCTCGGAAGATGCGTAAAGTGTTGCTGAGCTTGGGGTCTCCAATTGCGTATGAAGTGAAGCAGACATCAGCTTCACCATACATTAATATATTATAGGCACGCAGAAAGTCTGTGATGCCGTATCCATAACCGTCATTAGTGTCAGGTTGGAGAATGATTTTGCCATTAAAGACAACGTTGCGGTCGCCGGCATTGCGGATGGCCTCCATGATTTCGTAGTTGCTCTTTTCGGGGAAGGCTTGCCACAGGCAGGCGACCATGCCGGAGAGCATCGGGGAGGAGAAGGAGGTGCCATCGGCTACGGTGATGATGCCGACTGGAGTGCTGAGGTAGGTGTTGCGACCCACGGCGCACGCATCAGGCTTGATGCGACCGTCGGCGGTGGGACCGAACGAGCTGAAATAGGCACGGTTACGCTTGGTGTTCACGGCACCGACGGTAAGGATGTCCTTCGCGTCGGCGGGTGCGCCGATGTACTTCCATTTCTTGCCGCCCTCGTTGCCCGCACTGTTGCAGATCAGCAGTCCTTTGCTCGCGGCGATGGTGGCGGCTCTCGACGCACGGCTCACCTCACCCGTCAGGTCGGCGTAGGTGCGCTGGTTCACCGTGTCGTCGAAAGTGGTGTAACCTAACGAAGAGTTAAGCACTTGACAACCAAGGCTGTCGGCGTACTCCAAACCAGCCACCCAGTTGTCCTCCTCCACGCGGTCCTCGCTGCCGGACTCCTCGGTCTGCGCCACATAGACCTGCACCATCGGGGCGGTGCCGACGAGTTTGCCGGGAATGTAGGAGGCGATGCAGGAAAGCACCATCGTGCCGTGAGAGTGCTTGCGCATCGGGTCAACCTCGGGCTGCACGAAATTGCGCGCACCAAGCAAACGGTGGTCGTTGCGCAGGATTTCGAAACAAGGGATGGAGTCGATATTCTGGAAACCGCCGTCGAGGATCATCATCTGCATACCCTCGCCGCGGAATCCCATGCGGTGCAGCCAGTGCACGTTGTTCACTCGCACCTGTTGCGCCGCTTTGCCGTAATCGAAATCGTTATTGTTTTGGATATCAGATTGATAGGAGAATACCGGTTGTCCGCCGCTGCCAGGGAAAACGTAGGCGGGCCCGGCGGGTGGAAGGGGTTCCTTCGGTACATCGGTGCGCTCCACTGAATCCACGAAGGGCAGCCGTTCGATGGCCTCCTTCATGTCCTCACGCAGGGCATAGACGGTCATGCCGTTCAGCCATTTGGAGGTGGTGAAGCAGCGTGCGGCGGTGTCGAGGGCGAGCACCTGTCGCACGTAGTCGGGGTTCACAGGCAGGTCACGTTCGTCGATAGCGATGCCATGCGCCTTGCGCAGCTCGATGGCGCGTGGCGAGAGGAAGGCTTCGGGCTTGGCGATAGAGTAAGGGGTGCCTTTCTTGTCGGTGAAAGCTACCCAATATTTCGCGGGGGTTTGCGCGTAAGCAACGGCGAATAGGAAGGAAGTGAGGCAGAAGATGAAAAAAAAGCGACAGAAAAACACTGTTTTGCAATTATTTACAATGATTGTAAAAGGTTTCATATACGTTCATTTTACTTTGGCAAAAATAAAAAAAATATCGAAAAAAGTGATTTTTGGTGCAACCTTTTTGAGATTCTGCATCATATCATATAAGTAAAAAATGTATTTTTGCAACTTTACTACAAACGGATAAATAACACTAGTTACATGAAAAGAGTGAATCAAAGAAATTCTGGAAAGATGATGAATGTGTTTTATAAATTATTGAATGTTAAATTGTTATGTGAAAAATTGCTGATTGGAGTGTTGTTAATCGTTGTCATGGTGCCGGTGGAGGCGCAAACCACGGTTGTTTTCACAGGAAAGGACAATCATGGCGGCTTTTTGCCACTTCACCATGTTGTGGCGGAAAACCTCTCTCAGGGATGGACCGACACGCTATACTACCCAGACACTATCATGATGCTGACCAACGTGGGGATTCCCGAGCATCATGAAGGGGAGCGATTTTCACTGTCGCAGAACACTCCGAACCCTTTCAACGGGGTCACAGACTTCACCTTGACACTGCCAAGTCCTGAGCAGGTCTTCATCGAAGTCGTGGACCTCGTCGGGCGCAAGGTGACGGCGCTTGCACAGCGGTTGGATGCTGGCAGTCACGCTTTCCGGGTGTGGCTGAATACGCCGCAGCAGTACATCCTGACGGTGCGTACTTCGCGGGATGTTGCCACCATCAAGATGTTGAACAACGGTGGTGTCGGAGCCGAACGTATCGCCTATATCGGGGCGCTGGAATGGCGGAAACACGGCACACGCAACGACTTGCCCTATACGATTGGCGATATGATGCGCAGCACGGGCTATTATCTGTTGGAAAATGGCCAATATTTGGCCAGTGAGGTCGTGGAGCAGGCATTGGACGGAAGTTGTACGGTGGATTTGGTTTTCGATCTTTTTGCCACGGTCATCAACGATGGTCATTATGTGAATGTTGGTACTTTTTTCATCCCCGATGGAATAGAGTGCAACGGAAATTGCGTCTGCGAAATCCCTTTGAATGTAAACAGTTACGATGTTGGAAGAACTATCCAGAGTGTCAGCGACATTCAGTATGTGAGGCTCAAGATGGAACACTCCTATCTCGGTGACTTGTGGATTCAGTTGGAATGTCCTAACGGGCAGTCGGCCACGCTGTTGAATAAGTATGGAACGGGGTCCTCCGGATGCTCCTCCCAGATTCCTTCTGCTGATTGGGGCTGGGACCAAGAGGGGAGTCCCAATGCGTATTTGGGTCTTTATTATGAACCGGACGGTTTCGATAAGTGCGACCCTGCCGAGAATCCCATGGGTACCTGCTGGAATTACTGTTGGACGGATGACAACACCCATGGGCAGACCTTCTCTTGTGGGATGGGTTACATATACGAAGCCTGCAATCGCATTACGGCCAACAACCCTAACGACCATCTCGGAAGTGGCACGGGAATGCGCTATGTGGATACCTCCGATGTGGCAAACCGCTTGAATTTCTTTCATCCTGCACACTCTTTTTCCAACCTTATAGGTTGTCCGATGAACGGGGTGTGGCATATCCGCATCATTGATGGATATTCGGGTGACAATGGTTATGTGGAGGAGGCGGAATTGGTGCTCGTTGAAGACACTTTGGTGGTGAGTTTTGAGACACCGACGGTGATGACAGGAAACGGCTCGAATATAACTTATGGGGAGGCTGTTTGCGAAGGGGTTGTCATTGCGGATGGCCTCTCCCCGGTGACGGCAAGGGGCATTTGCTGGAGCACTTCCCCCAATCCAACCCTTTCTGATTCACACACGGACGAGGGACCAGGCGTGGGGCCATTCACTTCCACGCTCACTGATCTCACCCCCGGCGTTCTCTATTCCTATCGAGCATACGCCACGAATGCCATGGGAACGGGTTATGGCGATGTCGCGCAGTTGACGGCAATGCCTAACACGGTTCCCGTTGTGACGACCTTGCCAGTTTCCGACAATGCCGGCTATACGGTGACCTGTGGCGGAGTTGTCACCGATGATGGAGGATTGCCCATCTTGGAACAGGGACTCTGCTGGAGTACAAGCAGCAATCCCACAATCGTCGGCAACCACTGTGTGGATTATTCCGGACTTGACACGTTCAGCTGTCAGGTTACGGGGTTGACACCAGGAACCAACTACTATATCAGGGCATACGCCACCAACGCTATCGGCACCAGCTATGGCAACAACGTTTCCATCCAAACTGCTTATCTTTTGAACAGTCATGTGCTGAGTCTGTCGGACATCACCAATGTCTCGGTTGTGGCCACGGCGCGCTTGATGAATTTCAACACCAGTAATACCGCCAAGGGATTTTGCTGGAGCACTTCCCCCGACCCGACTATGGCTGATAATTACTTGTTGAACACCCAATACTTGGGCAGCTCGATTGACTTTACAAGTACGATAACCGGATTGGATCCCGGCACAACCTACTATGTTCGTAGTTTTGCCACGAATAATGTCGGCACCCAATACAGTTCTAACCAAAAGGTGTTCACCACCTTGGCGTTGCCCTTGGTAGAGACAGACTCCGTGCTGATTCTTGCGGACTCGGTGGTGATGACGGGTGCCAATATTCTTCACAACGGCTATTTGCCTATTATCGGGGCTGGGGTTTGTTGGTCCACGACACCGAATCCCACGGACACGAATGATCATTTCGCTGTCACGGACACCATTGGGAATTCTCTTGTGACGTTGTCATGGCTTTCTCCCGACTCCATCTATTATTTGCGGGCCTATGCCACGAACAGTGCTGGGACCAGCTATGGACAGGAGTACGTGTTCCGGCCCAAAGTATCTTACGGGCAACCTTGTCCGGGTGCAGAAACAGTCACGGACTACGACGGAAACGTTTACAACACGGTGCTGTTGGGCACACAGTGTTGGATGGGGGCGAACCTGCGCACCACCCACTTCGCTGACGGCACAGCCATAGCTTTGGGCAGCCAGGAGGCCAATTTCACTAGTTACAGGTATTACCCCAACAACGACAGTAGCTTGGTGGATGTATATGGTTACATGTACAACTGGCATGCCGCCATGCACGGTGCGGGTGCCACCAACGCCTCCCCGTCGGGGATTCAAGGGGCCTGTCCCGACGGATGGCATCTGCCAAGCCGCCCCGAGTGGGTGACCTTGCGCTTATATCTTGGCAACCAGAGCCAGTACCGCTGCGCCGATTACACTGCATCCATTGCCAAGTCGCTGGCCTCCACCACGGGATGGAAAAGCTATTCTGCCAACTGTGCAGTGGGAAATATCCAAGCGGCGAACAACGAAACGGGGTTCAATGCATATCCAGCCGGTGGCGAATACATGCATTTTGGCCAATCTGCTGCATTCTGGACCACATCGTCCACCTACAGTACAGCTTATGGTGGATACGCCTATCTCTTTGAATTGACTTATTCCAGTGCGGAATTATCTGACTGGAGTCAGAATCAATGGTTTCAATGGCATTCTGTTCGTTGTGTGAAAAATTAATTGAAATTGTTTTGCAAAATGCATCCTAGTATGAAAACCAATTTAATGACCGTTATGATGTTGCTGTGCCTATGGCAAGCCGCCATCTTTGCACAGACTGATTCATGTGCCATCACCCAACTGCCCTTCGTAGAGAATTTCGATTCTCTCCCAGTGGGGAACATCGGGAATAATCCTTGCTGGATATCCTCTCCCGTATTTGTTGATCAGTCTCCTTGTGTTTATGCCCCTTCATGGGCAGGAGGGAATAAATGCCTGTGGCTTCGTAGTTACTCTCAGACAAGCATGGTGGTTTTTCCACCAATCTCTGAATACAGCATCAATACCCTGATGATGTCGATGAATGTGCGAACCAACAATTATGTGGAACTTTTTGAGGTGGGAGTGATGACCGATCCTAACGATTTCAGCACGTTTGTGCCTGTGGATACCATCAAGAATTTCCAGCTCAACCATTTCGAACTCCATCGGGTTTATTTCAATAACTATGCCGATACGGGACGTTATATAGCCTTTCGTTGGTTTGCCACGGATGTCTCGTACTATGACTATTACGCATATGTGGATGACATTGTGGTCGATTTTGGACCCAGCTGTGCTGTGGTGGAACACTTGAGGGTTCAAGACATCACAGGACATTCCGCCAGAATCAGCTGGGATAACGGTCCGGTGGGCAACCCGGTGAATCATCAGATTGAGTGTTTCAACACGTTAGATTCCACAATCCTCTATTTTTATACGATTTCAGGGGAAGAGTTGCTACTGGATGGGTTGAACCCGAGCACTCCGTATGTCGCTAAGGTCTTTAGCTATTGTGATAACGGTTCGGTAAGTGACGTTAATAGCATCAGCTTCACCACCCAATGCCCGAGTGGTGGCGATTTGGTCTTCGGTCAGGATGATTATTCGCAGGCTCGCAGTTTCCCGAATCACAAGCATTCAGTGACTGAGGAGATTTATACGGCCAGCGATCTTGGCGGTGCCCGCTGGCTGAATTCCATGTCGTTGCGCTGTGCCACGGCCAACAGCAATCGCAATGTGGCTATTTACCTGATGAAAGTGGAGGAGGAAACGCTCACCCATCTGGTCAATGTCACTAGCGATGCCGTAAAGGTTTATGATGGTCTTGTTCCAGTCACTGCAGGTTGGATGACCATTCCCTTTTTTCATGATTACTACTATGACGGCACCTCTAATCTTCTGATGGTGATTCATGACAAGACCAATGCATACGGCGCAAACAGTCCGAATGCGTTTTTTTGCATGAGTGAGCCGACCGGTAATGCGGTGTTTGTGGCTAAGAACGACAATATCGGCATCAATCCCATGTATGCTGCCAACTTCAATGGCACCATTTATCATTTTAGACACCAAATCATTTTCGGAGATGTCTGTGACAACACACCCGATTGTGTCGCACCATACGCGAATGTCACGAATATCACCTCCACTTCTGCGAATGTGGAGCTATTACCAGGAGCATCCGAGAATGCTTGGAGAGTGGAGTACCGAAAATCTTCCGACACGCTTTGGACCGTTATGGATACCGTTTATTCCACATCTTTCCAGCTGAACTCACTGAACCCTAATTCCCGTTATCTTGTCCGCATCCGGCCACACTGCAGTGACACTTTAGAACATTGGTCCACGCGCACTTTCACCACAGAATGCGGTCCGTTAGCCCAAATTCCGATTTGCTATTCCTTTGAGGAAAACTTGTCCTTGGAGGAGGGAAGTGCATTCCCGTTATGCTGGCAGCGACACAGCTCCAGCGAGAGTAACACGGTCAGTGTGGTGACAGATATTGCACAGGCATACAGTGGTGAACATTGTTTGCATTTTCCAGCCATAACAAATGGTGTCACATACGCTGTGTTGCCGGAAATGGCTAACAGTGTCTCCATCGACAGTCTTCAGGTGAAGTTCTATTTGTCGCACAACGGTAGCGGAAGTCTCGAAATCGGGGTGATGAGCGATCCGATGGATACGGCCTCTTTCGTGTCGTTGGGTCAGATTACCCCATTTGCCTACGGTGCATACGAAATGGTATCCTATCCCCTGAACGGATATAATGGAACGGGACACTATGTCGCCTTCCGCGTGACTGGTGCTACAGGTGACGGGATTAAGATTGATGACCTCACATTAGACTATCCCAGTGGATGCTTTATACCCTTGAATGTGACGGTTGAAGAGGTGGAACCGTTCTCCGCCACGATCGGTTGGCAAGAGTTTGGCGCATCCCAAGAGTGGGAAATTGAGTACAGTACCGCCAACTTCACTCCTGGTGCCGGGACGCGTATCACGGCAATGGGTAATCCGTGGACGCTCACTGGGCTGCAGGCTGACCACAATTATTATTTCTACGTTCGCAGCAAATGTGACACAGATTCTTACAGCGATTGGACGAACATCTACACCTTCACCACACCGTGCTATGAAATCGACCATTTCCCGTTCACGGAAGACTTCAATAACGGAACCCATGACCTTCCAGAATGCTGGGGAGGGGTGGGTACCCAATACCTTGAAGTCCAATTCGGGAATATGGCTCCTGGTTCTGGTGGCTATTTGTGTTTCATTTATTATACAGGCATCGCCGTCATGCCAAGATTGGCCGATTATGACACCAACGGTAATCCTATCGACATCCGATACCTTAAGCTGAATTTGGACGTGAACTATTACGACAACGATGACCATGTCACAGTGGGGGTTATGACCGACCCGAACGACGCGAGCACTTTCCAGCCTGTGAAAGAGATCAATGTCGGATATGACTACTCTACAAATTTTAGGCATGATTCGGTTTTCTTTTTCTCTTATGCAGGCACTGGTCGCTACATTGCCATCAAGAACAAATACGCCTCCTACGCAACGGTGGACAATATTGTCATCTCCCAATTCAACTATGACTGCGCCCCACCCGCCGATTTGTCCTTGGAACAGGTTAGCAGCGGTTCCGCATTGGTCACTTGGCAGGCAGGAGCAGTGGGCGACGCGCAGGAATACACGCTGCAATATAGTACTCGGGGCGACAGTGCATGGACCACCATCGACCATCTGACCAGTCCTTCGTTTTTCCTGACCGGTTTGATACCTCGCACATGGTACGATGTGCGTGTGAAGTCATTCTGCTCGGACAGCACATGTGGAGATTGGGCCATCACCTCTTTCCAAACGGAATGTTTTTCGGGCGGCTACGATACCATCGGGAACAGCCCGAACCACTCTAATTGGATGCACACTTGGGACTACAGCGTCACTCGCCAACTTTATTTTCCCGAAGAAATAGGAGGTTCAGGAAATCTCTACTCTGTTTCATTTCATCTTTATCACCCTACTATACTTCAACGCGACTGGAAATTGTTCCTTCAATACACCAACCAAAGTGATTTCTACTCGAATTCCACCCCGTTTGATAACCTCCCATCCACCCAGGTCTATGCAGGTACCGTGGACTTCCACGACGGTTGGGTCACTCTCTATTTCGACACCCCGTTCTACTACAACGGCACATCCAATCTGGTGCTCACCATTCAAGACACCACTGGAACGGCAGCATCTCCCTCCAATCATTTTTACTATGGCTATTGCAGCCATATCGCGACTGCAACGGGGCATGTTAACACCTTAGACACTCCGTTCACTTCTAATATGAATGTGTGGATGTACGACCAAGGTCGCCTTGACGTGATTTTCCAGACTGACTGCGACGCTTCCGTCACTTGCGGAGCCCCGAACTTGCTAGTAGATAGCGTTGGTGGCAATGGAGCCCGTCTCATCTGGGCGGCCGCATATCAGGAGAATCAGTGGGAACTGGAATACAAGGCGACTACCGATACCGTTTGGACGACTTACAGTAACCCTACGGGATTTCAAGTCACCCTGACAGGTCTTCTGATGAATACCTCCTATACGGTCCGGATGCGGTCGGTCTGCGACACCGGAAATTATAGCGAATGGACAACCCGTTCCTTTATGACGGGTTGTGGCGATATAGTCCAAATCCCATACGAGGTTGATTTTGAGACGTTTGTGCCGATTGGCTTACAGAATTATGTGGAATGCTGGCAGCGATTGGAACAAACTGCTTATGTTGTCAACGGTCAAGGAACTACACCAGACGTAACGAACAACCACTGTCTGCAGATGACCTACAATGCCAGCACGCAACCGTATGCTTTGGCCATTCTTCCGCGTCTTGACAGCACTTTTGTTATCCAAGATTTGGCGGTTATATTGAATATGAAGTCTGTGAATGGTAACTCCATTTTGGAAGTAGGTTTGATGGACGATGCGATGGACACGGCATCTTTTGTGATAGTAGATACATTGATGCCCAGTACGAATTCGTGGTCACAGGTCTTCATCCCATTGGCCAGTTATGCAGGCAACGGTCGCCATATCGCATTGCGTGTGCGAAACGGTTCCCTCTATGTGGATGACCTTCAGCTTCGAGAAGTGTCTGCTTGCGAATCGCCAATAAATATTGTGGTTGGAAATGTTTCAAACGAATCTGCTGATTTGTCATGGACGGATGTTTCGGGTACGACGATTTGGATGGTGGAGTACGGCACGACTGGTTTTGCGCCCGGCACCGGTGTGCAGCTCTATGTCACGAATCCGAATGTGAGCCTCACGGGGCTGCTGTCGGCCACGACCTATACGGTTTATGTGTCGGCCGACTGCGGAAATACCGTGAGCGACCTCGTGTCTGTTGAGTTCACTACCTTATGTGGTGATGTGCCTCTTCCGTATTATCAGGATTTTGAAAACAGTGGGACATTCCCTGAATGTTGGAGTATGCAATATGTGAATGGCACGAGAAATTGGAGTGTTGTTACCCCGCAGTCTAATCCTACAGGTGCACATAGTGGGACAAAAGCTATCTCGTTAAAAAACAACAGCTAC
Organism: uncultured Bacteroidales bacterium; assembly: GCA_946413585.1. Classification (GTDB taxonomy): domain Bacteria; phylum Bacteroidota; class Bacteroidia; order Bacteroidales; family WCHB1-69; genus F23-D06. The sequence goes on from CAMKLG010000032.1 coordinate 14,866, forward strand.
ACGCCCGAGACCACCATGCTGGTTACCCCGCAGTTGCGTCTGCTCGATGTGAGTCAGCCCAGACTGCGTTTTTGGCATACACAGGCGAAGTGGGGTAACGATCAGGATACGCTGATGATTCTCTATCGGACTTCGGAAACAGACCCATGGATAGCGATCACCCACTATAGTAACAATATCCCTACGTGGACAGTGGACTCCCTGTTGTTGCCGAATCCCACCAACACCTACCAGATTGCTTTCCAAGGCACCGTACGATGGGGCTATGGTATCTATTTGGATGATGTCACCGTTTTGGGGGATGCCATCGTGGAGCCAGATCCTTGCGACACGCCTTCTTCACTTACCGTCGACGAAATTGGCAACGAATACCTTACTGTCGATTGGGCGCAAGACGGCGAATACGACTATTGGGCCGTCATGTATCGTCCGCTCGAAACACCCGATTGGGACACCCTTCTCACGACTGTCCATCCTGTCACTATCAACGGTTTACAGGGACTAACAACTTACGAAATCTATGTGGTGAATTATTGTGAAGATGGCATTCCCGCCAATTCCGATACTATTGCGGCAACGACTACGAATATCGGCATCGCGGACTATGACCGCTACGTCAAGATTTACCCGAATCCCACCACGGACGTGATCAATGTAGAATGTACAATGGACTATGCACATTGGGGTGGGGCAATCGAGGTCGTGGATGTGTTCGGTAAGACCGTTGTAGGGCTGCCGCATTGCGACAGCCCTACAGCCCGGATCGATATTTCGGACCTCGCCGCCAGCATCTATTTCGTGCGCATCGCCACTGATCGAGGAATGGTGACGAAACCTTTCGTGAAACAATGACCGTATGTAGGGCTGTCGCATTGCGGCAGCCCTACAGGATAAAAAAAACATCCGTCTGAATCAGGCGGATGTTTTTTTATACGGTATGCAGACCGTGTGAGAAATGTCCTTATTTCGCGCTTCTCCCGCGGATAACAGCGCCGGTTTTGGCTTTGCCGACGCGGATCATGTCCAGAATCGGGCGGTTGGAGGGGCAGATGAAGGAACATGAACCGCATTCGATACAGTTCATGATGCCGTACTTCTCGGTGTCGTCCCAACGTTTCAGATCCGTGAAGGTGTGCAGCATATAGGGTTCCAGTCCCATCGGGCAGACGCTCACGCACTTGCCGCAGCGCAGACAAGGGTGCACCTCGCCGCGCACACTCTCCTCCTCGTTCATGAACAGGAGACTCGACATGCCCTTGGCGGTGTAGGCACCTAAGTTGGCGATGGCCTTGCCCATCATCGGACCGCCGGAGATGATCTTGCCGGTGTCCTCGGGGATACCCACCGACTGCAGCACGCTCAGGATCGGGGTACCGATGCGCAGGCGGTAATTTTTGCACTGGTCGGGGCGCAGCGAACGGCCGGAGACCGTGGTGTAGGTTTGCACGATCGGTTTGTTCTTCTGCACGGCCAAGTAGATGGTGTACATCGTGGTGATGTTGTTGACGATGCAACCCACGGAGATCGGCAGTGCTCCGTTCGGGACGCTTCTGCCGGTGATGGCTTTGATCAGCTGTTTCTCAGCACCTTGCGGGTATTTGATGTTCAGCGGTTGCACTTCGATGTTGGGGTAGCGCTTCGCCGTCTCCATCAGCATTTTGATGGCGCGGGGTTTGTTCTCCTCGATGCCGATGATGGCCTTGGGCGCACCCGACGCGATGAGCGCAATCTCGATGCCGATCATGCACTGCTCGCAACGCTCCAGAATCACACGGTTATCGGTGGAGATATACGGCTCGCACTCGGCGGCGTTGACGATCAAGTATTCGCACTTCTGATCCGGCTTCAACATATATTTAATATGTGTCGGGAAGCAGGCACCACCTAATCCCACGATGCCGCGGTCTTTCATGCGCTCAATAATCTCCTCCTTGGTCTTCAGCTTGATGTCGTGGATGATGTCCAATGAGGTGTCGATGCTCTCGTCCCATTCGTCGCCCTCGCGTTTGATCACCACGGCGGGTTTCTTGTATCCGGTGATGTCGGCCACTTGATCGACTTTGACGACGGTGCCGGAGATGGGGGCGTGGATGTTGGCGCAGACGAACGATTCAGCCTTGCCGATGAGCTGGCCGACTTTCACCTTGTCGCCTTTTTGCACGATGGGCGTGGCCGGGGCACCGAGATGCTGGGTCATATAGACGACCGCCTCATCGGGCAGCGGAAAGGTCTCCACGGGTGCGGAGTGCGCGAACTTGTTGGCTTCAGGGTGCACACCGCCCATGTGGAAGGTCTTGTGGTTCATTTTTTTGACGTATTGCGCGCTTTCTTTGATATTGTCTTCGATTCTCTGTTCGAGGGTTGCGACTGTATTTTCCATTTTGATTGATTTTCGTTTGTTATTCCCAAGGTTCCGCTTCGCTTTGTTTTGGCTGCTCTGCCCAGAGCTCACTGCGTTCGCCCTGGGTTGACACGTGTCGGGCTTGCAGCCCTCTTGGAATTATATTCTATGCTTGTGCGGGTTCGGCGGCGACGGGTTCTGCCACGGGTTCGGTTTTCGGGGTTTCCTTCTTGGGCGGGAAGCCGACGGTGAGGATAGCACCGGAAGGGCACTCATCGACGCACTTGCGGCACGCCTTGCACTTGTGGTAGTCGATGTAGGCAAGGTTGTTCTCCACGGTGATGGCCTCGAACGGGCACACCTTGGCGCACTTGCCGCATCCGATACAAGCGGAAGAGCAGTTCTTCTTGGCCACAGCACCTTTTTCTTTGTTGTTGCATGCCACATAGACGCGGCGGTGGTTCTTGCCCTTGTCGCGGATCTCGAGCACGCCGCGCGGACAGGCGTTGGCGCAAGCTTTACAACCCACGCAGAGTTCCTCCTTCACCTCTGGAAGATGCGTTTCGGGGTTGAGGTGGATGGCGTCGAACTGACAAGCTGCCACGCAGTCGCCGCATCCGAGGCATCCGAATGGACAAGCTTTCTCGCCCGCGAACAAGGTGTTGGCAAAGGCGCAGGTGAGTGCGGAGTCATAGAACGACTTCATGGGCGCGTGCTCGCAGGTGCCATTGCAGCGCACCACGGAGACCTGAGGTTCATGTTCGACGGCACTCAAGTGCATAATCTCGGCAATTTTGGCGGTATCGCTGCCAGGACAATAGGCCACATTGAGGTCATTGTTCTTCACAATAGCCTCAGCCATAGCACGACAGCCGGCAAATCCACAGCCGCCGCAGTTAGCGTTGGGCAGACATGCTTGCACTAAATCGATACGAGGATCTTCCTCTACATGGAAGAACTTCGACACAAAGTATAAAATCACCGCGGCGATAAGACCCGTAAGTCCCACTGTAATAGCCGCATACAGAATGGTTGTTGTTGGCATAGGTTTATTATTTTTTCAAACCGCAAAGATACAATTTTTTATTATAATTTGTTGCCCTAAATTCGTACTTTTGCCGCCGCATTATAAAATCATGTTTATGAGAGAAAAAACACTGCTAAAATCCCTAGTCGTGGCGGCGATGATGGCGGCGGGTGGGAACGCCTTCGCACAGAGTGCCAGTGCCGACAAAGGAAATTCCTTTTTCCTTAATCTCAGGGGAGATTTTGGTGCCACCAGCTGCGTGGAAACAAGCGTTGTCCCCTTTTCATTTTTGGGATTCACTTCCGGTGTACAAGGCGGATTCACCGACGAATGGAAACGTTGTCATATCCAATTTGATCTTGGATGGCTTCCCTCTATAACGGTCCATCCTTCAGGCACTACACACCGCATCACCACCAAGTTGGAGTTCCTGTACAGCTGTCTCAAGCCCTCCGACAGCCGCTGGCATTTCTGGTCGGGAGCTTCCGTGGGAGGCTTTGCGGATGCCAAGCTCCTACCCGATTTGCAAAATGCCCAAACCACGTTTTCTCTTTTCGGCACCATCTCCGCTGAGGAACTGGTACAGTGTGACTTCGCGTATGACAAGGACGACAAGTCCCATCCCTGGATGACGGCTTTCGTCAAACTCTCTTTGCCCCTGTTCGCCTCTGGCTCCCGTCCGGGGTTTGCCTACGTGCAGCCGCCTTTGAACGACGACGACATCACAACCTTGCTGACCAGAGCGAACGAGCCAGTGAACAAATGGTTTCCGGGATACACCTACGACTTAGGGTTCACCGTCAACCTGCGCAACGGCAACCGTTTCGCCTTCGGCCATCGCGTGGATTTCTTCACCACAGGAAAGAAAGGGGCTTACCGATATGACAATGCCTGCAGAACGGGTTATATTCAATTCATGTTCAAAATCTAATTTCACACGGCTATGAAAAAGTTCAGTATCATCATAATCTGCCTTTTGGCCATATTTTTCTCCTCCTGCGAACAACTGCTCATGGAGAAAGACGTTAAAAACACCCCTACCAACGTATTCGAATATCTATGGGGCAGAGTGGATCAGCTCTATACCTTCTTCGACGTGAAAGGGGTGAACTGGGACTCAGTGCACGCCGTTTACCGTCCGATGGTCTATGACGAGATGAGCGACGACAGTCTGTTCCGCGTTTGTTCTGCCATGCTCAACACGTTGCGCGACGGCCACACCAACCTGTGGAGCGATTTCGACATCATGCGCAGCGATACTATTTCCTATTGGATGAGTGAGTATAACTGTTTTGATGCAGATCTAATTACACTTAACTATCTGACCTTGCAAGGTCACCAAACCGGTTCGCTGAAGCACAACGCCATCCGCAACGGCAGGGTGGCCTACGTCCGTTATAGCTCTTTCTCTTCCGATCTTTCCGACAAGGATCTGAAATATGTGATGCATCTATATAAAGATTGTGACGGTTTGGTACTTGATTTGCGCCAAAACGGCGGTGGCAGCATCGCGAACGTGGCAAAGCTAATGAGCATTTTCGACTGTCACCATCAGAAGATCTATTCCGTGCAGCACAAAGCGGGTCCCGCCCACAACGATTTCACACCTCTTTTGGATGAGTTTGCTCCCGACAGCAGCATTTTGGGTAAGAGCAGCCCGTACCTCAAGCCGGTAGCGGTCTTGGTGGATCGCGGATCGTTTAGTGCCACCTCTTTCTTCTCTCTCGCCACGCAGGCGTTCGACAACGTGAAGCTGTTTGGCGACTATACTGGCGGTGGCACTGGTCTGCCTAACGGTGGCATGCTGCCCAACGGCTGGACCTACCGCTTCAGCTGTTCCCGCACCATCGCACTTGACGGCGGCAACTACGAAAACGGAGTTCCACCAGATGTGCGTGTGCTTCTCGACCCCGCAGCCGTGGCCCAGGGCAAGGACAACATCATCGAGACAGCTGCCGACTGGATCCAGTCCGGCGGCATCACTGCAAACTACTAACTGCTAACTAAAACTTAAACGTCCACATCACCGACGGGATAATAGGGAACAGGCTCATCTGATAAGCGTGGTTCTGCATGGAGAAGTCCGTGATGTCACCATCACCAGTCTCAATGCTGGTCTCGAAGAAAACGAGGAACGGATTCTGACGGTTATAGACGTTGTAAATAGAGAAATTCAGGCCTGTTTCGAACTTGGAGGTCTTCTTGATAGTCCAATCCACGGAGATGTCGAGTCGGTGGTAGGGGTTCACACGATACTCGTTGCGACCACTATACTCGGTGACCACGGAACCCATGTAGAGGTAGTAACCCAGCGGAACCGTCATGGTATTGCCAGACTGGAAGACCCACAAAGCGGAAGCTCTCAGCTTGTTGGGGATTATCTCGTAGCTGAGGCTGATGGAGACATCGTGACGACGGTCGTATTTCGCCCAGTAAGGTTTCCCGCCATTCAGATCGTCAAATTGCCGCCGCGTGAAGCCAAGCGTATAGCCGATAAAACCGGTGAAACGTCCGCGCGACTTCTTGATATAAAACTCAGCACCCGCCGACCATCCTTTTCCAAAAACGTACAATTGGTCAGGATTGATGGTTAAGATACTGAAATCCAATCCATCCTTGTACTCAGCCAGGTTATACATCTGTTTATAATAAAGATCCACGTATGTCTCGAACATGTTTTGGTGGAAATTCTTGAACACACCTAACGTGTATTGAAACACAGTCTGAGGTTTCAACAAATCGGTGGAAGGCATCCACACATCCGTGGGAAGCGAAACGCTCGCGACAGAAATCCGATGCATATATTGGTAATTCAATGTCGCAGAAGCTTTGATGGAGGTGGTGGAATCAATCATCCAACGCAACGAGAAACGCGGTTCCACACGGTTATACTGGACAACAGACTCCCCGGGCTTGTACATGATGGAATCCACCACGTGTCCCAGTTCATCAAGAACATAACGTGTGAACGGGCCTAACTGATGGTAATTGCTGTAGCGCAACCCCATGTTCAGCTTCCACTTCGGGGTGATATCATATTCATCATGAGCATAAATGCTTAATTCATTGCCATACAGATGCTGTACCTCAGGGATTCCCAAAGGCGATTCCACACCCGTTTCCACCCTATATTGTCCCGGATTGCAATCGTGGAACACATCATGCACACCAAAACGAAGATTGTGCTTCGGAGTCGGAATCCAAGTCAGTTCACTCTTAAGGCTGTAGTCGCGCACTCCAGACGAAAGTTTGAAAGAATACGGATCCATCAACATTTCAGTACTGAAATCATAGTCGCTGAACGTAGCGGAAGTATTGAGAAACAGACGGTTACCGATGATAAAGTTCCATCTTGCCGAAGCTGCCGCATTTCCCCACTTGAAGGCCATCTTGGTCTGCTGCGTTTTCGATTTGAAGCCATAGACATCGTGTCCGTAATACGCACCGAAATAGAGCCGATGGCGCGAATTAATGACGATATTGAACTTGGCATTGAGGTCGTAGAAGTAGAATTCGGTGCCTTTCATCGGGTTATCCTTTTTGAGAAACGGTTGGATGATCCAATCGGCGTATGTCCGTCGGCCAGAAATCAAAAACGAAACGCGGTCTTTCTTGATAGGTCCCTGCACGGTGAGATGTGAAAAAATCAGCCCTAATCCGCCATCCACCTCGTATCGTTTCAGATTGCCATCTTTCTGATAGACGTTCAGGATGGAAGCCGCGCGACCGCCATAATATGCCGGCATTCCCGACTTAATGAGCTCGATGCTTTTGACGGCATCGGCATTGAAGATGGAGAAGAAACCGAAAAGGTGATCCGCGTTGTAGATAGTAGCCTCATCGAGAAGGACGAGGTTTTGGTCAGTACCACTACCGCGCACATAGAAACCCGAGTTCCCTTCGCCACCTGACTGCACGCCCGGGAGCAGCTGTATGGATTTGATGACATCGGCCTCCCCCATTAGTGCAGGCAACGCCTTGATTGTCTGGATGCTCAGCTCCATACGTCCTACATCGCCGCCCGTGACATTCACATTGCCACGCTCACCCTGGATCACCACCTCCTTTCCGGCAATCGCCGCAGGTTCCAACTCAAAATGCCGTGACTGACTCTTCGTCAATGTGACAGTATCCTGCAAAGTCTTGTATCCCATGAAGTTAATGGAGACTTTATACGTTCCAGGCATCACCGAAACCGAATAATAACCCGCTTGGTTGGTGACGCACCCCTGCACATTCGACGGGGACTGGATATCCGTCAGGATAACGTAAACGCCCATCATGGTCTCGCCGTTGCTGGCATCATGCACGACCCCCGACAACGCCACGCGCCCACTTTGCGCAACAGTCGTCCCCGCACACAACACCATCATCACACACAACAATATATGGTACAATCTATTCATTTACAATTCATAATTATCGCCTCATCACAAATCGCAAATCACACATCGTTCGCCATTCTTTCAACCTTCTAACCTCTAAACCTCCCTCTTTCCAACTTTCAACTGGCTGAAGGTGACGCCGACCACGATTACGAGAATGCCCCAAAATTTGATGGAGGTAAAGGCTTCTTGACCAATGGCAGCGGCAGCAAGGAGAGTGACAATAGGGATCAGGTTCGTGAAAACGCAGGTCTTGCTGACTGTCAGTTGTTTAACAGAGTAGGAATAGAGCATATACGCACCAGCGGAGCAGAGCAAAGCCAGGCATATCAAGCTGGAAATCGAGGAAAAATTCCAGTTCAACGAGGGCCATTGTTGGATGTCAAATATCAGTATGAAAGGCAGATAGAACGGGATGGCAATAAAGTTCTGCATGGTAGTGACCGTAGCGGGGGAATATTTTTTGAGCAAGCGAGTGAGTTGCACACTGTATCCGCTGGCCGCCAACACCGCCAAGCTCAGCAGCATCGTTCCCTTGAGGTTGAAGGACATCTGACCATTCGGGCTCACCGTCAGCATCAGCACGCCGCCCATGGAAACTATCGCACCTACTATAAACTCCCATCTAATCGGCTCTTTTTCAGTAAAATACATTGTGATGGAGATAACAATAGGGATAAGTGCGATGATGACGGCAGCAAAACTGGCATCCACATACTTCAGCCCAAAATCCTCCCCGATAAAGTAGAGAAAGGGTTCAAAAAAAGCCAAAAGCAAAAAATCTTTATAATCGGCACGCTCAATGTGTTGCAATTTCTTCTGTAATTTGAGTAGCGTCACAAAGACCACCGAGGCCAACACCAAACGAATAAAAACGATGGTGAATACTGGAAAATTGTTGATTAACAACTGTTTGATCCACACAAAGCTAAAGCCCCAAAAGAGCATAGCGAACATGATGGCCACATAACCTAGGACCTGATTTGATTGATTGTTTTTCATGGCCGCAAAAAAACGAAAATTTTTTCAATCATGCAATATAAATCAAAAAATATCGTTAAAGAATCTCAAACAATGTTATATGAAGAAATTTATCTACTTAACAATCAGCGTATTAGCAATCATCTTCGGGGTTAATTCCTGCAAACCCACGGACCTAACCCCTGCATACATTTATATCACCCCTGAAGATTTCGAGAATTGCATCGATGTCAGCAAATTTAACGAGATGCACGATGCCAACTATGATCAAGAGCATTTGGAAGCGCTCACACACCACAAATTCACACACGCCAACATTTATGTAAACAACAAGAACCTTGGCTGCTGGGAGTTACCCTGCAAAGTTCCAGTGTTGGATGTTGATAACGATGACTCATGTACACTGATTATGCTCCCTGCCTTCCCAATGACGGGCATGGCCAACACCATTCAAGGATACCCTTTCCTCAACATCACGCGCCAACGGGTTCTCCTTCGCAAGGACAAGGTCTATGAAGTGTCACAGAACCGTCCTAAGTATATTTATAGCGAATACGCCCATGTGGCTTATTTTGAAACGTTTTCCAACAGTTCATCTTTTTCCCCGACTTCCACTTCCCCCGGCCAGACAGGGTTGACCTTCGTGCCCACCACCTACGAAGGCAAAAATGTAGGTGAAATCATCCTCAATGATTCCAACGGCCTGTATTTTGATGTCAAGACCACTCTTACCGAACCTGTTCCTGTGGGCAGTTACAGAGTCGTTCTCGAGGTTCGCTACAAAACGGAAGGCGACATTGATGTGAATATGCGCATGTCCACCGCATATAACCCTTACAACGACTATGCTATCGGCGGTTTTTACGCCTCACCTGACGAATGGAAGACCATCCACTTTGACTTGACAAACACCATCAATGCCTACCATAGTGCATCGGGTAATTCCACGTACATCACCTTAATGTTCTCAGGAGGCGGCGAAAAAGGCAAAGAGACCCGGTTTGAAATTGACGACGTGAAAGTTTTATGGATTCGCACCGCCTAAATCATGAATAAAGCCAAATTAACCTGTATTTATCTGATTTTCGACATTTTAGCCGCACTCATCACTTGGGTGGGGCTATATATTTACCGCAAGCATGTAGGCGAATCTGCCGATATGCAAACCATTTTCGCTTCCATGCGAGTGGATACCACTTTCTTGCTCGGACTTGCGCTGTATCCTGTCTATTGGTTGTTTTTCCATGCTTTTTTCGGTTATTACAACAAAATTTACCGCAAATCGAGATTGGATGAGTTGGTGACCACCCTTGGGGTGACACTGTTCGGCTGTCTTGTTTTCTTCTTTGCCTTCATCCTCGACGACATCGTCAATTCTCCGCACGATTATGTCAAATATTTGCTCTTCCTTTTTGTAGCACAGTTCATTCTGACGTATATTCCTCGATTGTGCATCACATCCCACATCAACAAGCGCATCCATAACGGAACAATCGGTTTTAACACCATCATTGTGGGACATGATGAAATGGCATTGAAAGCTTACGAAACGGTACTCAAGCAAAGTCGTCGCTCAGGACACTTTTTTGTCGGCTACATTCGTGTGGAAGAGCACCAGTCAGACTGTATGGAGGGGAAGCTTCCGTGCGTGGGGAACATTGCAGACCTCAGCCAAGTCATTGACAATCTGCACATTGAAGAAGTCGTGGTAGCTTTGCACAACGGTCAGCGGAAATACATCCAACAGGTGTTGGCATTGGCTCGCCGTAACCACAACCTGACCGTCAGCATGGTGCCGCAGGAACATGACGTGCTGATGGGAAGCGTGAAGACCTCCTCAGTACTGGACGAGCCTCTGATTTCCGTCACGCCCGAGTATCTGCCCACGTGGCAACGCTACGTGAAACGCGTATGCGATATTGTGTTTTCGCTGTTGGCCATCATCCTCTTGACTCCATTGTACATTTGCCTTGCCATCGGAGTGAAGCGTTCGTCTCCCGGCCCGATTTTCTACAAGCAAGAGCGAATCGGTTATTTAGGTAAACCATTCAATATCATAAAGTTCCGCTCCATGTGTGAGAATGCGGAAACCGACCGTCCGATGCTTTCCTCCGACGACGACCCGCGCATCACACCATTCGGGAAATTCATGCGCCAATATCGTTTGGACGAGACTCCTCAGTTTTTCAATGTACTCAAAGGCGAGATGTCGCTGGTGGGACCACGTCCCGAAAGGCAATATTATATTGACCAGATCGTGGAACGCGCCCCCTACTACCAGTTGCTGCTCGGCATCAAACCCGGCATCACCTCCTGGGGCCAAGTGCGATTCGGATATGCAGAAAATGTCGATGAGATGGTTGAACGCCTCCGCTGGGACATCCTCTACATCGAAAACATGTCTATCCAAATGGACATCAAGATATTGATTTACACGGTGTTGATTATCCTGAAACGAGAAGGGAAATAGGAAAACAAAAAAATGTATTTTTGCGCACCAAAACGGAAAACTATATAACTACCTATGATTGAATATAATACTAAACGTAACAAGTTAATTATCAGAGAGTACGGAAGAAATATCCAGAAACTGGTAGAAGAATGTGTGAAGATTGAAGATAGAGACGAACGCACTCGCACTGCCTACGCTATCGTACGCATCATGAGCGATGTGGTCAACTCGAAGGAGAACAGCAATGAAGTCAACCGCAATAACGACGATTTTTGGAACAAATTGTGGGATCACCTTTACATCATGTCTGACTATCAATTAGATGTAGATTCTCCCTATCCGAAACCACTGCCTGATACACGCAAGAAAGAGTTTGTAAAGCCCTCCTATAACAACAAAGTGCGCGTCAAGTTCCGCACCTACGGTACCAACATGCAAAATCTGATTCGAAAGGTGTCAGAATACCCTGAAGAAGTCCGGAAATCGTTTGCTCCTTCATTAGCTAACCATCTGAAAATGATGTATTTGACATACAATCGCAACTCTGTCAACGATATGCTTATCAGCCATCAGCTGGAAGAATTGTCGGATGGGAAAATCACGCTTCCTGAAGATTTTAACTATATTAATACCAAGGAGTTGTTGAACATCGCGAATGCAAATCAAGCGTTCTATGTAGCTCCACAAACAAGCGGCAAGAAGAAAAAGAAGAAGAAAAAAAAGAAAAACAATAATCCTACTGTATGAATATAATTGATGTGCAGCATGTTACGAAACGATTTTCGAATCATGTTGCCTTGAATGACGTTTCCATATCCGTACCGCAAGGATGCGTTTTCGGGTTGCTTGGTCCCAACGGTGCCGGCAAGACGACCCTGATACGCATCCTAATGCGTATTTCATTCCCCGATGAAGGGCAAATTTTCTTCAAAGAACACCCTCTGCAATCCTCTGACACCTATGACATGGGTTATCTGCCAGAGGAGCGTGGTCTTTACAAGAAGATGAAAACGGGCGAGCAGGCCATCTATCTCGCTCAACTTAAGGGACTTGAGAAATCGGATGCCTATAAACGGCTACGCGCGAAATTCGAGCAATTCGGCATCACGGATTGGTGGAATCGTCCTGTGGAAGAACTTTCCAAGGGTATGCAACAGAAGGTGCAATTCATCACCACCATACTGCACAAGCCCTCGTTTCTGATTCTGGACGAGCCGTTTAGCGGATTCGACCCCATTAACGCCAACTTGTTGAAAGACGAGATTGCGCAACTCAAGAAAGAGGGAACAACGATTGTACTTTCCACGCACAACATGGCCTCTGTAGAGGAAATTTGCGACAACATCGCTCTGATCAACCGATCCCGCAAAATTCTGGAAGGTGATATTTTCGAAATCAAAAACCGTTTCAAGAAGAATTTGTTTTCTGTAGAAGTTTCCAATCATTCAGACGATTTGGTTCAAAATCTTCTGAACCAACAATATGAGATTTGTTCACAAGAGCAAAACAAATATTACACTCATTTTGAAATCAAGATTCCTGAGGTCGCCTCGCCCAACGCATTGTTGCAACTATTCTCTCAATACGCTGATATTCATTCCTTTAACGAAATCATGCCCACTATGAACGAAATTTTCATCGAGCAAGTGGAACAAGCCAACCAGCAACAATCCCATGAAGAATAAGACCTTTTTAATCATATCTCGTGAGTATTTGACTCGCATACAGAAAAAATCGTTCATCATCATCACTATTTTGATGCCGATACTGCTGGTGGCCATGATCGTGCTGCCCGCGCTGCTCATGGTGATGAGTGAGAAGAAGCAATTCTCTAACATTCTGGTGGTTGACGAAAGTGAGATTTTCATCAACAACTTTGTTGACAACGACCATTATGCCTTCAGCTATCGTTCCGGCGACATCGAGCAAATCAAGAAAGAGGCTTTCGAACAAGATTATGACGTTGTTTTGCAAATCCTGCCCAACACACAGTCGCTGAAATCTAACATCTTCTACAAAAAAAACCTGCCTTCCGGATTACAATCGGCGGTGGAGAACCAAATGGACGACATCTTTTTCAACCAACTGCTCCGCGACTCCCTGCACGTAGAGCCCTCGAAATTCGATCAACTGAAGCAGTTGACCAAAGCGGAGGCGGTCACCATCCAAATTGACGACAAGGGCGGTGAAAAAAAGCACGACACATCCGTGAACCAGCTCTTCGGCATGGGTTGCGGCTTAGTTATCTACTTCATTATCATCATGTTCGCCAGTCAAGTGTTGCGCGGTGTGCTGGAAGAGAAAACCAACCGTATTGTAGAGGTGCTCATTTCCTCGGTGAAACCCATGCAATTGCTCATCGGCAAGATTGTGGGCATTGCCCTGGTAGGTCTCACGCAACTGGTGATTTGGATTATGCTTTCCACGGCGATTCTCGTCGGCATCCAACTGTTTGCCCCGAATCTTTTCAGTCCTGACACCGTGGAGACCTTGGCAGAAACACCCAGCGTGAACGTGCCTGACACCTCTTCGCTGAGCACCGCCCCGAACAATATCTTCGAAATGATTCAGAATTACTTCTCCGTCTCTTTCGGCACGATTATCCTTTGTTTCATCTTCTATTTCATCGTCGGCTACCTCATCTATTCCACCCTCTATGCAGCGACGGGGTCCGTCGTAGATAACGAATCTGATTCTCAACAATATACGATGCCTATCACACTGCCGTTGTTGTTAGCCATCATCTTCCTGCCGAGCATCTCCACGAACCCTGACGGAACCTTGGCCTTCTGGCTCTCCATGATTCCGCTCACCTCCCCCATCGCGATGATGATCCGACTGCCCTCGGGCGTGCCCGCATGGGAACTTACACTCTCCATGGGACTCGCCCTCGGCTTCCTGATCTTCAGCATCTGGTTCTCCGCCAAAATCTATCGCATCGGAATCCTGAATTACGGAAACAAACCCTCATGGAAGACGATTTTCAAGTGGCTGCGAGAGAAGTAAGGGGGCCGTATTGCATACGCCCGGCTGCGATGATGCGATGATTGTAGGGGCGTATTGCATCTCCCAACGGTTGTCGTAACCAATAACGGTCAAAGAACATTATTGATACAGAAACAAATGGACAACAACGAACACAGAGGTTTCACCTCGAACATAGGCGCGATATTGGCGGCGGCAGGCGGTGCCGTCGGACTGGGCAACATCTGGCGTTACCCCTATATGTTAGGTCAAAACGGCGGCGGGGCATTCCTGATCGTCAACATGTTTTTTGTGTTAGCTATCGGCATCCCGTTGATGATGACCGAGTTTGTGATTGGTCGCCGGACGCAGAGCAATGTGGTAGGCGCGTACAAGAAATTGGAACGGAAGAAGGGGTGGGCCACCATCGGCTATTTCAGCATACTGGCGGCTGTCCTCATATATGCCTTCTACAGCGTGGTGGCCGGCTGGACACTCAACTACATCGTCTTGTCGTGTACCAACCGTCTGTCCGGGCTGACACCCAACGAGGTCGCCGATGCCTTCTCCTCTTTCACCGCGGGCTCGTTTTGGCCGTTGCTGTATCAATTCTGTTTCCTGATGCTTACGGCGTTAGTGATTTCCTTTGGAGTGCAGAAAGGCATCGAAAAGATTTCCAAGATTCTGATGCCAGTGCTCTTTGTTCTGTTGTTGCTGATGGTTGTCCGTTCATTGACGTTGCCCGGCGCGAAAGAGGGATTGCAATTCCTCTTCGAGCCCGATTTCAGCAAGCTGACCGGCACGGGCGTGTTAGGCGCGTTAGGACAGTCGTTTTTCTCTCTCAGTCTTGGCATGGGCGCGATGGTGACCTACGGTTCCTACATCCGCAAGGAGGATTCGCTGTTCAAGACGAGCCTGTGGATTTCCGTTTGTGATCTCATGGTGGCCGTGTTGGCAGGTGTGGTGATCTTCCCCGCAGTCTTCTCCTTCGGCATGGATCCCGCCGGTGGCCCGCAACTCGTCTATGTGGTGCTGCCCAATGTCTTCAACAGCATGCCGATGGGCGGATTGTTCGCCGCGGTCTTTTTCATCTTGTTAGGCATTGCCGCCCTGACCTCCACCATCTCCTTGCAGGAAATCGTCGTGGCCTTCACGGTGGAGGAGTTCCACTGGACTCGCCGCAAAAGTTCGATTGTCAGCATGGTCAGCATTTTTGTCATCGGCATTTTCTGCACCCTGTCGTTCGGGCCGATCAAACACTGGACGCTTTTCGACCGCACCATTTTCGACTTCTTCGACCTCGTTACCGCCTCCTACCTGATGCCTATCGGTGCCTTGGCGACGACCATCTTCCTCGGCTGGTTCTTCCCGAAAGTCGAAGTCAAGGACGAGATCACCAACGGCGGCGCACTGAAAGGCAACCTCTTTGAGCTCTATTACTTCATTTTGCGCTTCGTGGCACCGATTGCGCTGGTGATTATCATCATTTCAGGAATCGTGGGATAGTTAGCAGTTAGTAGTTAGTAGTTAGCAGTTAAACGAACTGTTTTGGGATGAAGTATTTGTTGTGGTTTGTCGTACTTGTTTCCTTTATGTTGGGGGGCTCGTTGTGGGCGCAGCCGACTGAAAATGAAAACCCGGTTGGGGTGTCTGAACGAGTTGCCGGACCGTTTGATGATTTTTTGAAGTATCCTGTTAAATCACTCTTGATCAAGGCATCCACGTCAGGTTGTGGAGGCGGTGCGACGCAGCAGATTGAATATCGTCGATTGGGTCGCAAGTTTGTTCTGAAGGATTCCTATGAACGAATTTATGGTATAACGGTTTATGATGGAGGCGATTCGGTGGTGAAAAATTGGCCGACGCGTTGCTGGACTTTTTCAGCGGATGAACTGGAGACGCTTCTCCGCGACTTTAACGAACATTATGACCAGGCGGTTTCTTGGAGTCAGTTTGTCATTACCGATGCGGATTTAGACAAAATGCGAGATGCCCTCAGTGATTGGGATTTCGCTTTCGATTGCTCTCGGCGTGATCCAGCTTCCCGTCAATGGGCCCGCGACACGATTCTCCAAATCAGCGACAGTTTGCTTACCAGCATCCTGATGGTTCCGTCCAGTCCTGCATGTACATCTACTAGCGAATTGACCATCCAGCTTACCAACAGTCATGGCGAAAAACTGGTCTTTGAATGTTATGACGGGGATTGTCGTACGGGGACAGCTCCCTATATGATGCCTATTAAAATCAAGCAGAAAACACAAGATATATATTCCAGTTACGTGCCGTTCATGCAGTTTATCGCCACCTTGATGCCGAAGGACATGATTACCCACGAGAAATTTACCACTCACGAGCTCCTCTGTAAAGTCGCCCGCCAACTTCTGAAATGACGGTTCGGAAAAATGTTGTATTTTTGCAGTCTGAATCCTGGAAAAAAGTTGCATTATGCTGCGTAGAAAAATTGACAAAGTATTCTTCGACAAAAAAAAGCAAACACGAACTTGATTTTGTTTTGCCCGCTGAGGAGGGCATTCAGATCGTGGAGGTGAAATCCGGAAGCAATTTCCGTCATCACGCATCCCTGGATTACGCTTTGGCGCATTCACATTCTATAATATCCGAGGCCATAGTGCTTTGCAACTCCAATGTGATGCTGGCTAATGGTATTCGCTACTTGCCGCTATATATGGCTATGTTTTTATGAATATTACTTCTATTTGAAATTATAAGATGTGGGAATCCGCGAAATCTATGAGAAAAAACAAAACATAAAAGATATGACCTCAAAACTCTTTTTCCAAGCCCTGACAAAGTTCCTCGCCGGATTAGTGCTGGTGGGGGCGTTGCTGTTTGTGCCGGCGGGCACCTTCGCCTACTGGCAGGGATGGCTTTTCATCGCCCTGCTGTTCGGGCCGATGCTCATTGCGGGTGTGGTGCTGTTGCTCCGCCAGCCCGAACTGTTGCGCAAGCGGTTGGATGCCAAAGAGAAACAAGGGGAACAGAAGTGGGTGGTCGCGTTAAGCGGCCTGATGTTCCTCGCGATGTTCGTGGTGGCCGGCCTCAACTATCGTTTCCAATGGTGTCTGGTGCCGAATTGGGCGGTGTATGTGGCATCCGTGGTGTTCCTGATCGGCTACGCACTCTACGCCGAGGTGCTGCGCGAGAACGTCTGGCTGTCGCGCACCATCGAAGTGCAGGAGCATCAGAAAGTGGTGGACACCGGGCTGTACGGCATTGTGCGGCATCCGATGTACGCCGCCACGCTGATCCTATTCCTCGCTATACCCTTGGTTCTGGCTTCCCCGTGGTCGTTTTTGATTATGCTGCTCTACATCCCCATCATTGCCAAACGCATCCGCAACGAGGAGACCGTCTTGGAGCAGGGACTTGAGGGATACACGGAGTACAAACAGAAAGTTCGCTACAAGGTGATTCCGTTTGTGTGGTAGAGTGAATGAATTTTTTTTATTTTTGCAACCGAAAGTTAGAAAAAGTGTAGCAGTAACACACAAAATCGAACTTTCCAATGTGTTGTATGGAAATAGAAAGCCTCGCTGTCTATACGAAAAAATATAATCCTCGGTATCGAATGTGTTTTTCTATGCTCAACCTCCAGTACAACGGCGGAATGCTTAGCAGTCCCGCTCCATTGGCGGGATGGATGGACAAATGGATGGTCCTGTTTTAAGTCAAAGTTATTGTTATAGTCATAGTTTAAGTCAAAATAATCCTATAGAAAATGAAAAACATCCCCCTTGTGCTGGTCATTCTTTCATTGCTGTTCTCGGGCATAGCGCAGGAGCGCGAAAACCGAGACTATCGTGCTGAACTTGACCTGCTGGGCGGCTTTCCCCTCTTCGCGCTCGCACCTGACGGAACCTGTTGGCTGAC
>CAMKLG010000033.1 GCA_946413585.1 uncultured Bacteroidales bacterium
TGGATCCGACGAACTGCGTGGCTTGCGGCCGTTGCGTGGAATACTGTCCTGCAGGAGCTGTACGTCTGGGACAGAAACTCTGCACCAAGCACGGCGAACAGACCTATCCGAAACAGGAGCTTCCCGATGCCAAGAAGTGGGGACCGGAGAAGTGGGACGAAGACTATCGTGACAAGAACCGCATCAACTGCTATCCGACCGGTACAGCACCTTGTAAAACGGCCTGTCCGGCGCATATCGCGGTGCAAGGCTATCTGAAGAAGGCTGCCGAAGGCAAATACACGGAGGCGTTGGAACTCATCAAGCGCGAGAATCCGTTCCCGGCGGTCTGCGGACGCGTCTGCAACCGTCGCTGCGAGGATGCCTGCACGCGCGGCACCATCGACCAGCCCATCGCCATCGACGCGGTCAAGAAGTTCATTGCTGAGCAGGATCTCAAAGCGGAGACCCGCTTCATTCCCGAGGTGAACATCTGTTCCAACGTGAAGGAATTCTGGGAGGAGAAGATCGCCATCATCGGCGGCGGCCCTGCCGGTCTGAGCTGCGCCTATTACCTCGCCACGATGGGCTACAAACCCACCGTGTTCGAAAAAGACGAAATCCCCGGCGGTATGCTGCAATACGGCATTCCGTCCTATAAACTCGACAAGGAGGTCATCAAAGCCGAGATCGACATCATGCGCGAAATCGGTGTGGAGATCCGCACCGGCGTGGAAGTTGGCAAAGATATTACTATACAGCAACTTAGAGATCAAGGATACAAGGGCTTTTACGTGGCCATTGGCTGTCAGGGCGGCAAACTTCCCGGCATCACCGGCGAGAATCTGCCCGGAACCACCACGGCCATCGATTTCCTGCACACGTGCAATTGCGGCACGAAGGTCAGCGGCAAGGTCGTCGTGGTCGGCGGCGGCAACGTGGCCATCGATGCGGCGCGGGTCGCCAAGCGCGGCGGTGCCGAGTCCGTCACCATGCTCTCGTTGGAGACCGAAGACATCATGCCCGCCTCTTTGGAGGAGCGCCGCGAGGCCCGCGAGGACGGCGTGGTCATCAACCCCAGCTGGGGCCCGAAAGAGGTGCTCGGTACCGACAAGGTCACCGGCATCGTCTTCAAGAAATGCACCTCCGTGTATGACAAAGATCACCGTTTTTCTCCGCAATATGATGAGAACGAGACGATTACGCTGGATGCCGACTTGGTCATCTTCGCCATCGGTCAGACGGTCATCCTCAAGGATCTGCTCAAGGACACGAAAGTGGAGTTCGTGCGCGGCGTCTATCCCGTGGCCGACAAACTGACCTACCAGACCGCCGAAGAGGACATCTTCGTGGGCGGTGACTGCTTCACCGGTCCGAAGTTCGCCATCGACGCCATCGCCGCCGGCAAGGAAGGTGCCGAATCGTTGCACCGCTATGTGCAGCACGGTCACCTCACCATCGGGCGCAACCGTCGCGACTTCATCGAGCTCGACAAGGACGACATCGTGGTGGAGAGCTACGACAACTCCTCCCGCCAGGTGGAAGGTGTGTCTGAGCAGGCTGACAAGTTCCGCGAATACACGCTCACGCTTACGGAGGAGCAAGTGCGCACCGAGACGGCCCGCTGTCTGAGCTGCGGTGCTTCCGTGGTGGACGAAAACCGCTGCATCGGCTGCGGCATCTGCACCACCAAATGCGCATTCGACGCCATCCACCTCTTCCGCGACAACCCCGACGCCAGCATCATGCGCACTTCCGAGGACAAGTTCAGCGGCATCCTGCCCTACATGTTGAAACGAGCCGCGAAGATCGTCTTCAAAAAATGAATTTATTCCTTGAGCAGCCTCGAAGAGGCAACACGCACGAAGTGCAGGTAACCCCACACAAGCGACGGAGGAGCGCAGTGTGGGGATGGGGAAACCCAGAACAAAACGCACGAAGCGCAGTGTGGGGGATAAGAAAACCACACGCACGAAGCGCAGTGTGGGGTCAGACAAGGAAAGAAAAGTAAATACAAGGTCATGCATGAGCTGGGTATAGTGTTCTACATCATCCGGGACGTCAAGAAGGTGGCGGAGGAAAACCACGTGGAGCGGGTCTCCGAAGTGGTGATGGACATCGGGGAGGTCTCCACGGTGGTGCCGCACCTGCTCACCGACTGCTGGCGCTGGGCCGCCGACAAAGAGGAGCTGCTGAAGGGTTGCGAGCTGAAATGCAACATTATCCCGGCTGTCACCTGGTGCGACGACTGCAAACAGGAGTACGAGACGGTGAAACACGGAAAGACGTGCCCCCACTGCCACAGCGAGAATACCTGGTTGCTGCGCGGCAACGAAGTCGAGATTCGAGAGATAGTAGTTAGTAGTTAGTAGTTATGAACGGAAAAATCACATATATTTGAAAAAAGAATTCCTTAAGCAGCCTCGAAGAGGCAAAACGCACGAAGTGCAAGTAACCCCACACAAGCGACGGAGGAGCGTAGTGTGGGGATAAGGAAACCCAGAGGCAAAACGCACGAAGTGCAAGTAACCCCACACAAGCGACGGAGGAGCGCAGTGTGGGGATGGGGAAACCCAGAGGCAACACGCGCGAAGCGCAAGTAACCCCACACAAGCGACGGAGGAGCACAGTGTGGGGGGCATGGAGAAAAAAATGTATCTTTGCACACGAAAGTCGAAACAATGTATAAACGTATCCTCATATCAGCCATCGCAGCACTCTGCTGTCTTGCAACCCTATCTTGCACGGCTCAAGTTACCATAAAGTTCAAATCATTGGAAATCTGTAATGTGACGGATAAGATTTGGGAGCCTGACAATCTTATTTTGGGTGTAATAAGACTCCCATCATACAATTGCGGAGATGTGTATCTTCGAATTCAGGCGGAGATCATAAACGAGAGTGACACGGCGGTGCCCATTCCCAGCTTTGACCGCGATAAAATGAGTTTGGTTTACCGAAATCCCAACCCCAAAGACAATTCTCTTGCAAACAGCATGGTTAAAAGCCGGTTAGTAGCGATAGTGAGAGTTTGTGGCATCCTTGAGCCCAACATCCCGCCCCATTCGCGTAGATACAATGACTACGTGAATTGGATCTATGTCCATAGGTTTGACGGAATGCGGCCGCTGTACTATGTCTCCGCCGCCGTGCCTACCATGCGCCTCTGCATGGAGGTTCCCGGCCAAGGACTGGTCTATTCCGACGCACCCGAGGAAATCATCGTCAATGGCCGGAAAATCGACCCCGACTGGCGGAACTTCGACTACTCCGACAACGCATACATGCTCGTGAACAACGAATTGATGCGGGAGTACATGCTTGAAAACCCCCATCTCTTCGGAACCACCTTCTCCGAGGACCTGCTAATGAAAGAATTTGTCAGCCACATGGCCTTCACCTACCACAATTCCCCCATCACTAACAGCGAAGCTAACTAACAGCCGAAGGCTAAACAACACGAAGTAACCAACAGCCGAAGGCTCACCTAAGGATTACCTTCTTAGTGGTTACGCCTTGGGTTGAGGTTACCGTAACCATATAAGTGCCCGGTGCCATGTCACGAGTAGGGATGACGACATGAGTGTCATGGTAGAAGCTGTCGAACACACGTTGTCCCATCATGTTATGGATTTCCACGCGCTGTATTTCGTCGGAAGTGATGTTGAGATGGTCGGTGGAAGGGTTGGGATAGACATTGACCAAGATCTGATTATGCTCGTCAACCGAGACACCCGTTATCTCCAAAGTGACTGGGATAATCTGTTCTAAGTTGTTTGCGGCATTGGAGAAGCAATGCAGTCTTGCCGTATGGCTTTCGCCGATTTCCATGCCTTCGGAATTGAAGGTGGCATTTACAGTTGCATTGCCGCCAGATGCGATGACTGCGGAATCCGGGGAAACCGACAGCCAAGGTGTGATGGGCGTACCGTCAATAATGACTATGATAGGATTCCTATAATATTTATTATTGTACCAACCCTTATCCGGCCTCCAACGCCAGAATGAGTAATCGTTGGCAGTATGAGAACTCGCTACTCTAAGATATAGGTATTGCGAGTTAGGATTTTCATTCCATACACTCACCCACAAATCACGTCCATCAATGATAAGAAGTGTATCAAGATATACCGTAGTCCAATTCCCTTGAGGATTATATACGTCAAAAGGACCAACCACGACAGATTGCTCATAAATCAATTCTCCCGGACCTTTTACAGACGTTGCCGTATTGCTCATATCGTATATTTTGATTTTGGCATTTTGTGTCTGATTCACAGTGCCATAACTATATACCGCAGAGAAAGATACTGCTTTAATGGACTTTCCTACCTCATTTTGTAGAACAGAAGATGGAAAACAAACGGCGAATTCAAATTCTGAAGGAATATTTTGACCGTTTGAAGTGCCAGTCATAATAGCGGAATCATCTAATGTGTCGTTGCCTAAATAACTAAGATTGACAGCTCCAGTGGAGGTTGTATCAGGATTTGGAATGTCGTAAACGGTGGCGATTTTGCATTCAGTAGATACGATGCCTGCATTAACTACATCAAATTCTACTGTTTCGGAATTGTTTGGAGCGAGTGATGCCACTAATAAACTTGGATTTACATTGAACCCGCCTGTAACATCTGTTAACACCGTGAAATCATCAACATAGTAAGTGCCCGGAAGGCTTTCGTATGTCGAAGAGTCTATTATTACGGCAGAAGCGCTAAAAAAGTTAACGCCGGACAAGACTGGAACACCGTTCATATAATTACAATTATAATGAAATGGCCACGATTTGACGACTGAATTATTAATGGTAAGGGATGCCCAATCATGGTCTAAATCCATATCGATTTCTACTGGGAACCAAGCGTTCACAGGATAGTTGAAATTTTTATCCCCTGCGGCCGTCACGAAGCCGGTGCCATCGTTGTGGAAGTAGCATTGTAACGCCCATGCTTGTTTTAAAATATGCATGATATTGAAGTAGGCACCATTTCCGCTACTTGGGATATACATATTGAATTTGATAACATAACGTCCTTCCGTGAGACTGTCGAAAACAAAGAGCTGGTCTTTTCCTTCGGAGATGAACAGCGAGTTGGGTACGGATGAAGCTTGTGCATTCGAAATCACTCCGTCCTCGGCAGAACCAGGAGCACTGTTCCAGGTGGTCCAAGCGGGATTTGATGCCGCTAGATGACTGCCAGCGGCGTAAGAGTCAAAATTGTCGCTGAAAACAACCGTTTGCGCGTTTGCAAATGACCCTGCTAAAAACAAAAGCAGCAGAAGAAAGGGGAAAGTGGTAAAATTTCTCATACTTTATGCTGATTAAAATGATTCGCAAAAATACAAAATATATTTCAAGCTAACCAACATATTGAAAAAAAAAGTACATTTGCCGATTCAAACCCGATAAATATTGGGGAGCCACCCTGCCATTAAACAACCTTTGACAAAAAGGCTCACCAACACGAAGTAACAAACAAAAACCAACGAATATGTCCTGTTTTATAGTACCCATGGCGCAGGCGATAGTGACCAGCGCATACAGAAAAGTCAATGAAAAAAGTATCGAGACCGCAGATTCCGCGTTGAAACGGCAGATTCCGGCATTGGAGAAAATGCTCTGGGGCGGCACGGTCCTCCTCATCGTCGATCACATCCTCAACGGCGAGCTCACCTGGCAGTACCCCTTCTTCACCGCCCTCGAAACCGGCGGCTTCCCGGTCATGCTCCGCGAGATGCTCACCGTCGGCGTCCCCATGTCGCTGGTCCTCACCGCCGTCTGGGCCGTATGGGCTCTCTCTAAGGCACGTAGAACAGCCACTATAGAGAAACCACTTCCTTGAGCAGCCTCGAAGAGGCAAAACGCGCGAAGCGCAAATAACCCCATACAAGCGACGAAGGAGCGCAGTGTGGGGCGGTGCACAACGATTATCACCAAATTTAATAATAAACCCAAACTATTATGTTTTTCCAAGTTTATGGGGCTAACGCCCTGGCCCAATGGGGGATGCTGCTCGTCGTCCTCGTGGGTCTCATCCTGTTCAACGAGTTCGCCCGTCGCACCAAGTTCGGCGGCATCTTCACCTTCCTGATCATCCCCGTCGCCCTGACGGCCTACTTCCTCGCGATTGCCGTGGGCGTGCGCAACGGTGCGCAATGGGCGTTGGAGAACCAAACCCATGTCTATATGCAGGGCTGGTTCCACTACGCCAAGCTCTATGCCGCCACCGCCGGATGTATCGGCTTTATGATGATCAAATACAAATGGGGCATCGGTGCCAAGCATTGGTTCAAACCGTTCCCGTTCGTCATCGTGGCCATTAACATCCTGATTGCCTGCGTTTCCGACTTCGAAAGCGCCGCCATGGGCTGGAACAAATGGTGGCTCACCTCCGAAGGCGTTTGGCAATATGGCGGCTGGCACAATGTGATGAACGGTGTGGCCGGTATCATCAACATTTTCTGTATGACCGCATGGTGGAATGTCTATGCCTCCAAGGACAAAAAAGACATGATCTGGGCCGACATGACGTGGGTCTATATCGTGATTTATGACATCTGGAACTTCGCATACACCTACAACTGCTTGCCGACGCACAGCTGGTACTGCGGTATCGCTTTGCTGCTCGCCCCGACGGTGGCCGCTCTGTTGTGGAACCGCGGCGGTTGGATCCAGAACCGTGCCAACACCTTGGCAATCTGGTGTATGTTCGCGCAAGTGTTCCCGCTCTTCCAAGAGACCTTCAAAGACGGTCAACAGTGGTTCAGCTGGGCTACGCTTCCCGTCCTCTATCCGGAAGGTGTTGCCACCATCGAGCAACTCTACGCTGCCGGCGGACAAGCTGCCGTTGACGGTGTTGTGGGCACCACGGTCGATCCTTCTGTTGTGGCTGCCAACCCGACGATGATGACCGTCATCAGCGCACTGGCCCTCGTGACCAACATCATCGCGTTGTGCTACATCATCGGACAGTCCAAGAAGCGCCATATCAATCCTTACAAGGAAGACGTTTTCGTCAACCAGAAGTACTACAAAGACGCTATGGCTCGCGCCGATGTGGACTAATTTTCAAGATTGTTGCTTAAGAAAAACGCCGCCGAACGCATCGGTGGCGTTTTTTTATAACTACGGCAGCCAAAAAATAATCATCCAAGCGTATTCAAAATTTATGTACATTTGCCATTTTATTTCTTTAGAATGAAATTTGGAAATTTATACACCAGAATACAGGTTTTCTTGTGCGCCATCCTGCTTGGCGGACTTCTTGCCAGCTGCGAGAAAAAAATTGAAACAGCGGATTATCAAGTCATTCCTCTTCCCAAAGAGATTTCCCTGAACAATGACACGCCGTTCTCTTTATCCGACAACATCCACATATATTATAATGAATCCGACTCTTTGCGACGCGAAGCTGAATTCCTGGCGGAGTACTTGTCGGACATTCTGGAGTTGAATTTCCGTATCAAGCCGATCACGAAAAACGCCCTTGCCGGCATTTTTCTGAAGGTTGACACCAACGTTTCCGCCACGCCTGAGTCTTACCAAATTGAAATCACGCCAGAGAAGATCACCATCACGGGCGCAGACGCGGCAGGCGTTTTCTACGGCATCCAGACCCTGCGCAAGAGTCTGCCTGCGGGTGGAGACTGCGAAGTGGTCCACTGTCCCGCCGGCACTATCCGCGACTGGCCGGCGTTTTCCTACCGAGGCATGCACCTTGACGTAGCCCGCCATTTCATGCCGCTCGACTCCGTGAAACGCTACCTCGACATGATGGCCATGCACAATATCAACACCTTCCACTTCCACCTGACCGATGACCAAGGCTGGCGGATGGAAATCAAGAAATATCCAGAGCTGACCAGCATGGGAGGATGGCGTAACGGCACTGTTGTGGGGCGCAACACCAACCAATACGACAGCATCCGTCACGGCGGTTTTTACACGCAGGACGAGTTGCGCGGCCTCGTGGCCTACGCCGCCGAGCGTCACATCAACATCATCCCCGAAATCGACCTGCCTGGCCATACACAGTCCGCATTGGCCGCTTTCCCGCAGTTCGGCTGCACGGGAGGACCTTACGAAGTGTGGCAACGTTGGGGTGTCACCGACGAAGTGATCTGCGCCGGCAACGAACCAGCCATGCTCTTCCTCGAAGATGTCCTTAACGAAGTGATGGACGTTTTTCCTTCCGAAATCATCCACATCGGCGGCGATGAATGTCCGAAGACCCGTTGGCAAAAATGTCCTAAGTGTCAGGCAAAAATCAAGGAATTGGGGCTGAAAAAAGACGACCGTTTTTCAGCGGAAGACCATCTGCAAAGCTACGTGATGAACCGGATGGAAAAGGTGGTGCAAGCTCGTGGCCGCAGAGTAATGGGCTGGGACGAAATCCTGGAAGGCAGCATCAGTCCGAGCGCGATGATCATGAGCTGGAGAGGTATTTCCGGTGGCATCGAGGCAGCCCAAAAAGGCCACGATGTGGTGATGGTTCCGTGCGATTATCTCTATTTCAGTCAAGGACAGTCACTTACGCCCGAAAATGAACCCGTCTTTGCCGACGGTTACCTACCCGTGGAACGCGTCTATTCGTTCAACCCGCTGCCCGACGAGTTAACCCCTGAGGAGCAGCAACATATCCTCGGAGTGCAGGGTTGCATGTGGGGAGAATACATACCCTATTTCAAGCACGTGGAGTATGATGCCCTACCGCGCATGGCCGCCCTCGCGGAACTGCAGTGGTGCTCCAAAGAGCAACGCGATTACCAAAACTTTATCAACCGCTGCTTCCGCATGGCGAAACTCTACGATGTCTATCATTACAATTATGCCCACCATATCTTTGATCTACAAGCCGAAATAACGCCAAACTACCAAAAAGGATGTGTCGTCGTCAACTTGTCAAAATACGGTGAGGGCGAAATCACCTACACCCTTAATAGCAAAAACGCTAACAAAACATGGATCCCTTACCAAGAGCCCATAGAGATTCGTGAAAACGCTGATTTCTCGGCTATGCTGGTCCGTCCGAAAAGCGGGGACACCTCCATCGTGGATATTCCGTTCCGCTTCTCGAAGTCGTCGATGAAGCCCGTGACGTTGAAGAACCCGCCGCACGAAAATTACGCCTACGCAGGCGCACCCACACTTATCGACGGTTTGCACGGCAGCCAGAACTACCGCACGGGTCGTTGGATCGGATTCTGGGGCACACCGTTGGAGGCCACCATTGATTTACAGGAACCAACTGAAATACAAAAAGTTGCATTCAGTTCTATCATCAACATCAACGACTGGATATACAATCCCAAAGATTTTGAAGTGAGCGTCTCCGATGATGGCAAGCATTTCCGCAAGGTGGCGCAACAAAGCTATCCCTTGGCCGACTGGAACCACACCGATGGCATTGAAGATTACGAGTTAACTTTCACGCCTTTGAAAACCCGTTATGTAAAAGTTTATATATCAGGACATCAGTTGCCAAAAGGCCATACAGGGTACGGCTTTCCGGCATGGTTATTTGTGGATGAAATCACAGTAGAATAAATTTCTGAAAAAAGTTTGCAACGTTTTGCGTTTATTTTCGTTAAAGAGAAATAAAAGATTCAATCATATAATGAAAAAGACATTCTTATTGCTGATTATAAGTGTTTTATATTCATCGATGGCATTCTCACAAGCCAACCTTACCGTTCAATCGCAAGTGGGTATCAACATCGACACCGTCATCCAGCGTCACTTGGCGGGTGAGGGTGTGGAGATTTCCAACGGAAAGTTCAACAACCAGACAGGCAACGTGACTTATCCGCAGATCGGTACGTTCAACCGCAACGGTTTCACTAACTTTCCTGTGGCTACCGGTCTGGTAATGACCACCGGCAATGTCTCTGTGGCAGCGGGACCCAATAACGGCGGGGGCACAAGCTCAGCTGTAAGTAATTATTATGTTGAATCTGCTTTAAGCAGCTACGCTTCTAATTCGCTGAATGGCTGCGCATCTTTGGAGTTCGACTTTCTGGCATACGCAGACACCTTCTCTTTCAACTACATTTTCGCCTCTGAGGAGTATCCTGAATACGCATGTTCCTCATTCAATGATGTCTTTGCCTTTTTACTGACAGGCATCGACCCTGTCACTTTCCAACCGACCACCAAGAATGTGGCCATCATTCCCGGAACGGTCACTGCTTCTAACCCCAACGGCTTGCCTGTGACCATTAATGCCATCAATGCGGGTCCCGGCACCAATGGTTCTTCGAGCAATTGCACTCCTCCAGGCAGTTCCGCCCCCTATTCCATGTATTACATTGGCAACAATTCCACCAATGGAGTACAATACGACGGCTACACCACCGTGCTCTCGGCCGAATCTGTGATTCTAGCCTGCCAGACTTACCACATGAAGTTGGCCATTGCCAATGTGGGAGACAACAGTTATGATTCAGGTATCTTTTTGGAAGAAGGCAGTTTTTACAGTCCGCAAGTTGAAATAGAAAAAACTTGGGAAAATGAGATGATCAATGGTGACACACTTATCCAAAACTGCCGCGAGTTGGACTTGGCATTCAGGCTTCCACGTCCTGCTTTTACGGGCAACACCAGTGTGATTATCGATGCCCGCGGCACAGCAGTCCTTGGCCAGGATTACTCACTCACCAAACCGAACGGCAGTGCCATCACCGCCGATGACAATGAATTCTCCTTCTCCGCCGGTTTCGACGAGCAGGATGTGCATGTCCAGATATTGCCCACCGCCCATTTCACGACCGACAATCCCGTGAAAACGGCCATTCTGTACATTTCCACGCAACGTTGTGCCGACCGCGAAGACACCCGTCTATACGACACTATCACGCTTTACCTGATTGCCAACGACTCTGTGCGGCTTCGCGACACGGCCATCACCGTATGCAATGTGCTTAATGAAATTGCCGTGGAGCAGACCAGAGGCACAGCACCCACTTTCTACGAATGGATTCCAGCCACGGACATCACCCACCCTGACCAGCTGGCCACCGCATGCAACATCACACAAAGCCATAGTTACCAAGTGATTGCGCAAGACCGATGGGGTTGTATGAGCGACACTGCTTCCGTGATGGTCAACATTGTACCTAAGCCTGAGTTCTCCATCACATACACGCCCGATCATGGGTGCATGCCATTGCCCGTGACCTTGCAAGCACAGTACACCCCCAACTATGCGACACTGCGTTGGAACATCACCAACGACACGCTTTACTCCTATACAGATTCGACCATCACAGTGCATACTTCGCTGCCTGATCCTGGTTATTACAACATCTCCTTGTTGGTTGAAAGTGCGCCTGGCTGCAGCGATTCAGTCTCCTATCCCAACGCCATCCATGTTTCCGACTTCCCGCACGCCAGTTTCGTCTTCAGTCCAGAAGAACCGGGCAACGGCGAGGAGGTCTTCTTCTACAACTATTCCACCGGTGAGAGCATCACAAACTATGCGTGGAGCTTCGGCGATGGTCACTCCTCCTATGTTGAGGAGCCTTCGCACACTTATCACCTGACAGAAAGCGATTATATGACCGTGCATCTCACCGTCATCAATTCCGACGGTTGTTCCGATGACACGATAGCCGTCGTGCCCGTGGAAGACAACTTCGCCTTCTATGTTCCTAACGCCTTCACGCCCAACACCGACGGCAACAACGAAATTTTCCTGCCGAAAGTTCACGACGTAACCAACTATGATTTCACCATTTACACCCGCACCGGCGAGTTGATTTTCTACACCAACAACCCTGAACAAGGCTGGGACGGCACCGTCAAAGGCGCACCCGCCCCTCAAGGGGTCTATCTCTGGAAAATCCACTACGCAAAAATCGGCACTCCCAACGAGATGATGGTGAAAACGGGGAGTTTGACGTTGATACGATGACATACGGCTATTAGCTGTTGGCTGTTGGCTATTGGAGAATAACGTTCGGATAGAGTTTTATCCGGACGTTTTTTTTGACATTGAACGTTGAACCTTGAACTTTGACATTGAACCTTTACTGCAACCATCTTACTCTAAACTCTAAACCATAAACCTATTGCCTATTCCCTATTCCCTACCACTAAACCATAAACTGTAAACCCTAAACAAAAAAACACCTCCCCGCATATCCAAAAAAATATTACTTTTGCGGTTTGTTTATTTTAGGAAAAATAGAAATCAATAAAATCAACAATCAATGGATAAATTGTTACACATTTCTGGATCACCGCACGTTCACAGTGACGAGTCTGTGAAGAAAATCATGTGGTCGGTGGTTCTTTCATTGGTGCCGGCGTTTTTGGTCTCCGTCTATTATTTCGGGCTGCCGGTCATCATTCTGACACTCGTCTCAATCGGATGTTGTGTGCTGTTCGAGTACCTCATCCAGCGTTTCATGTTGCATCAGAAGCCGAGCGTTGACGATGGTTCCGCCGTGGTCACGGGCTTGCTGTTGGCCTTCAACGTGCCTTCCAGTCTGCCGATTTGGATCATGGTGGTGGGCGCGCTTGTCGCCATCGGCATTGCGAAGATGCCCTTCGGCGGTCTGGGACACAACCCCTTCAACCCTGCGTTGGTGGCGCGTGTCACCCTGCTCATCGCTTTCCCTGTGCAGATGACCACTTGGCCGGTGCCGACGCCCATCTGGGGTTTCGCCGATGCTGTGACGGGTCCCACGACCCTCGGCCTCATCAAAGAGGGTGGTGACCTGACGCAACTTCCCAGCTACGTGGATATGCTCATCGGTCAGATGGGCGGCAGCTTCGGTGAGGTTTCCGCCATCGCCTTGCTCATTGGCGCGGCCTTCCTGCTCTGGAAGCGCATCATCACCTGGCACATCCCCGTGTCGTTCATCGCAACGGTGTTTGTCGTGGCTGGCATCTTCCACTTGGCAAATCCCGCCGAGTATGTCAACCCGATGATCCACCTGCTTTCCGGCGGTCTCATCCTCGGTGCCTGTTTCATGGCCACCGACATGGTGACCTCCCCGACTTCCCCGTGGGGTATGATCGTGTTCGGCTGCGGCTGCGGTCTGCTCACCATCATCATCCGTATTTTCGGCGCTTATCCCGAAGGTGTCTCCTTCTCCATCCTGCTGATGAACGCTGTGGTACCGTTGATTAACAAAGGCTTCAAACCGAAACAATTCGCTCACTAACCCTTAAAATTCTATCGATATGGCAAAGAATGATTCTATCTGGAGATTAGTGATTGTGCTGACGTGCATTTCACTGTTGGCGGCACTGGCATTGACCGGTGTCTATGCCCTCACCAAAGGACCTATCGAACAGGGTCAACGTGAGAAAAAGGAAAAAGCTCTGCAAGCCGTACTGCCTGAGTATGAGGGCACTGTGCGCGACACTGTGATTGTGGATGCCGACAACGAGGAGATTCCCGTTCACCTGGCTATCGGCAAGAACGGCGAACTCTGCGGCGCAGGCATCGAAACCTACACCAAGAAGGCTTTCGCGGGCCGCTTCGACCTGATGGTCGGCTTCGACGCGGAAGGCACGATTGTGAATACGGAAGTCATCAAAGCCGGTGAAACCCCTGGCTTGGGTGACAAGATCAACAAAGATAAAAGCAATTTCGCCATGCAGTTCAACCACCAGAATCCTGCGGATTTCCAACTGGTGGTGAAGAAAGACGGCGGCGATGTGGATGCCATCACAGCAGCCACGATCTCGTCGCGCGCTTACTGCGACGCTGTGCAACGCGCTTACGACATTTTTATGAAAATAAAGGAGGATTATCATGAGTAACAGCAAATTAAACATATTGACCAAGGGCTTCTTCAAAGAGAACCCCACCCTGATTTTGGTGTTGGGCTGCTGTCCGACACTGGCGGTCACCACCTCCGTGGCTAACGCCTTGGGTATGGGCGCGGCCACGACCTTCGTGCTGCTGATGTCCAACATGCTCATCTCCGCGCTCAAGAACGTCATCCCCGACAAGGTGCGTATCCCGAGCTACATCGTCATCATCGCCACCTTCGTGAGCATGATTGACTTGCTGATTCAGGGCTTCCTGCCTTCATTGTCAGCCAGTTTGGGTGTGTTCATCCCGTTGATCGTGGTGAACTGCATCGTGCTGGGCCGCGCAGAGGCTTTCGCCAACAAGAACACTGTATTCGATTCACTGCTTGACGGTCTCGGAATGGGTATAGGCTTCACCATCGCGTTGACACTCATCGGCGGTATCCGCGAAATTCTCGGTTCCGGCTCTTTCCTTGGCTTCCAGTTCATCCCGGCAGAGTACAATATGCTGATTTTCGTGCTCGCTCCCGGCGCATTCCTCGTTTTCGGTTTCGTGATGGCTGCAGTGCGGTTTATTGTGAACAAGAGAGCAGAGAAGAAGAAACAAAAATAATGGTTATAGGTTATTGGTTATTGGTTATTGAAGCTAGATTACCGATTTTAATAACAAGAAATGATCAATAACACTAACTAATCACTATTCACTGATCACTGATCACTAACATACAAACAAACGAATAAAATAGAACAATGGAATATATTATAATGATCATCGGAGCTGTGCTGGTCAACAACATCATTTTGGTGCAGTTCCTCGGCATTTGCCCGTTTTTGGGCGTTTCCAGCAAGGTGAACACCGCCCTCGGTATGGGTGCAGCCGTCACCTTCGTGATGGCACTCGCCACGCTGGTCACCTCACTGATGCAGAAGTATGTGCTGGAGCCGCTGAGCATCACCTACCTGCAGACCATCGTCTTCATTCTGGTCATCGCCAGCTTGGTGCAGATGGTGGAAATCATGCTCAAGAAGGTCAGCCCCTCGCTGTACCGCGCCTTGGGTGTGTTCTTGCCCCTGATTACCACCAACTGCGCTGTGCTCGGTGTCGCTATCAACGTCACCCAGCAGACCATCATCCCTGGACATGGTTTCTCAGTGATTGACAATACATTATATGCCATCGCTATCGCCATCGGTTTCACCTTGGCCATCACGATTTTCGCCGGTCTGCGCGAGCAACTCGAACTGGTGGAAATCCCGAAGGGCATGAAAGGCGTTCCAATCGCGCTGATTACCGCCGGTATTTTAGCCATGGCGTTTATGGGATTTGCGAATCTGGTATAAATGGTTATTGTTTATAGGTTATAGGTTATAGGTTATTGAGGTAGAGGCGCAATGCTTTGTGTCTTTACAATAAATTCGAATATAACAATGGAAGAAACAAATCCCCATGTAGAGACGTTGCGCGCAACGTCTCTACAAACTTCGGAAAAGGTGCGCAAAAAGCGTAGCCTTTGGAAATCCTGGAAACGGCTGAAGGGTCGTACCAAATTCTATTTGATTGTATTACACCTGTTTGCGCTAGTGGGTGCGGGCATCCTCGGTGCATGGGCCTTCTATGAGTTGGGCTTTACCAACAACAACGGCGGCACGGATAAAAACAACCGCTATCTATCTGAAAAACAGCAGTATATATCAGCTGTGGATTCGGCAAACAGTCAGGAAGCCGCACTGAACGGTTATCGTTCTTTGTCGGTTCTGCGACAATTCTATCCAAAGAATGCCGACTTGATTTTCAATGCTGCACAGTTCAGCGACCGCCCTACGGCCGTGCAAGAGATGATCTACGCCGCCAATATGTACATGCAGGATGACGACCACGCCGCTGCTTATCAGAAAATGATTGCGGATGTTGACAATGTCTTGAAATCCAACAAGATGAAACCCTTCGAAGGCAACGTGATTCCGTGGATGAACGACTCCGCGTGGCCCGCTCTGAAGGCCGCGATTTTGAAAGACACAGCCGTCATTTACGAAGCCGCACGTCTGACAGGCGTAGAACCGCGTCTTATCGTCGGCTGTCTCGTGGGTGAGCAGGTACGCCTCTTCAACAGCAAGCGCGAAATGTACAAACGTTACCTCGGCCCCATGAAGGTGCTCTCCGTGCAGTCGCAGTTCTCGCTGGGTGTCAACGGCATCAAGGATTTCACCGCCATGCAGGTGGAACGAAATCTCACCAACGACACCTCCATCTACTACATGGGCAAGCAATATGAACACATCCTCGACTTCCAAACCGCCGACCATCAGACCGAGCGCTTCAACCGTCTGACGAACTATCATAACCACCTGTACTCATACATTTACACCGGCTGTATTCTGCACCAGACGATGTTGCAATGGAAACGGTCCGGCTATGATATCACCAATCGTCCCGACATTTTGTTCACGCTCTTCAACCTCGGTTTCCAAGCCTCCAAACCGGGTCCCGACCCGAAATGCGGCGGTTCGCACATCACCGTGCACGACGCGGTTTATACTTTCGGCGTGATTTGCAACGACTTTTACTATTCCGGCGAGTTAGCTGAACATTTTCCATTGAAAGCGCAACGCTTTGCCGATGAGTAAGATCGAGCTGTTACTGCCCGCCAAGGATCTATCCACAGGCAAAACCGCCATCAACCACGGCGCGGATGCCGTCTATATAGGAGCTTCCGCTTTCGGGGCGCGACAAGCCGCCGGCAACTCCCTGCAAGACATCGAAACTTTAGTGCAATACGCACATCTGTACGGTTCCAAAGTGCATGTAACCGTCAATACCGTGTTGTTCGACAATGAGCTGGAGGGTGCGCGAAAATTGCTTTGGGACTTATATCATATCGGTGTGGATGCGGTTTTAATCCAAGATTTAGGCTTGTTGAAACTGGACATCCCGCCACTGACTTTCCATGCAAGCACGCAATGCCACAACCACTCTGTAGAGCGCATCCAATTTTTGGAGAAGCTCGGCTTCACGCGTGCCGTGCTGGCGCGAGAGGTTGATTTGCAGACTATCCAAAACATTCATAATCAGACGAATATTGAGCTAGAAGCCTTCGTACACGGCGCGTTATGCGTATGTTACAGCGGGCAATGCTACCTCAGCCGGATGATGACAGGCAGAAGCGGCAACCGTGGCGAATGCGCCCAGATTTGCCGTACTCGCTTCGACCTACAGGATAGAAACGGTAAAGTGCTGATACACAACAAACACCTGCTTTCACTGAAAGATATGTGCCGTGCTGATTATCTCGAAGAGATGATGAACGCAGGCATTGTCTCTTTTAAGGTGGAAGGACGTCTGAAAAACGAAAGTTACGTAAAGAACGTCACCGCCTTTTATCGTCAACGACTGGACTCTATTTTGAACGGGAATCCTGAATACCAACGCGTTGGAAGCGGTGTCACCCGATTCTTCTTCACCCCCGACGCACATAAAACCTTCAACCGCACCTTCACTCCCTACTTCCTTGACGGCCACCGCGAAAAGATGGCCTCCTTCGACACGCCCAAGGCCATGGGGCAGTTTGTAGGGTACTTGAAACAAGTAAACGGAAAATATCTGTTTGAACCCCATCATTTAAAAACCACTTCCTTAAGCAGCCCTGCAAGGTCAAGACGTGTCAACCCAGTGCAAGCGATAGCGCAGCGCTGGGACAATGAAGATGTGCAAGCGACAGCGCAGCGCTGGGACAACCAACAGCCCATATCCAACGGCGACGGCTTGTGTTTTATCAACGACAAGGGGGAATTGGAAGGTTTTTTGGTCAACGGCATGGAGGGCAATCGAATCATCCCTCAAAAGCCATTGTCCCATTTCCAGAAGGTGAAATTATACCGCAACATCGACAAGAACTTCGAAAAGATATTATCGGGAAAAACCGCCGAAAGGAAAATCCCCGTGGACATACTTTTCGAGGAACTGACTGATGGTGTGCGAATTGGATTCATGGATGAGGACGGGTGTAAGGTTTCGGTAACGGAAAATGTCGAGCTGACCGCCGCTCAACAGCCGGAAAAGATGTCGGAGACGTTGCGTACGGCGTTGGCAAAGTTAGGCGGCACCCCATTCGAAGCGCGTACCATTACCATTAGGAAGTGTACCGCTTTTCTGCGTGCCGGTTTTATCAACGAGCTGAAATCCAAGGTGGTGGAAAAGCTGATGGCTACCCGCATCGCGCATTTCCATCCGCAGGACAATCCGTTGCACTACTCCCCCGCCCCACTCTTCCAGCACGCCGACTATCTGCGCAACATCACCAACGAAGCGCACCGGGCCGTTTATGAGGATTTCGGTGCAAAAACCATCGAATACGGTCTGGACAAAACCGAAAAATTCGCAGGAAAGTCGCTGATGACCTGCAAATACTGCCTGCGTCACGAGCTCGGCTGGTGCAAAAAGAACGCCACCGCCCCCAATGCCCCGAAAGACCCGTTATTCCTCATCTCCGGCAAGTACCGATTCCGCCTGGAATTCGACTGCGGGAAGTGCGAAATGGGAATCAGCTATTAGCTGTTAGCTTTTGGCTATTAGCTTTTGGCTAAAAGCTAACAACCAATAGCCAAAAGCCAAAGTTTTTTGTACTTTTGCACCCTCTTTCAACAATTGCCTTT
Source organism: uncultured Bacteroidales bacterium (assembly GCA_946413585.1). Taxonomy (GTDB): domain Bacteria; phylum Bacteroidota; class Bacteroidia; order Bacteroidales; family WCHB1-69; genus F23-D06. The sequence continues at coordinate 18,401 of CAMKLG010000033.1, forward strand.
ATGATCACCAAAATTGTGCTGACCGGCGGTCCATGTGCCGGCAAAACCACCACCAATGAGCGTATCGAGGAGTTCTACTCCAAGGTGGGATACGCCGTATTCACCCTTCCCGAAGCTGCCACTTTGTTCATCAATGCGGGCGCGGAATTCCTCACCGATGATCCGCATCTCTACTTCGAAATCCACCGCAACATGATGACCTTCCTGCTGCAAATGGAGGATTCGTTCTACGAAATTGCCAAGGCCACAGGGAAGCCAGCGCTCATCATCAACGACCGCGGTGCGATGGACATTTCGGCCTACATGAAGCCGGAAGACTGGCAGGCGTTACTGAAAGCCGTCGGCAAGACTGAAGAGGAACTGACGGCTCGCTACAAGGCCGTTTTCCATCTGATCACCAGTGCAAAAGGAGCCCCGCACAGCTACACCTTGAGCAACAACTCCGCCCGCATGGAGGAAACTTTGGCGGAGGCCATCCGTGTGGACGATAACTTGGTCAAGGCTTGGGAAAAGCATCCCAACCTGCACATCATCCAATCAGAAGAATTCGTCAAAGACAAAATCGACAACGTATTACTCGGCATCGCACAGGAATTAGGGATTCTGGAATCGGTGCGGGATATGATACTGTAGGGTTATGGCAATTGTAGGGTTACCACAATTGTAGGGCTGCCGCAATTGTAGGGCTGCCGCAATGCGACAGCCCTACGGGAAAATACCCTTTCTCGTGCCAGCGGCACGAAATCTCATAATGTGGCAGCGTGCCCTTGCGAGGAGGGGATTCCCGTTGTTCGCAATGCCGTGGGGTTTGGTGGAGGTTCCGTTTGGTCTGTTTTCTCAACAATCCTTTTCTTTTGACAATTGTTTCACATCGTTGATTTCCTTAATCAGTTCGTCTGTTGTCGGTAAATACAGTTGGTATTGACTTGCCAGGATGGTTCTATTGTCTTCAGGAAGCGCCAACTTCACAACAGTGTCGTTTTTGCTTGCACAAAGTAAGATACCAACGGTATCGTTCTCGTCAGGCAATTTCTCGAACCGGTCATAATAATTCACATACATCTGAAGCTGCCCTAGATCCTGATGGGTCAATTTGCCGTTTTTGAAATCCACAAGCACGAAACAGCGCAACAAGCGATTGTATAGAACAAGATCAACGAAAAACTCATCGTCTTCAATCATGATCCGTTTCTGCCTGGAAACAAAAGAGAATCCGTTGCCGAGTTCGAGTAGAAAATCCAAAAGATGCGAAATGACGGCACCTTCTAAATCCTTTTCGTAATAAGCAGCTTTGCGCTCCAACCCGAGAAATTCCAACACTACGGGATCCTTAATCACCTCCTTCGGATCTTCGGGCAGACGTTTCTTGCGTGCAATTGCCAAAACCGACTTCTTTTCATTGCTCAGCAATAGACGCTCGTAAAGCATAGAATTGATCTGCCGTTCCGTTTCTCGAGCTGTCCAAGCGTTGTTAACCGATTCCAATTCGTAATATTCGCGTTTGTCGGGATCACTAATCTGAATAAGTTTTCGATATTGGCTCCAGTTTAATTGCGAACGCAGTGTGTTCGCAATTGGATATGTGCGATAAAACTGCCGACTTTGTTCTAACTGTCTGATTCCAAACCCACTACCATATTCCTTTTCGAGGTCTTTTGCCAAGGATTTCACAATGTAAGTGCCATAGTCGGCACGCGCTTTCCCCCGTTGTTCTTCTTCAAATATCCGTTTTCCCAGTCGCCAATACATCAATACCCTGTTGAAGTCCACACTTCGAATGGCGTTACTTCGAGCCTCTTTAATGATTTGGCGAGCGTCATTCAAGATGCTGTCGCATTGCCAACCGTTCTTAATATTCATTTTAGTTGGTTTTATGGTTCTTTTTGTTTTATCATTCATACTTTTTTGTTTTGGTTTTACATAAAGTTTTCACCCGCAAATATACACCAACAACCGCCGCTTGTCAAGGGTTTTCTCAACTTTCCACATCTCCTTGGCCATCAACTAAATCCGCACCTTATTTTTACAATTGATTTTTGAATTGTTAATTTTCAAAGCGGGATTTCGCAAGAAATGGAGGACTCCCATTGTTCATTGTTCGCAATGCCATGAGGTTCGGTGGAGGTTCCGCCTCCTGACGTCGGCGGAATGGTGGGCGGAATCTCCGGCATCGGTCAATCGTCAATTTCATTGGCATCCCTATTTCAGCATCTTCCGTTCCGTGGTTTCCTCCAATATCCGCATCTGATGGATGGCGATTTTGTTCAGTTTGACGAGGCGTTCGCTTTGCGGAATTCCCTCGGAGATGAACACCGAGTTCAAGTTCTCGAGATTCGACAGACAAATTAGCTGGTTGATTGTCGCGTAGTCACGTATGTTGCCCTTCAAATCCGGGTGTGCATCCCGCCACTGTTTGGCTGTCATTCCGAGCAACGCCATATTCAGCACATCGGCCTCTTCCGCATATATGATCGATATTTGCTGCTGGGTTAGTTCCTGAGGAATGAGATTTTCTTTAATGGCATCGGTATGGATGTGGTAGTTGATCTTCGCCAACTCCCTCTTGACCGACCAACCTAACTGTTTCTGTTCTGCCGACTTCATCCGTTGAAACTCCTTCACCATGTAGATTTTGAATTCCGGACTTATCCACATCGCGAATTCAAAAGCGACATCTTTATGGGCGAAAGTGCCGCCATATCGGCCGGCTTTTGCCTCCAGACAGATTGCGTTAGTTCGTGCCACAAATTCTTTAACGCTAATTTTGAAACTATTCAAGCCCGAATGGCTTTTAATTGTGGCGAATTCGCCATAATTAAAAAACGGGTTGTACACTCTTTCCCATATCCCGATATATTCCAGTGTGTTGCGATTTCTGAGCCAATCTGTCACGAAGAAATCACCATCTTTCGCTCTGATCATATCGGTCAAACTTAAATAATCTTCGTCATTTACCTGAATGATTGTCACTTCTGTGTCTTGTACTTTAATCTTAGCCATAATGTTTTTTTTGTTGTTTGTTTTGGTTTTACATAAAGTTTTCACCTGCAAATATACACCCAAAACCTCCGTTTGTCAAGGGTTTTCTCAACTTTCCGCATCTCCTTGACCGCCAACAAAATCCGCACCCTAATTTTACAATTGATTTTTGAATTGTTAATTTTCGAAGCGGGATTTCGCAAGAAATGGAGGTTCCGTTGTTCGCAATGCCGTGGGGTTCGGTGGAGGTTCCGCCTCCTGATGTCGGCGGAATGGTGGGCGCGGATGGCTTCTTTCTCTAATTGCTTTGTTTTTCCCTGTTGTCATCCAGAACTTTACAGAACTCCACCAAGCTGCGCTGTATTACGCCACCCACCTGTAATTGTTCCTTATATTGCGCCACCATAGTGGGCGACATGCTGCGGTTCAATGCAAAACGTACCACCTCCATGTTGGCCTCCTTGCACAACAGAATTCCAATGCTGGGGTTTTCGTTAGATCGCCGCTCCTCCTGATCCAACGCCTCCAAATAAAACTCCAGTTGACCGAGATCTTTAGGATGGAACTCTGTGGTTTTCAACTCAATGGCGACCATGCATTGCAGCAGCCTGTGATAAAACAAAAGGTCGGTCTTGAAGGTTTTGCCTCCCACCTTGAGCCGATGCTCTTCGTCAATGAAAAGAAAATCTTTGCCCATCTCCAATATGAAATCTTTCATGTGCTTGATAATGGTTTTGCGGAGTTTGTATTCCTTGTACCTCAATGGTAGGCCAAGCATGTCCAAGCTGACACGGTCTTTGAACAAAAGTGGTGCCACTGGGTATTTTCTCTGCAGCATCTGCGACTGTACGTGTTGACCTCCCAAAATGGCTGACATTGCATCTGTTTTGATGGCACGGGTCAACTCCTTGTATTCCAAATGTTCGCGGCCTGCATATAGCATATAGAACAGCCGTTGTTCATCGGTTTTGCAATAGTTTATGATGAGTTGATGGTTACTCCAACTTGTTGAAAGCAAAACAGTTGGGATTTGTGACAACTGAATTGTCACAAATTGGTCAGTTTGTGTTTGTGCCGATTCAATTGGCACAATTTGGTGGTTGGGGATTTGTGCCATTTCAAACGGCACAAAATGAGAGTTGACTTTGCCGACGAGTTCGGTAAATTCTGGGGAAGAATAGGCTTCATAGAATTTGACCATTCTGTAGATTGTACGATACCCCCAACCTCTCACGGTCGGGTCTTGTGTGTGGATGTATTCTGCCAGTTGACGTACAACACCGCTGCCCCAAGCCGATGTTTTCAGCTTTGCTGATACGAATCCACCAACCTCCCAGGCCATCATTAGGGTCTCTCCGTTGATTTGTTTTATCACACGATTGCGATGGGTTGAAATGATGTTGTACACTGATTCGAAATCTTCTTTAAACGTAGCCATTGCCTTCATTTCGGTTGACGATTCGTTTGCTTCCATTTTTGTTTTATCATTCATACTTTTTGTTTTGGTTTTACATAAAGTTTTCACCTGCAAATATACACCCAAAACCTCCGTTTGTCAAGGGTTTTCTCAACTTTCCGCATCTCCTTGACCGCCAACAAAATCCGCACCCTAATTTTACAATTGATTTTTGAATTGTTAATTTTCGAAGCGGGATTTCGCAAGAAATGGAGGTTCCGTTGTTCGCAATGCCGTGGGGTTCGGTGGAGGTTCCGCCTCCTGACGTCGGCGGAATGGTGGGCGCGGTGTGGGGGTAAACGGGGAAACAAGGGCGGCGAGGAACGGTGTCTGGCAACGGCAGAGTGTTGCCCGCCGCCCTTGTTTCCCCCTCCCCTCGTCCGCAAGCGTGCACCATTCCGCGAACAAAGTGAGCGGAATCCCCTGCGAAATGTCAATTGTCCAATCGCTTCTCCAGCTCGGCGATTTTATCCTTCAGTTTCCACACCTCATCATCGTTTTCACGCTTCACCGAGTGTTTGAACCTAAACATGGCAAGATTTAGCTCGAAAGAAGTTTCACTGCTTTGGGACTTTTCAAGATGGTGGCCAGCATATAGAGCCCTTTTTCGGTGAAGGCCTTGGGATATTGTCTTGTTTTGGCAAATTTTGTGGTCGAAAATTTCGACCGCAAAAGCGCAAGTTCTTGATTGTCAATTTCCCAAACATACCACCTGGGAAATTTCTCGGGATTGTTGCTGACCGCCTCGTTTACGCGTTTGGTTTCCACTCCGTAGAGCTCGGCCACGTCTGAATCCAATATCACCTGCTGGTTTCTGATAGTGATAATTTTGCTTTCTACATCTACAATGTTTTTCATAATTGATTTAGTTTTGATGATTAAATACTTCTACCTGCAAATATAATACGTAAACCGCCGCTTGTCAAGGGTTTTCTCAACTTTCCACATCTCCTTGGCCATCAACTAAATCCGCACCTTAATTTTACAATTGATTTTTGAATTGTTAATTTTTCAAGGAAGTTTTCACAGAAAATGGGGAGTTGAGGGGATGAGAAGCGATATTAAATACGAATGCCCAAAATATTATGTATATTTGCACATCGGAATGTAAAGTCGCAGACAAGTGGTAAAGAGCTATGAAAGAGCGGGTTGAGAGCGGGCAACGTCATTATTTCATCGTTAGTTGTCCGTTAGTTCTTCGATAGTTCTCCGTTAGTTCTTCGATTTTTTATCGGAGAACTAACGGAGAAGTATGGAAGAAATATCGAACAAATATTAATCCTACCTCTTGTCTTGTACGATGCAATTGCTTGCCAAGTGTTTGTCTGCGGCGAAGCAATTACGATACCGTCACGAAACAGATCATTGTATAACGAAACAAAAGATAAAATGAAAAAGGAACAGTCCCCTATGGGCGTCGAGATTATCGGCCGGATACCTTCGCTGGCCGTGACGAGGTACATTAGGAACGGGTCGGTCGTCACCCGCAAGTCCTACTCTGACGGAAGGCGCAGCAACACCCTCAGGCAGTTCAGCCAACGGCAGCGCATGCGCCACAGTATCGCCTTGTGGAAGGAGCTGGCGCTCTGGGCGCCCATGTTCACCGAAGGGAAGACCGCCTACCACCGTTTCCTCTCGTTAGCCAACCAGCTGCCAGTGATATACCTCCCCAAGAACAAATCGGGGGTCGAGGGTTCGCTGTTGATGCCCGACATCCCAGTGAGCGAGGGCACACTGCAGCCTATCCAGCAGCGGCTGGGCGAGGTGGACGGGACCCCGGCGCTCATCACCGACCGTAAGGCCGCCGATGTCCGGCCGCACGAGGTGTTTCTGCTTTACACGGCCGAGCAGCAATTTCAGCGTGAGGATTGCCCCATGGTGAGTTTCCGCATGCGCGTGGTGAAGCAGAGCGAGCTCGTCGAGGTGGATGGATGTCTGGCTTTGGTGGGAGAGGAGTTCGCCGACGAGATGAAAGGCTGGGCCTTGGTGCGCGTGATGGGCAAGAATTGTTCGACGCAGGGCCTTGTCACCCACTGCCGATATTATGAACAGTTTACCACCGAAAAGGCGCTGAAGGCGGCGGCCAAGAGTTATGGCGGAATTAAGAATTAAGAATGGGGGACGGTAGGGACGCACGCAACAATGTTATAATTTCACCGAAATCCCCGCTCCGTCGATTCGCACCCGGCGCATAATTTCGCCACCTCGTTTGATATGCTTGTTGCCGATGATGTCCACCACCAGCGCCGCTATTCCGAAACCGCCCGCAATTACCCCTCCGACAATTGTGAGAGCTTGCGAACCTTGGCTGGCACCGATGCCAATAAGCGCGCCACCAACAGCACCTCCGCCAATTCCTAGCGCGTAACTGATATTCTTCTCTTTGGCACCCAATTCTATCAGTCTGCCGCTCTCATTGAGCACTTCGTCAAGCGTTAATTCCCTATCAGAAGACAGCCGACTGCCATCGCTTGGTTGGCATTTAGGACGAGATTTTTGATAGGCTTCCGAAATGATATTTTGTGCTAAGGAACGCCATTTTTCCGCCTCTACAGGATCTTTTTGCACTCTTTCCCCCTGAGAATAGAGCTCATGCAGCTGATAACCCGACAAAGCATCGCCGCTCAAGGCCAGATTCTTATACAACGCAACGGCCTCATCCACCCTGTTGTCAATAAGCAACCTGTGTGCCGACCTTCTATAAAAATCAAGTGAATCGGCGGGAATAGTTTGCGCATAAGAGGCTAATCCGACAAAACAGACTAAAATAAATACAATTCTTTTCATTTTGAACGCTTTTATGTTGTTATTTTTGACGACGCAAAATAACAACGCACTCGTGCATATCCTGTGTCACCGCGAAAAAATATTCGCACTGACACGTTATGTCAGTGGATGTGTGTATTTTTGCCGCGAAATTCTAAACAATACAGCATGAATCAACCGAGAATCGTGCGCGAGTTGCAGCTGCTGATGCTCCTCGCCAACAACCGCTACATGAACAAGGAGGAAATCTGCGAGCGTTTCGGCTTCTGCGAGCGGACCTTCTTCCGATACATCGACACCTTCCGCGAGGCGGGTTTCGCCGTCAAGAAGAACGCCTACAACGCCTATCGCATCGACACGGCCGCCAACAAGATGTCGCGGCATCTCAGCGAGCTGCTCCACTTCTCCGAAGAGGAGGAACTGGTGCTGCGCGCCGCCATCGACTCCATCGAGTCGGACACCAAATCCAAAGAACTGCTAAAGAAGAAGTTGTACGCTGTCTATGACTACAAGGTGATCACCGACATGGGGGTAAGCAAGCGCACACAGCGCACCATCCATGAGTTGACGACCGCCATCGAAAGGCATCGGCAGGCAGTGCTGGTGGGATACCGGTCGGCACACAGCAACACCACCACCGACCGCCTGGTGGAGCCCTACGCTTTCACCTCCGGCCACGACCAGGTCTGGTGCTACGAGCCCGAGTCGAAGATGGTGAAGACCTTCAAGGTGGCGCGCATCGGGCGTGTGGAGGTGCTGGAGACAGGCTGGCGCTACGAGGAGAAACACGAGACCGGCTACGTCGATATTTTCCGGTTGCACGGCACGCAACGCTTCCCGGTGCGTCTGCGCCTCTCCACCCGTGCCGCAAGCCTGCTGACGGAGGAATACCCCCTGTCGGAGCCCTGTCTGAAGGCGGAGGAGGGCGGCCGCTACCTGTTGGAGACGGAAGTCTGCCGCTTGGAGGGCGTCACCCGCTTCATCCTGGGCCTCTACGACGACGTGGAGATCCTCGGCGGGGAAGAGCTGCGGTCGCATGTGCGGTATCGGGTACGGATGATGAAACCGTAAAGGCTTGAAAATCGACATTTCTACTGTCCCACCGTTGCCCCGTCGATGCAGAACTCAAAAGTATATTCGTTTGTCACATTTTCTATTTGGATGGGGAACAGCACTCTCATGGACTTCCCCACTACCCCACTCGCCTGAATATCCTCCTGCGTGCTGAATTTCGGCAAAAGCGGTTTTTCTCTCCATCCCCCGTACTGTCCCGACACATAGTAAACGTTGTCTGTCGGCATGACCAGATCGGAAATAGTGGCGCCTCGTGGAACCACCGATGCAGGTTGGACATTGTTCCGGTCGATATACTTGACACCCGAATGCATCACCCGACCAGTATGCCCTAATATGTCCACATAAACCATGTCGTCCCACGGGATTCTGACCGAATGCTGTGATTTGTTGGTTAACAAAAAATGCAAGGCCGTTCTGGTCACATACCAAGAAATTTGGATATATTCGTCCTCGAAGGTGTATTTTGTGAGGTTTTCGTCACTGAAACTCACGATTTTGGTTTCGCCGAACTGTTGTCTGGCATCCTTTGGTTGTTCCACCTGGCAAAGGGAAACCGAATAGGTCGGATAGGTGTACATGCTGCAACCCGACAGCAACAGGACCGCGCAGAAGGCGGCAAACGGGGATAAAAACGATTTTTTTCTCATACAGTTTGATTTTTGAAGTGAATAATTTTGACGGTGCAAAATAACGACACGCCGGTGCACACTGTTTGACAGTGCGAAAGAAATAGTGTACTGACACTCGGGGTCAGCGGAAGGTGGTATTTTTGCCGCGGATTAAAACTTCCGAGCAATGAACCATGCAAGAATTCTGAGCAAATCGCAACATTTCCACGAAAGTGGGATCTGTTTTTGCAGGTGGCCGCAACTTGTTGGAAATGAATATCCGCTGCTTGTGTGTGTCCACCGTCTCATACTGAGCCTCTACGACAATGTGAAAGTTCTTGGCAGTAGGAATTGCGGGCGTACGAGCGCGAACTTGGGAGGGCTTGATGCGAGAATGAGGGGAGGGTATGGTATTGTTGAAATAGTAAATCTTATGCTTTGGGAAAACATTAATTAAACAAATGTCTTATAATCAGCCATATACATAATGAGTATAAATCGACTAAACATAATGAAAAAAAACGTACTTTTGCAGGTTAGTATATTATATTGTATAATGGCGCAAAATGTTGACAAGAAACAATATACCTTTTCAGGGCACGAATCGTTTCCCTGTAAGACGTTGTGGCTGAAAAAAGGTTACGATTTTGTAACCTCGAATCAAGATTTTAATGCACCAGAGGCAGTGGTCTCATTGGGCGTTGGAAAGAACATGGTTGCTGCTGTACGCTACTGGTATAAAGTTTTTGGACTGAACAAAGGGACTGAAACAAGTTGGATTGCCGATTATGTCTTTGATTCCGAAACCGGAAAAGATCCTTATGTTGAAGATTTGGGAACATTGTGGTTGTTACATTTTTTGTTAATCAACACGTACGAAGCTTCATTGTACAAACTGTTTTTTATTGATTTTCAAAAGGAACGCAGACAGTTTGACCGAGAGCAAGTTGTGGGATTTGTAAAGCGTGTATTGGCTGCGGCTGGCAAGGAGAATTTGTTTAATGAGAATACCGTTAAAAAGGATGTTGGCGTTCTGCTGTTGAACTATTGTTTGCCACGGAATCCGCAGTCGAACGAGGATTTTTCCACTCTGCTGATGGACTTGGATTTGCTCAGACAAACTGACAAAACGGAAAGTTCGGAGGACAAACGTAACCGCTATTTTTTTAACGTCGAGGGCAAACGACAAGTGACACCTGCCATTTTCCTGTTTGCTTTGCTTACGGTAAAAGAGGAGAACGACAACAGCATACCATACGATACTTTGCATGAGTTGGGTCTGATATTTTGCATGACCGAGTTGGAAGTAATCGATATGTTGAAGTATCTTTCCGAAGCATATTCGGACGCATTGACATATAGTGACGTGGCTGGAATCAGACAATTGCAGTTCTCGCAACAAATAGACAAAAAACAAGTGTTGGACAAATACTATGAACAAAGGATTTAGTTTATCGGCAAATATAGAGGAAGGATTTCCAGCGAATGTCCAATATGTTGTTACGCCCAATGGACAAAGGGCGGCTCAAAGCATTATTGATGACTTTCATTCGGGCATTCACTCATTTACCATCATCGGAACATATGGGACTGGGAAATCTTCTTTCTTGTTGGCTTTAGAGACCGATATGAGCCGCAGCAACAAAGAAAAAAGGCTTCTGAATCCGAAAAAACTCTCAGAGACGGCGGATTTTGAGATTCTGAACATCGTAGGCGATTATTCGGAACTTTCAACTTTGTTGGGCAGAAAACTGAACGTTGACGGGCATTCCCAAAGCATTTTGGATGAACTGAAAGCCTACTACAACCAAATGAAAGCAGAGAATAAGTTCTTACTTATCGTGATTGACGAATTTGGCAAAGTGCTGGAACACGCAGCAAAAAACAATCCAGAGCGAGAGTTGTATTTCCTTCAGAAATTTGCGGAGTTTGTCAACGTTCCTTCTCGTGACATCTTGCTTTTGACTACGTTACATCAGAATTTCGGTGCGTACGCCAAAAATCTGACTGAAACGCAGAAAAACGAATGGATCAAGATAAAAGGCCGGTTCAAAGAAATCACATTCGTGGAACCAATTGAGCAACTTTTATTTTTGGCATCGCAACAGTTGCGCGGCAGCCTGCCACAAAAAGGGAGTGAAACCGCAAGTCAAATCTATCAACTGGCTGTTGAAACAAAATTCGTTTCCAACGCATTTTCCGCAGAAACGGCACAACAGCTTTATCCGCTCGACTCATTCTCGGCGTTTGCCGTCCCTTCCGCCATTCAGCGTTATGGGCAAAACGAGCGGTCGCTGTTCTCTTTCCTTGCCGCACGTGGTTCCAATTCGCTTGCAGAATTTCAGGCGAAGTCGAATCTGACGTACAATTTGGCCAATGTGTATGACTACATTGTATTCAATTTCTATTCGTACTTGAAAGATGCCAATGTAGACTCTATGAGTTGGAGCTCAATGCAGGTTTCCATCGAAAGAGTTGAAGGATTGGATTGGGAAACTGGAGAACAGTTGACAAGTGCGATAAAAATCGTGAAGGCAATCGGATTGTTAAACTTGTTCGGAATCGCAAGTTTCACCATGTCGCCGGAGCAATTGGCCGAATATGCGCACCTGGCGATGGCCGTTCAGGACGCCGACAACATCATTGGCAAATTGATGCGGTTCAAAATCATCCGATATGCGGAATACAAGCAGCGGCTTTTGCTTTTCGAAGGAACTGACATTGATTTGGAATTGGAGATTCAAAAAGCCGGGGCTGTTGTAGAGAGGCCTGTTGCATTCATTGATGACCTGCGAAAATTCGTCAACAGCCGCATTTCACCAGTCAAGGCGCACTATTACCACAAAGGCACGCCCCGCTATTTCGAGTATGAAATACGCGAAGATGCCGTTGACATGACGCCGACGGGTGATACCGACGGATACATACAATTGATTTTCTCGGCGGACAAGAATGCTCTTGACACAATCAAAGCAACAAGTGCCGATACCGAGCACGCTGTGATTTACGCTTATTTCAACAACACGGAAGAGATTATTGACCATCTCTACAACATCAAAAAATACGAGTATATACTCACTAAAGTGTTGATCGACAAGAATGCAGACCGTGTTGCATACGGCGAGATACAGAAATTGAAGGAATACGAGGAAACGCTATTGAACAAAGCGGTTAGTGATAATCTTTTTGCCTACAGAAACCGCGTAACTTGGATTTTCAAAGGTGAAAAGCAAAATGTTTCATCACACAGAGATTTCAACAAATTGCTCTCCATGGTGTGTGACGAGGTTTATTGCCAATCGCCTGTGATGCACAACGAATTGTTCAACCGGCACAAATTAAGCGGAGCCATTTCATCGGCTCGAAAGAATTACCTGGAGGCTCTTGTTAAACGCTATAACGAGGAGGATTTGGGCTTTGAGAAAGACAAATTCCCGCCCGAGAAAACCATCTATTATTCGTTGTTGAAAAACACGGGGTTGCATACTGGCATCAGTTTTGCTGATGCGCCGTCAAACAATGGCATAATGACTTTGTGGGATGCGAGTATGCGTTTTCTGAAAAGCACTGTTGGTAAGCAACGGAAGATATCAGAATTAATAAAGATTCTGTCCTCCCAGCCGTTCAAACTGAAACAAGGCTTCCTCGATTTCTGGATACCGACTTTCTTGTTCATCAAACGGCAGGATTTTGCTTTGTATGATGCAAACAGGGGCGCATATATCCCCAACGTTGATATGCTGTTTTTTGAATTGCTGCAAAAGCACCCTGCCGATTATGCCATCAAGGCGTTTGAGGTGGACGGTGTGCGGCTCGACTTCTTCAACCAATACCGTCGGTTTGTTAATTTGGGCGACGAGTTCAATATCACAACGCAGAGTTTCATTGAGACTATCAAGCCGTTCCTTTTCTTCTACAAAAAGCTGAACGACTATACTAAGCACACCCGCAAGTTCTCGCATAAATCCACTATGCGCTTCCGCGATGTGTTGGCCACAGCCAAAGATCCTGAAAAGGCCTTCTTCGAAGACTTGCCTGATGCTTTAGGTTTCACAAAAAAGCTGAAAGGAAACGCCGACATTGAAGAATACGGAATTGTGATTC
>CAMKLG010000034.1 GCA_946413585.1 uncultured Bacteroidales bacterium
CTGTCGTCGTTTGCGGAACCACAGCAGGTGCTGGCGGCGGGGTCTGCGTTTGCGGCGTAACGGCGGGCTTTTGTGGAACTGTCTGCGTTTGCGGAACCGCAGCAGGTGTTGGCGGCGGGGTCTGCGCTTGCGGTGTCACAACGGGCGCTTGCGGAGGTGCCTGCATTTGAGGAGCGGGTGCATATTGCTGATGCTGCGTGTTGGCGGGTGGCAATGTCACCGAAACAACGTTGCCGTAACGGATGCCGGATTGAGTGCCTGCGTATGCACGGAAGTAGTAGATTGTGTTTGGCTCCAAATTGTTAACGGTTGTGGTAAAATAGCCCACACCGCTGCCGTCGCTGGTGTGTTGGCCCGTGACAGAAGGATAAGGCGTTTTGCCCCAGCAAATGCCACGTTCCACAACAGGCTCATCGTCAGAATCCAAAACCTGTCCGCTAATGGTGATGCCGCCTGGATATAATTGAGAGATGGGCATCGTGACCACGAATGACTGTTTTTTTGCGGATAAAGCTGGGGATACGGCCGTCGTTTCTTGTTGTACAACTACTTGTGGCTCTGTTTGCGTGGGAACCGCTGCTGTCTTTACAGGTGCTGGGGCGGGTGTGGTTACAACATACGGGGCTTGAACCGGCGTTGCAACTTGTGCCGATGGGGCTAATTGAAAATAGACCGTGTCGCGTGTGGTTTTAGGTAGAATGTTGTCCTGATACAACGTTTGGGTGTTGTAAGGAATACAGATACCTATGCCGGCCTTTGCACCGAACGAAAACCTTGTCTTATCTACATGATAGTTGAAATTGTTTAATCCTTGGACATTATAATTGCCTAACACTTCGGCAGATATGACAAATCCACCCAAGTGAAGCATGAAGCCTGCAGCAGCAGTGGGACCTTGAGCAATATGGTTGGGAATGTGCGCCCATTGGCCGTATGTCGTCTCATTGTTAAAGGAACTGTAGGTGTAACCGAGCCCAAGATGGAATGATAGCGGCTTCCAGTAGCGCAACGTGATACCTCCCAACACGTCAAAATAGGAGGTGCTGGTGCTTCCCTCCACAATGTCACTTGCTGCACAAGTGGTGAAGGTACCTTTGAATTTGAAATTCGTCATCGCGCTCACATACCAACCCACGTTTCGCATCGTGCCGGCCTTGAAACCGAATGCAGGCGTTTGCGGGCTGAAGAACTGGTCGGGACGATAGCCGCCTATATATTCCGCATTTATCGTGAAAAAGGATGACGGATAAATAGTCTTATATAACGGGATTTTTCCGTTTGTTTTACTTTTTTGCGCCGATAAATTGCTGGGAATAAGCATGATAACTGCGGCAATAAAGGCTGTAAGAATAATGAATTTTTTCATCGTCGTTTATTTATACATTATATATATAATTGCGGCAAAGGTACACAAAATATAAATACCACGACAATTGAAATTGTTGATACATTTCCAGATGAATAATCACGGGAAAAATGCCGATGAGAATTATTCCGTTATATTAAAATAATAATAGTACTTTGTTATGCAAGGTACTAAAAATTTTTGTATTTTTGCCGCGTCAAATTTTGAAAGAGATGAGTACGAATGTAAATGTGAATGCAGATAATGTGAAATCGCAGATGCGCAAAGGTTACCTTGAATATTGCATCTTGTTGATTATCGCGAAGAAACCGGCCTATGTGTCGGATATCATCGGAGAGCTGAAAGAAGCACGGATGATTGTGGTGGAAGGCACTCTTTACCCGCTTCTCACTCGCCTGAAAAACAACGGAATCCTGACTTACAGCTGGCAAGAGTCTGCCTCGGGTCCGCCCCGAAAGTATTACGAACTCACTGAAGCCGGCCAAACATTCCTCGCGAAGCTGGAGTCCGGCTGGGAAGAGCTCGCCCATGCCATCGAACTATTACGAACGAAAAACAATTAAAAAACATTTTCTTTAAGCAGCCTCGAAGAGGCAAAACGCGCGAAGCGCAAGTAACCCCACACAAGCGCAGCGCAGTGTGGGGAATATAAGAAATAGCGCAGCGCAGTGTGGGGAATATAAGAAATAAAAAAAACAAGAAATATGAAAAAAACCGTAACAATCAATCTCGGCGGAGTCGTTTTCAACATAGATGACGATGCCTGCGATCGGCTGAGCCAATATCTCTCCGATCTCGAAAAACGTTTTTCTGAAGAGGATCGCAATGAAATTCTGCGCGACATAGAAGTGCGCATGGCAGAATTGCTGACCTTCAAGATGGAGAATCGTAACGTGGTGGAAATCAGTGATGTGGAAGAAATAATAGAGGTAATCGGTCGCCCAGAACAGTTCGACGACGAAAACGCTACAGATGCGGCGGAAAACCAATCTTCCTCCACTACGTCAACCACACAAGAAACAACGACAGGAAAGAAACAACGGTTCCGTGCGCGTAAGCTCTATCGCAACAGCAACGACCGCATGGTGAGCGGCGTGGCCAGCGGCGTGGCAGCCTACTTTGATCTCGATCCCACTATCGTGCGTGTCTTGTTTGTGGTGTTGACACTCATCAGTTTGGGTTGGGGCATTCTCATCTACCTGATACTCCTCATCGCGATGCCAGAAGCGAAAACCAAAGCGCAATTCCTTGAGATGCAGGGAATTGAACCGACATTGGAAAATATTGACAATTTCCATCAGGAACCGATGGAAAGAAGCAATGGCTCTAATGCATTAGGTAACATTATCAAAATCTGTTTGATAGTACTGGGTGTGATTGTTGGGGGAAGTCTTGCCATTGGCGTGTTGTGCCTCTTCATCGCCATGTTTTCCGCTCTTCTGTTGCACACTCCTGGCTCCTTCGGCAACGCTGTGGATATGGGATTGCTAGGCAGTTGCGCCTTGTTCCTGCTTTGCCCAGTCATTGGCATCGCGGTGTTATGCGTGCGCGCCGCCAATGGGGAACGTAAGCACAAGTGGGTCGGCTGGACCCTCCTCGCGCTATGGTTGCTCAGCATTTTCGGCATTGTCGGCTTCGGCATTCAGGAAGGCAAGCAGAATGACATTGACAAACGCCTCGAACGCAGCGGCGCAAACCTCGAACGCTGGCTTGACCAAGATGACTACGCGACTTACGAAGAGTACTACAACGCCGACGACATCGACCATATCATTGACCCCGTCCTTGACGATTTGCGCGATGGGGAAAGCACCTACGACATCTCCATAAAAACCAGTCCGGAAAAAGGGGTGAATGTCCGGATTCAAAGCAATAAAAGAACCGATAGCACGTTAGTAATAAAGGATAGCCTTTAGCTTTTGGCCCTTAGCTTTTAGCCAACAGCCAAAGTCATTGGTCTAAGTTTAAGTCTAAGCTACAATGTTAATAGAACTACACGGTATCCACAAAACTTACGACAACGGTCAGCCGTTGCATGTGCTGAAAGGCATCAATGTCGGGATCGAGCAGGGCGAGTTTGTCTCCATCATGGGGGCCTCCGGCTCGGGAAAATCGACTTTGCTGAATATCCTCGGCATCCTAGACAATTACGACGAAGGCGAGTACTGGCTGGACGGCAAGCTTATTAAGAACCTGAGTGAGAAAGAGGCTGCACACTACCGTAACCGTCTGATTGGCTTTGTGTTCCAGTCGTTCAATCTGATCAATTTCAAAACGGCGGTGGAAAATGTGGAGTTGCCGTTGTACTACCAAGGGGTAGGGCGGAAGAAACGCAATGAGCTGGCTATGAGTTATTTGGATCGTTTTGGATTGGCAGAATGGGCGACGCACTATCCCAACGAGCTTTCGGGCGGACAGAAGCAGCGCGTAGCCATTGCGAGGGCGCTCATCACGCAGCCGCGCATCCTGCTCGCCGATGAGCCCACAGGCGCCCTCGATTCCAAGACCTCCGTGGAGGTGATGAATCTGCTCACCGATCTCAACCGTACGGAGAAGGTCACCATCATTGTGGTGACCCATGAGAGCGGCGTGGCCAACTGCACCGACAAGATCATCCATATCAAGGACGGCATTATCGGTGAGACTACCCTCAACGAACAGCATAAAGCCTCGATTTTTGGTACATCCACCATCATGAAGTAGCCATGAAAGACCTGTTGACAGAGATATGGGAGTCCATCCGGCGCAACAAGCTGCGCACCGCCCTCACGGGATTTGCGGTGGCGTGGGGCATATTCATGCTGATTGTGCTCCTCGGCGCAGGCAATGGGTTGATGAATGCCTTCTTGAACCAAGGGGAGCACTTTGCCACCAACACGATGGCTGTGTATGGCGGAGTTACTAGTAAGCCTGCCAACGGTTACCAGACCGGTCGGCGCATTAATCTCAACGACCAGGATGTTGCCATCACCCAAAGTGCCCTGTTTTCCGAAAATGTAGATAACATTTCGCCCGAACTATTCAAAGGCCCTTATACGTTGGCCTTTAGGAACCGCCATACTTCCGTTTATCTGAACGGTTGTTTTCCTTCTCTGATGGAGATGAACAAGATTGAAATGCTGGAAGGGCGTTTCATTAACCAAAATGATATAGAACAGCATCGGAAATCCATTGTTCTGGCCGCTTCCCACGCCACCGAGCTGATGAACGGCGGCGAAGATTACGCCTCCCTGATAGGCAAGACAGTGACTACCGATAACATTACCTGGTCGGTAGTGGGTGTGTATAAAACTGACCGCACGTCACAGCGTGTGGAGGCTTTTGCCCCGATCACAACCATGCAGGTGATCACGAAGGATATCAACAATGTTGACCAGATCAACTTTTCGTTCCACGGACTAACAACAGAAGAAGAGAACGAACAGTTTGAGCGGAACTACCGCGCGGCCCTCAACAGGGCGCACAAAGCGGCTTTGGATGATGAAAGTTCGATCTGGATATGGAACCGTTTCACGCAGAACATGCAGATGGACAAGGGAACCCACTATATCCGCACGGCATTGTGGATTCTGGGCATCTTCACACTGGTGGGCGGCATCGTGGGCGTTTCGAACATCATGTTGATTACCGTCAAGGAGCGCACTCGCGAGTTCGGCATCCGCAAAGCCATCGGCGCTTCGCCTTGGGAGGTTATGAAGCTGATCTTGGCGGAGAGCGTCTCCATCACAGCGTTTTTCGGATATGTTGGGATGTTCCTCGGCATGGTGGCCTGCGAGGTGATGAAGATGACCGTCGGACAGTCGTCGGTGGAATTCTTCGGGATGACCGTGCGGCTGTTCGTCAACCCGACTGTCGGGCTCGGCGTCTCCTTTGGCATCACCATCCTGCTGGTCGTCGCGGGCACCCTCGCGGGCATCTCCCCCGCGATGAAAGCCGCCAGCATCCGCCCCATCGAAGCGTTAAATGACGTTAACTAATTAAGAACGAAGAATGCTGCATTATGAATAATATAAAAGACTTCCTTGAGCAGCCTCGGAGAGGCAAAACGCGCGAAGCGCAAGTAACCCCACACAAGGCAAAGCCGCAGTGTGGGGCTTGGAGAAAGCAATCCGGTTCGGACTGTGCGGAGGTCGATAAGCACAAGGCGAAGCCGAAGTGTGAGGCTTGGAGAAAGCAAGCCGGTTCGGACTGTGCGGAAATCGATAAGCACAAGGCGAAGCCGCAGTGTGGGGCGAGAACAGCTACAAACAAGTTATGAGATTCGACACCGATACATATCACGAAATCCTTGACGCGCTGATGCGGAACAAGCGGCGCAGTCTCCTCACGGGCTTCGGCATCTTTTGGGGACTGTTCATGCTGTTGTTCCTCATCGGCGGCGGTAATGGCCTTAAGCAGCTCTTGGAGAAGAACTTTGAAGGTTTCGCCACGAACACCGTTGTCCTTGCGGCGAATGAGACTACCAAACCCTACAAAGGCTTCAAGGAGGGACGGCAATGGAGTCTGCGATACAAAGATATTGAACGGTTGAAAACGATGGTGCCCGAACTGGAGGTCGTCACCCCGTTGCTGCCAAAGTGGGGACTTACCGCCATCCGCGACGAACTTACCGCCAGTTGCTCCGTCAAGGGGGTGGAGGCCGACTACGTCAAAGTTCAGGCACCCACCTTGAAGTTCGGGCGTTATCTCAACCAGGTCGATGTGATGCATAAGCGGAAAGTCTGCGTCATCGGCGAGCGCGTCTGGAAGACACTGTTTCCCGATGGCGACGATCCTTGTGGACAGTACATTTGCGTGGGAGGGGTTTATTACCAGGTCATTGGCGTGGATGTCTGTACCTCCAATATCAACCTTTGGGGCAACAGTGCGGACGAGGTCACCGTTCCTTTTTCGGTGATGAGCGACATCTTGAACAGCGGTGATGTGGTGGGTGTGATCTGTTCCGTGGGTCGGCCTGGAACCAATATGAATGAGCTGGAAGACAAAATCCTGCAAGTTGTTGCCCGTCAGCACTATATAGCTCCTGACGACAAGGAAGCCGTCAGGATGCTCAATATGGAGGTGATGTTCAGCATCATTGACAACCTTTTCCGGGGCATCAACTTCCTGATCTGGCTGGTGGGTATCGGTACCTTGTTGGCTGGTGCCATCGGAGTGAGCAACATTATGTTGGTGGTGGTTCGTGAGCGGACGGTGGAGATTGGCATCCGCCGGGCCATTGGAGCTACGCCGCGCGACATTCTCACGCAGATTATCCTTGAAGGTGTCACGCTCACGATTGTCGCGGGATTGTCCGGTGTCGTCTTTTCCGTAATGCTCCTCAACCTCTTTGAGGTCATCACCCAGCACAAGGTCGTCTTCCAGATTCAGTTAGGCACCGCCGTCTCGGCCTTGCTCCTGCTGATGCTCCTCGGCCTCCTCGCCGGCATCGCCCCCGCCTACCGCGCCATGCACATCAAGCCCGTGGATGCGATGCGAGACGAATAACCTCTTCCAAGAGGGCTGCAAGCCCGACACGAGTCAACCCAGGGCGAGCGAAGCGAGCCCTGGGACATATAACGAAATAGATAACGAATAATACGTAATAATATGAAAAAGAAACTCAAATACGTCATCGGGGCATTAATAGCCCTCATCTTCATCGGAACCTTCGTGTTCCTGTTTAAAAAGTCGCGACCCGAAAAGGAATCATTCAACGAGTATGAGGTTGCCTATATGGATATCAGTCGCAAGACACTGATAACCGGACAGATAGGACCTCGCAACGAGGTGGCGGTGAAGCCGCAAATTAACGGCATCATCGCGGAACTCTACAAAGAGGCTGGTCAGGAGGTGAAAGAGAACGAGGTCATCGCCAAACTGAAGGTGATCCCCGACATGAACTCCTTGAGTGCCGCGCAGAGTCGCGTACGCCTAGCCGAAATCAACTACGCGCAGGCGCTAACCAACTACGAGCGGGAGAAAACACTATATGACCGCAATCTGGTCAGCAAGGAAGAGTACGAAAAAACGGCGCAGATTTTGAACCAGGCACGCGAGGAGAAATCGGCGGCTCAGGATGCGTTGGAAATCATCCGGGATGGTGTTTCCTCCGCCAACGCCACGTCCAGCTCCACGCTCATCCGTTCCACCATTTCAGGACTCATTCTCGACATTCCCGTGAAGGTCGGCAACTCTGTCATCCAGGCCAATACATTGAACGATGGCACCACTGTGGCCACCGTCGCCGATATGAACGACCTGATTTTCAAGGGTAACGTTGATGAAACGGAGGTTGGAACGTTGCACGAAGGAATGCCGATGACCATCACCATTGGGGCGTTGCAGGATTACACCTTCGATGCTGTGTTGGAGTACATTTCCCCAAAGGCCGTACAGAACAACGGTGCCAACCAGTTCGAAATCCGCGCCGCCGTAAAACCGCAGGAGGATAACAAGATACGATCCGGCTACAGCGCGAATGCCGAGCTGGTGCTGGAAAGCGTCAAGCACGTCCTCGCCATCCCCGAAAGTGCTCTCGAATTCTCCGGCGACTCCACCTTCGTCTATGTGAAGAACGCCACTGGTACCTACGACCGCAAGTCGGTCACCACCGGCATCAGCGACGGCATCAATATCGTGGTCACCAGCGGTTTGAAAGAAGGTGACAAAGTCCGTGGCGCGAAAATAATTCAGAATTAGGGATTATGAATATTATTAGAGACATATTCCTTGAGCAGCCCCGCTAGGGGCAAGAGCTCGGTAGCCCTGGGAGGAAATGGAAAATGACGTATGACGTGTGAGATATGACGTTAGATTACAGGAAATTGTGAATTGTGAATTGTGAATTAAGAAAAATGGATAGATTAGTAGCATTAATGGTTATCACGGTGATGTTTGCGACAATCGCCACCGCCCAGCAGTCCACCCCCTGGTCTCTCGAATCCTGTGTGCAATACGCGCTGGATCACAACCTGACGGTGAAGCAGAGTGAAAACGCTGTGGCGCAGCGGGAGGTGGAGTTGAACACTGCAAAAAACAGCGTCTGGCCAGCGTTTCAGGCGAATGCGTCGCAGAACTTCTCCTTCGGTAGGGGTATTTCGGAGGACAACACCTACGTCAGCTCCAACACCGCCAACACCTCGTTTGGGGTAGGGGGGAGCCTCAATCTGTTCACAGGTTTTAGGGTCAAGAACAGCATCACGATGGGAAAACTCAATTTGGAAGCCGCGAATGCCGATTGCGACAAAACCAAGGAGGATATTCGTATCGCCGTGACGCAGGCCTATATGCAAATTTTGTACAATATGGAACTGTGCAAAGTAGCTGAATTACAAATTGTTATCGACTCTACGCAGGTGGAACGGTTAACCATATTGCGGGATGCGGGTAAAATTGGCCCGGCAGAGGTTTCCACGCGGAAATCAACCTTGGCGCAGAGTCGTGTGACTCTCACTCAGGCTCGTAATAATTTGAGAATCGCTATTTTGGATATGACCCAGCTCTTGGAATTGCCTTCGCCGGAAGGTTTCGGAGTGGTGGCACCTGATACCTCATTGTTGGCACCTGACATCCTGTCGAGTCCCGAACAAATTTTCGAGCAGGCCGTGGCGGTGCGCCCTGCAGTGAAGGCTGAGGAGATGCGCACGCAGGCGGCGGCGACGAACATCAAGCTGGCACAGGCTGGGTGGTGGCCGACACTCTCAATGAACGGTGGTCTCATTACCGACTACTACGCGCTGTTGGGTCGCACCTCGAAAGGATTTGCCTCGCAGCTCGCTGATAACTTTAGCCCGTATGTGGGATTTACCCTCAATGTTCCGATTTTCAACAGGTTGGAAACGCGCAACAATGTCCAAAAAGCCAAGTTGCAGTTAGAGAGCCAGCAATTGCAGTCGGAAAACGTCCGTAAAGCGTTGTACAAAGAGATTCAACAGGCCTACTACAACGCAGTGGCTGCTCGAGAGAAGTGGTTGAGCAGCGGTGTGGCCGAGGCGAGCGCTCGTCAGAACTTTGAACTTTCGGAAGCCCTGTACGAAGCGGGAAAACGCACCAGCACCGAGTTCAACGAAGCGAAGAACAACTACCTGCAAGCCGCCTCCAACCTCGCCCAAGCCCGCTGCGAGTACTTCTACCAAGTGCAGCTGCTGGAACTGTACCGCGGGAATTAAGGAGGTATGGTTAGTGATTTGTGATTTGTGATTTGTGATTTGTGATATACAACGCCGTAATCCTCCAAACTTCCTCACCCCTCATCCCTCCTTCCTTCTTCCATCTTCCTTCCATCTTCCTTCCATCTTCCTTCTTCCTTCTTCCCTATTCTTTATTCTCTATTCCCAGCCCCTATTCCCTAATCTCTCAACTCTCAACTCTCAACTCTCAACCCTCAACCCTTATGAAAAAATCCTCACCCCCTATATCTTAGTTCCCATTTTTTTTGTATTTTCGCGGCCGATTTTAGAGAAATATTTTTTATTCAAAACTATTTGAAAATGACGAATAACAATGTGAAGTATGTCTATACTTTTGGCGGAAAAACTGCCGAAGGTAAAGCGGACATGAAGAATCTTTTGGGTGGTAAAGGCGCCAATCTGGCCGAAATGTGCTTGCTGAAGCTCCCCGTTCCGGCTGGTCTGACCATTACCACGGAGTGCTGTACAGCCTACTATCAGAATAATTGCCAGCTCCCTGCCGGCTTGATGGACGAGGTCCACGCAGGCATGAAGAACATGGAGAACATCATGGGCATGAAATACGGCGACCCCGAGAACCCGCTGCTTGTCAGCTGCCGTTCAGGTGCGCGCAAGTCCATGCCTGGTATGATGGACACCGTGCTGAATATCGGTCTTTGCTCCAAGACCATCCCTGGCCTCATCAAGAAGACCAACAACCCCCGTTTCGTGTATGACTCCTACCGTCGTCTCATCATGATGTACGCTGATGTCGTCATGGAGAAAGCTGAGGGCATTGAACCCGCCGATGGCAAGAGCATCCGCAAGCAACTCGACGATATGCTCGATGCATACAAAGAGAAAATGGGTTATAAATCAGATACCGAACTGAAGGCCGAAGAACTGAAGCAACTCGCTGAGGACTTCAAGGTCCGCATCAAAGAGGTGCTCGGCACTGAGTTCCCGGATGACGCTGAAGCTCAACTCGAAGGCGGCATCAAGGCTGTGTTCAAGAGCTGGAACGGTAAGAAGGCTATCTCTTACCGCCGCATCGAAGGTATTCCGGACGACTGGGGTACTGCCGTTAACGTGCAGACCATGGTCTTCGGTAACATGGGCGACGGTTCCGCTACTGGTGTGGCTTTCACCCGTAACCCCGCTACTGGCGACAACCAATTCTATGGCGAATGGTTGATCAATGCACAAGGTGAAGACGTGGTGGCCGGTATCCGTACCCCCAACCCGCTGAACGATGATACTAAGAACGAGCAGAACAAGCACATGCATTCTATGCAGGAGCTGATGCCCGAAACTTATAAAGAACTCTGCGAAGTGCGTCGCATCCTTGAAGAAAACTATCATGACATGCTCGACATCGAGTTCACCATCCAAGATGGTAAGCTCTATATGTTGCAGTGCCGCGTTGGTAAACGTACTGGCGTTGCCGCTTTGACCATGGCTCTCGACATGTTGAAGGAAGGCCTCATCGATGAGAAGGAGGTCGTGATGCGCCTCACTCCTGAGCAACTCGACGAACTTCTCCACCCGATTCTCGACACGGATGACGAGAAGAAACACACCGTCATCGCAAAGGGTCTGCCTGCAGGTCCTGGCGGTGCTGTGGGTAAAATCGCCCTCACTAGCGAGAAGGCAAAGGAATATCGTGCCGCTAAGGTGGCCAACGTCTTGGTTCGTGAGGAAACCAACCCCGAAGATGTCGAAGGTATGCGTGCCGCTGACGGTATTTTGACCGCTCGTGGTGGTATGACCTCTCACGCCGCTCTCGTGGCTCGTGGCTGGGGTAAGTGCTGTATTGTCGGTTGCGACGCTGTGAAGATCGACCTCGAAAAGGGCACTGTGAAGATCGGCGACCAACAGTTCAAGGAAGGCGACACCATCAGCTTGAACGGTTCCAAGGGTTGGGTTTATGCTGAACCCGTAGGCATGATCAATGCTACTGAAAATCCGCTCTTCCAGCAATTCATGGCGCTGGTTGACAAATATCGCAAGATGGGTGTCCGCACCAATGCCGACAACCCCGAAGATGCTCAGAACGCCGTCAATTTCGGTGCAGAAGGTATCGGACTGTTCCGTATCGAACACATGTTCTATGGCAAGAACAGCGAAGAACCTCTCGCCAAGTTGCGCAACATGATTCTCGCCAGCACCACCGAAGAGCGTGTGGCTGCCCTCAACGAGCTGGAACCTTACATCAAGAATGCTGCAAAGGGCACTTTGAAGGTGATGGATGGCAAACCGCTGACCTTCCGTTTGATGGATCCCCCGTTGCATGAATTCGTTCCTCATACCGAAGACAAGCAAAGAGCCCTCGCCCAGGAGCGTGGCATTAGCTTCGAAGAAATCAAGAAACGTATCGATGCTCTCAACGAAGTGAACCCGATGATGGGCTTGCGTGGCGTGCGTCTTGGTATCGTTTATCCGGAAATCACGGAGACTCAGTTCCGCGCCCTGTTCCAGGCTACTGCTGAACTGATGAACGAAGGTCACGATCCGCACCTCGAAATCATGGTTCCGCTTACCATCAATGTGAAAGAGCTTGAGCACCAGAAAGCCATCGCTAACCGTGTGAAAGCTGAAGTGGAAGGCAAGTTCGGTGTGAAAATCAACTACATGTACGGTACGATGATCGAGATTCCTCGCGCTACCTTAGTGGCCGACCAGATTGCCAACGTAGCCGAGTTCTTCAGCTTCGGTACCAACGACCTCACTCAGATGACCTTCGGTTTCAGCCGCGACGACGTCAACGCTATCGTGAAGGATTACATCGAGGAGAAGATCATCCCGGCTGACCCGTTCAACACCCTCGACCAAGAAGGTGTCGGTCAACTGGTGAAGTTAGGTGTGGAACGTGGTCGCAGCACCCGCAACAACCTCAAATGCGGTGTTTGCGGTGAGCACGGTGGTGATCCCGCTTCTGTGGAATTCTTCTACAAAGCCGGTATGACCTACGTTTCCTGCTCACCGTTCCGCGTGCCCGTGGCTCGTTTGGCAGCAGCGCAAGCCGCTATTAAAAACGCCTAATCGCGAAATTCCTAACCTTATATAATGCAAAGCAGCGGTGTGTTTCACGCCGCTGCTTTTTTTTGTGCATATGTAGTAGGGAATAGGGTTTATGGTTTATGGTTTATGGTTTATGGTTTATGGTTTATGGTTTATGGTTTATGGTTTATGGTTCAAAGCCAAAAGCTAATAGCCAACCGCCAACAGCAAAAAAGCGGCTCGTTGCCGAGCCGCCCTTAACAAACAATCGTTATGAGAAAAATTATTTACCCTCTTTTTCGAGGTCTTCTTTCAGGGATTGCAGGATGTTGAGGTCGCCGAGCGTGGCTTTTTCCACGTTGCTCTCGTTAACCTTTTGAATGTCACGCTCTTTCTGTCTCTCTTCGTCATTCTTAGCTCTCTCTTCAGTGTCTCTGTCGGGTTGCCAAGTTCTGGTGTGGGAGAGATGGATCTTCTTAGCGTCTTTGGAGAAATCAACCACCATGAACGGGAGGGTTTCGCCTTCCTTAGCGGTGGATTTGTCTTCCTTAACAAGATGGCGGTTGAATGCGAAGCCCTCGATGTTGTGCGGGAGCATCACGGTAGCGCCCTTGTCGTTCACGCCGGTGATGGTGCCTTCATGAACGGAACCAACGGTGAAGATAGTCTCATAAACATCCCAAGGATTCTCTTCGAGTTGTTTGTGACCCAAGCTCAGACGGCGGTTTTCAGTGTCCACTTCGAGGACAACCACGTCGATGGATTCACCCACTTTCGTGAATTCAGCAGGATGTTTGATTTTCTTGTTCCAGGAGAGGTCAGAAATGTGGATTAGGCCGTCCACACCCTCTTCGAGTTCCACGAAAATGCCGAAGGTCGTGAAGTTACGAACCGTAGCGGTGTGGCGGGAACCGACAGGATATTTCTCCAGAATGTTAGCCCATGGATCGGGGATGAGTTGCTTGATACCCAGGGACATCTTCTGTCCTTCGCGGTCGAGGGTGAGCACAACAGCTTCCACTTCGTCACCGACTTTGAGGAAGTCGTGAGCGGTGCGCAGGTGCTGAGACCAAGACATTTCGGAAACGTGGATGAGACCTTCCACGCCGGGCATGATTTCCACAAAAGCGCCGTAGTCAGTAATGACGACCACTTTACCTTTGACTTTGTCTCCTACCTTCAAGTTGGGATCGAGTTTCTCCCAAGGTTGAGGAGTGAGTTGTTTGAGACCCAAGGCGATACGTTTCTTACCCTCTTCGAAGTTGAGGATAACGACGTTGACCTTCTGGTCGAGTTCAACCACTTCAGAAGGATGGTTGATGCGACCCCAAGAGAGGTCGGTGATGTGGATGAGGCCGTCCAAGCCGCCGAGATCGACGAATGCACCGTAAGAAACGATGTTCTTGACAGTACCTTCGAGGATTTGACCGACTTCGAGTTTACTAATGATTTCAGCTTTCTGAGCCTCGATTTCAGCCTCGATGAGGGCTTTGTGAGAAACAACGACGTTCTTGTAGTCGTGGTTGATCTTCACAACCTTGAACTCCATGGTCTTGCCAACATAAACGTCGAAATCGCGGATCTGCTTAACATCGATTTGAGAACCAGGCAGGAAGGCTTCGATACCGAAAACGTCCACGATGAGACCGCCTTTGGTTTTGCCCTTCACATAACCGGTGATAACTTCTTGATTGTCGTATGCTTCGTTGACACGCTGCCATGATTTGAGAATGAGGGCGCGTTTGTGGGAAAGTTGCATTTGGCCGTTGGCATCTTCTTGGCTTTCAACGTAAACCTCGATTTCGTCACCGATCTTGAGGTCGTGGTTGTAGCGAAGCTCGGAAGCGTTGATGACACCGTCGGACTTGAAACCGATGTTGATCACCACTTCGCGGTCGTTGATGGAGACCACCTTGCCGGTGATGACATCGTCTTGGTCGATGGATTTGAAAGACTTGGTGTAGAGATCTTCTAAACGAGTTTGTTCCTCTTTTGAGTAGCGGTCGTTATGATCGGAAACTTTATCCCAGTCGAAGTTTGCCATGGCGTCAGCGTAGGGGTTCTCAAACTCGCGCATTTTGCGGGGAGCCTTGGGAGCCTTTTCCTCAACTGCGGGCATTGCCTCTTCAGCGGCGGGAGCGGTTTCTTCTACAACGGGAGCAACATTTTCCACGTTTTGTTCGATTTCTTGAGTTTGTTCAGGAGCATTCAATAATTCTTCTGACATAAAAAATTGTCTTAAATTAGCCTAAGACAGGGGCTTTTTAAGGATGAAACATTGAGGTTAATTGTTTAATAATCAATTGAAGAGCCTCTTTCAATTGAGGCGGCAAAAATACAAAAAAAATCGTTCGGAATTTTTTTTGGAAAAATATTTTGTCGAATCCAAAAAAAGTGTATTTTTGCAGCCTAAAACATTGCGGGGTAGAGCAGTGGTAGCTCGTCGGGCTCATAACCCGGAGGTCGCAGGTTCGAGTCCTGCCCCCGCTACTAAGCAAAAGTGCGATTCACTACAGTGAACCGCACTTTTTTTGTACTCTCGTAGAGAAGCAATGCATTGCGTCTCTACAATAATTCCACCGCCTCCCTCTTCCCGATCTCCTCAAGAAGCTGCAGCACCTTGTTGCACAACGTTCCCGACACTTCGTGTACGAGATGCTCCCAGGTGGCTATGTCAACGTCCAGGTGGTCGGAGATGATTTTGTAGGAGACGTAGGGCTTCCCAAAATGCTTGGTGACGGAATAGAGCGCGGAGGACTCCATGTCGAAGCAGTCGGCCTTGGTGGCCAAATCCTTCAGAAAATCAGCCGAATAGACGTGAGGCGACACGAAACAGTCGGACGAGAAAAGCTTGCCGTCGGTCGCGTCAGGTATCGTTACTGGCAGCGTGTCGGTGAGCATGGGATGGTCGAGGAACTTCGAACCGCCGGAGACAATCTCGGTGATGCGCAACAGGCTCCCGATCGGTGCAGTGTGCGCACCCGCCGTCCCGATGTTCAAAATGGTGAAATCCTCGTGCTCGTGTTCCTTCATGAACGACAATATCGTATGCATCGCGCACTCCCGCCCGATTCCAGTCAAATGCACACGGTCCTTTATACTCATTACTTCTGCCTCCACAGCAGCAAACAGGGCTATCTTCATATTCTTAATTTTTTAATGACGCGGCAAAAGTACAAAATTTAGTTTAAGGTTGAGAGTTTAGGGTTTAGGGTTTATGGACACACACATCCTTACGATGACGACTGGTTGGTGAAGGTGGTGGTTGAACATAATGCAGGTTGAGTTTACAATAAAGGTGTCATATAGATTGGCAGATACGTGATACCATTTTCGACCTTATAGTCAGCTGAATGGATCACGGTGGGTGTGGTTATGTATTCCCCAAACTTCTTCATGCATTTTGTCAAAGAGGACAGCGTGTAGTTTTTGCCGCTTTTGACTTCTATAGGTCGGATGTTATGGCGGCTGGTGACCTTTTCTTTCTGGAGCAAAAAATCAATTTCCATGCGTTTTTCGGCATCCTCTGATGACTTGCTATAGAAGAAAAGATTATTGTCGCTGGCTGTCAGCATCTGCGCTACGATATTTTCAATGAACATCCCCTCGTTCACCTCCAGTTTTCCGAACAGCAGTTTCTGGTAAATCTCCGACGAGACGATGCCCTTTTCATCGAATGCGTGGCTGATCAGCAAACCGGTATCATTCATATAGCATTTCAATGTGGTACGGTCTTCGTTCATCTTCAGTCCGATGTTCGGCCCTGTAGAGTTGTAGCAGATGTTGACAACCCTTGCGTCCTTCAGCCAGAAGAAGGCATCATCCCAATCGCGGTATTTGGCGCCAGGTTTCAAGGCCGACAGGCGGAACCTCTTCTCGTGCTTGGAGAGCTGGGAGGGTATCTGGTCGAAAATGGAAACTACCTTGTCAGCCATGTCTCCGGCATAATTGAAAATGTCGTTCCGATAGATGGTCAATACATCGCGTTTGGCAGCATCCACGGCATCAAAGTCCTTCGTCTCCACATACTTATTGACGGCTTGCGGCATTCCGCCCACTATCATATAGAGTCTGAAAGTATCCATTGCCTGTCGATGAAATGCTTGTCCCAACGGTTTCTGTTCTGTGTACATTTTCCGAATGAGGTCCATCAGCATATCGTTTCCTGTCGCCCATAGGAACTCTTCGAAATCCATTGGATACATAGAGATGCTGCGCTCTTCAGAGGGAAGTACTATACCTTTCGTGTTTTTTTTGATGCTTACTAAGGATCCAGTTTCGATATAGTCGTACCTGCCGTCGGCCACCAGAAATTTGATGGCAGCCCTTGCCCTCGGACAATATTCTTTGCACCTTTTTGAGATTTTTTGACGGTGCAAAGATACACCTTTTTTAGATTTTTGCAACATTTTTTGTACTAGCTCCAAAAAAATGGATGATCTCCAACAGCAAATAGCCAACAGCCAACTGCTAACTGCCATCCCTCCCACGTCAATTAAATTTGTATATTTGCACCCTGCCCCCTTCGGCATCGTTATAAACTAAAACCATTGACTATGAGCAAATTCACGCACCTGCATGTGCATACGCAATATTCTATTTTGGACGGGATGTCCGCTATTCCCGCGTTGGTGGACAAATGTCTCGCCAACGGCATGAATTCCATGGCCATCACCGACCATGGTGTGATGTATGGCATCAAGGAGTTTTTTGATGTGGTGGCTAAGAAAAACGGCAAGGTGAAGGACGAAATCAAGGCTCTGGAAAAACAGCTGGAGGAACTTGTGGACGAATCGGAAAAGGCTGAGTGTCAACAAAAAATCGATGAGCTGAAACAGAAAATCTTCAAACCCATCTTCGGATGCGAAGCGTATGTGGCGCGGGTGACCAACACAAACCCCACGGGGAGCCGACTTGTTAAAGAACATAAAGAAAACGGTAGCGGATACCACCTGATTTTGCTTGCCAAAAACGAAACAGGTTACCATAATCTTTGTAAAATCATCTCGCAGGCATGGATTGACGGCAAATACTACCGTCCGCGCATCGACCGCGAGTTGTTGGAACAGTATCACGAAGGCCTGATTGTTTCCTCCGCGTGTCTCGCGGGTGAGGTGCCGCGCAACATCACCAACGGTCAGTATGAGAAAGCCAAGGATGCCGTGATGTGGTTCAAGAGTATTTTCGGAGATGACTATTATCTTGAAATTCAACGCCATAAAACCGATAAACCTGGTGGCGACCGCACGGTTTACGAACAACAGAAAGTTGCCAACGAGGGCATTTTGCGCTTGGCAGCGGAAACGAATACGAAGGTGATTGCCACCAACGACGTGCATTTCGTGAACGAGGAGGATGGCGAGGCGCACGATCGGCTGATTTGCCTGAGTACGGGCAAAAAGTACGATGATGCCGACCGTATGCACTATACCAAACAGGAATGGCTGAAAACGCCCGAAGAAATGGAGGCGATTTTTTCCGATGTGCCTGAAGCTCTGGCTACTACACAGGAAATTGCGGATAAAGTGGAGGTGTATGCGCTGAAACACGCTCCCATTATGCCGATGTTCGAAATCCCTGAAGAGTTTGGCACCGTGGAGAGCTACAAGCAGAAGTTCTCCGAAGAAGACCTCCGTGCCGAATTTGAGACCGGCGAGGGCGGGGATGGTCGTATCGCGAAATTGGGCGGTCTGGAAAAGGTCTATCGTATCAAACTGGAAGCCGACTATCTCCATAAACTTACCATGGATGGCGCGAAATTGCGCTACGGCGACCCTATCGATCCTGAAATTCTCGAACGCATTGAGTTTGAACTGAGTGTGATGCGCAATATGGGCTTCCCCGGTTACTTCCTTATCGTGCAGGACTTCATTGCTGCCGCCCGCGCCATGGGTGTCTCCGTGGGACCTGGTCGTGGCTCCGCCGCAGGATCTGTTGTGGCCTACTGCCTGAAAATCACCGATGTGGATCCGCTGAAGTACGATCTGCTGTTTGAACGTTTCCTCAATCCCGACCGTATCTCCCTCCCGGATATCGATGTTGACTTCGACGACGAGGGCCGTTACAAAATCCTCAATTGGATCATACAAAAATACGGCAAGGAGAAAGTGGCGCACATCATTACCTATGGTACTATGGCTACTAAATCGAGCATCAAAGATGTCGCCCGCGTACATGATTTGCCGATTCCCGAGTCTGACCGCCTCACCAAGATGATCCCGGTGAAGCTGCCTGAAGATCCCAAAACACACAAGGCTCCGAAGGTCAATATCAAAAACTGCCTGGAATACGTTCCCGAATTTAAGGATGCTTACGATAAAAGCCCGCAAATTCACGACATCATCGACTACGCATCGCAGTTGGAGGGCACGGTGCGCCAGGTCGGTATCCATGCGTGCGGTGTCATTATCGGTGCCGATGACCTTACCAAATTTGCGCCACTCTCCACGGTGGAGGATAAGGAAGCAAAGGAGGATATCATCGTTACGCAATACGAAGGCTCTGTGATTGAGGATGTTGGACTGATCAAAATGGACTTCCTCGGACTTTCCACCCTCACGATCCTCAAGGAGGCTATCTCCAACATCAAGAAATCCAAAGGCGTGGATGTGGATATTGACCACATCCCCTTGGACGACCCTTTGACCTACCAGCTCTATTGCAACGGCGATACGGTGGGCACGTTCCAGTTTGAATCCGGTGGTATGCAGAAATACCTGCGCGAGCTGCAACCCTCTACGTTTGAGGATCTTATCGCTATGAACGCCCTCTATCGCCCCGGCCCTATGGACTATATTCCGCAATTCATCGACCGGAAGCAGGGGCGGGAGAAAATCGAGTACGACATCCCCATTATGGAAAAGTACTTGAAAGACACTTATGGCATCACCGTCTATCAAGAACAGGTGATGTTGCTGTCGCGACTGCTCGCCAATTTCACACGCGGTGAGTCCGACACGCTGCGAAAGGCCATGGGTAAGAAGCTGAAAGACAAACTGGATGCGCTGAAACCCAAATTCATCGAAGGCGGCAAAGCCAATGGTCACGATGAGAAAACGTTAGAGAAAATTTGGGCGGACTGGGAGAAGTTCGCTTCCTACGCCTTCAATAAATCCCACGCAACCTGTTACTCGTGGGTTGCCTACCAAACTGCCTATCTCAAAGCACATTACCGTGCTGAGTACATGGCTGCCAACTTGACGAACAGCGTCACCGACATCAAGAAGATCACCACTTATATTGAGGACTGCCAGAAAAGCAACATCGTGGTCAAAGGTCCCGATATCAACGAGTCGGATGAGACTTTCACCGTGAACAAGGACGGTGATATCCGTTTCGGACTGGCGGCGTTGAAGGGGGTAGGCTTTAGCGCTGCAAGCAGCATTGTGGAAGAACGCAACACCAACGGACCTTATACAAGCGTCATGGACTTCTTCGAACGCGTCAATCTGGGCAGCTGCAACAAACGTTGCCTGGAGTCGTTAGCTTACGCCGGCGCGTTCGACTGCTTCACCGATATTCACAGAGCGCAGTATTTCATCACCAACGACAAAGGCCGCAACACCATCGATATGTTGATTGCCCGCGCGTCGTCGAAGGAACAGAATGCCACACAAATCGACATATTCTCCGAAATGTCTGACGAATCCACAAATGCTGTGGAGGATTCGTTCGTTTTCCCGCAGTGCGACCCTTGGAACTATTACGACCAGCTGAAGTACGAAAAAGAGGTGGCGGGCTTCTTCATTTCAGGCCATCCACTGAAGGAATATCAGGTTATCATTGACAGTTATACCAACGCCGATATGTCGGTGATGGAGGATACGGATTTCTTGTCGCGCACGATACAGAGCGGCAAAGGCATCATGGTCGCGGGCATCGTCAGCAGCGTGATGAGCGGGGTCAGCAAGACCGGAAATCCCTACGGAAAGGTTGTTTTGGAGGACAACAGCGGCACCTGGACGTGGTTCCTGCGCGGCTCCAACTTCGAGAAATACGCATGGTTGCTGAAAACCGGCAACCGCGTATTCGTGAACGCCTCCGTGAAACAGAACTCCTGGGTGGATAAGAATACCCAACAGACTGTGGTGCGCTACGACGTGAATCCCGTCTATATCTACCCGATTAACGAAGTGTATGAGAAAATGTGCAAAGGCGTACAACTACAACTTCAACTTCGCGACATTAACGCCACAATAGCATTGGAAATCAAGGATTTGCTGGATAAATACTCTGGCAAAACCCCGTTTAACATCCGCATTTTCGAAAAGGACAACAACTTCTATTCCGACTTCTTCAACTTCGCCGCCAAGGTGAACCCCGAGGAATTCGTTCGGAACTTTGCTTTATCGTCGGATTATAAGCTCGTACTCGAAGGATAGTCTTTAGTTTACCGTTTACCGTTTACCGTTTACGGTTTACAGTTTATGGTTTAGGGTTTATGGTTTAGGGTTTAGGGTTTATGGTTTATGGTTTAGGGTTTATGGTTTAGGGAGTAGCCAACCGACAAAAAATTTCTCCCAACCATTTAAAAGTTTTTGTATTTTTGCTCTTTCAATAAAAACCGAAATAAATGGATGCTAAAAGGATATTGTTAGCCGAGGATGACATGAATCTCGGTAAGGTGCTTTCCACAGTTTTGACCGGCAAAGGCTTCGATGTGAAGCACGCTAACAACGGGGAAGCAGCCTATGAACTCTTCTGTACCAATGAGTTCGATCTCTGCTTGATTGATGTGATGATGCCGCTGAAAGATGGTTTTACACTGGCACAGGAAATCCGCAAAATGGACGGTAGAATTCCCATTATCTTCTTGACGGCTAAAACGTTACAGGAAGATATGATCAAGGGATTGTCCATAGGCGGCGACGATTATATCACCAAGCCTTTCACCATGGAGGTTCTCTTAGCGCGTATGCAGGCGTTGTTGCGTCGCACAGGTCTGCAGGAAGAGCCCGAAAGCCATATCGTCAACATCGGCAGCATACAATTCGACCGTAAACGCCAGATGCTGATTATCAATGGGGAAGAGCAGAAAATGACCACGCGCGAGGCGGCATTGTTAGACATGCTTTACGAAAAACGCAACGATGTGCTTTATCGCAGTTATGCGCTGAAGAAAATTTGGGGCGAAGACAGTTTCTACAACAGCCGCAACATGGATGTTTATATCACCCGTTTGCGCAAATTGCTGAAGAGCGAGCCTAACGTCCAGATTATCAACGTACACAGTACGGGGTTCAAACTTGTTTGGTGAAGTTATCGTTTTGCGGTTTGAACAACCACCTCGGCAGCGTTTTGCGACGCTGAACCGTTACCCAGCTTGGTGTACAATATATTATATTGCGCTTTCATGGCGGCGATGTTATCCGCATCTTCCGTGATGAGGCGCAATTCTTTTTCCAGTCGTTCGGTGTTGTAGTCATGCTGGATGAGTTCCGTTACGACGGGTGCATCCATGATGAGATTTGGCAACGAAATGTAGTTGATACCGGAGATTAAGTGCTTGGCTATCAGATAGGAAATTTCGCTGCCAGCGTAGCAGACCACCTGTGGCGTGCCAATCATGGCGGTCTCCAAGGTGGCGGTGCCGGAAGCTACAATGGCCGCTTTCGCATTGGCAAGCAATGCGTAAGTCTGGTCGCAAACACGCACGACATCGTAACCTCGTAAATAATTGTCGTACAATTCTTTGGATAACCACGAAACGGTGGAAACCGCAAACTGGTATCGCGGGAATTTTGCCGCCATTTCCAACATCTTCGGCAGGATGGCGTTGATTTCCTGTTTACGGCTGCCAGGCAATAATGCGATAATCTCTCTGTCGTCCAGTTGGTTGTTCTCTCTGAAATGTTGCACATCTGGACGCTCCCTCAGGTCGCGTTGCACGGCATCCAGCAGGGGATGACCGACGTAATGCACATCCATGCCATTTTTCGCGTAAAAATCTTTCTCAAACGGCAGAATGACCATCATTTCATCCACATCGCGCTTGATTTGTTTGATGCGACCCTTTTTCCAAGCCCAAATCTGCGGCGAAATATAATAGACCACTTTGATGCGATGCTCTTTCGCGAATTGGGCGATGCGTAGGTTGAAACCAGGATAATCGACTAACACTAAAACGTCTGGTTTCCAATCCAAAATATCTGTTTTACAATGTTTTATATTACCTAAGACTTCTGGCAGATGAGTGAAGACTTCCCAGAAGCCCATGAAGGCCATATCCTTATAATGCAACAGCAAATCGGCTCCGGCATTACGCATAAGATCACCGCCACAGCCGCGAATTTGCGCTGCGGGGTCGATTTGCCGTACCTTCTTGATGAGGTTGGAGGCGTGGAGATCCCCAGACGCCTCCCCTGCAACAATGTAATATTTCATCGGCTAACTTATTGGGCCAAAAGTCTTTTCACGATGTCGGAGACCATTTTGTTATCGGCCTTTCCGGCAAACGTCTTGGTGGCCATACCCATCACCTTGCCCATGTCCTTCATGCCGCTGAACCCATTGTCGGAAATGATGCCTTTCAGCGTGGCTTCCACCTCCTCTTCAGTGAGCATTTGCGGCAGATAAGCCTTGATGATGTCCAATTGGAATTGCTCCTCGGCTGCCAAATCCTCGCGGTTTTGTGCTTTGTAGGTTTCCGCCGACTCCTGACGTTGCTTCACCAGCTGTTTCAGTATCTTGATTTCGGACTCTTCGTCCAAGTCGCCGCCACCGCCTTTCTGGGTCTTTGCCAGCAAAATTGCGGATTTCACAGCGCGTAACGCATTCAGTTTCTGCGACTCACGGGCAAGCATCGCTGCCTTGATGTCTTCGTTGATTTTTTGTTCTAACATGTTTGGTTGGTTTAAGGTTTAGTGTTTAAGGTTTAAGGTTTAGGGTTTAAGGTTTAGTGTTTAAGGTTTAGTGTTTAAGGTTTAAGGTTTAGGGTTTAGGAGGTTAGGAGGTTAGAGCGGCAAAAATAGCATTTTTATGTTAATGGGGTATAATTAAAAACTTCTTCCTTAAGCAGCCTCGAAGAGGCAAAACGCACGCAGTGCAGTTAACTCCACACAAGCGACGCAGGAGCGCAGTGTGGTGGTAGCTGGGAGTGAGTGCCGCAGGAGCGCAGTGTGGTGGTAGCGTACCAAGAATCACAGCACCGTGATAAATCCCGTGAATCGATGGCTTTTCCCGTCTCGGTCGGTGCAAACAATCAGATAGCTATAGAGGGCACTCACCATCAACTTCCCGTCTTTGCGACCGTCCCAAGTGAAGTTCTTATCGTTGGACGTATAGATCAGCTCGCCCCAGCGGTTGAATATAGAGATGCTGAAATCCCCGATTAGGCACTGGACGTATTCGGATAGGTGAAGTACGTCGTTGAGACCGTCCGCTTTGCTGGGCGTGATGGCGTTGGGAATGTAAAGGATGAGAGGGCAGTTGGGAATTTGGAAGTACTTCACGCGCTCACAGGCGTAGTTGGAGGCGGTCACACTGTAAAGTCCGCTCTGCGTTATCGTGATGAAAGGCGTTGTCTCGCCGGTGTTCCAAACATAGTTGTCGAAATCGCCCTCAACGGAGAGTACGGACTCCATAGTGGTGCAGAAATCCGGGTTGGATTCGGAGGCCGTCAATGCGGTGTCCAGCACGGTCAGGTGTAGTCTTACGAGACTGTCACATTCGTGAGAACTGAAGAAGGTCTTTTCGTAGTCCCCTGATTCTAAGAATGTTTCGCCAGCCCAATCATAGCCGCCACAGGAAATGATGGTCTGGTCCGTCTCTTCTGGATGCCCGATGGAGAGTCGCAAGGTCAAGGTGCTGTCACAACCGCCCACGGAGGTGTAATGCATGGCGTAATCACCGCTCTCAGTATAGGTTTCGCCCTCCCAGACGTATTGTTCACAAGCCCATTTTTCTATCTCTACCTCATATTTCGGGAGAATGGTCAAGTTCAGGGTCACAATGCTGTCGCAGCCGTTTTCAGCGGTCAGCGTGCGCGTGGCGGTGTAAGTCTCGGAACCCGCCAATGTGTTGGCGCTGAGTTCGAAACCATTCTCCGCATAGTCTCTTCCGGCACATACCACATCGTTGAGAATCGAGTTCGACGATTCCAAAGCCACCACTTCCACCGTGTCGCTGCTTTGGCATAAGGTGGTGAAACCGCTCATCAGACTGGCGGTCAGAGAGTAAATCCCTGGGGTGTTTACTGTGATTTGCGGGGTGTGAGCACCTGTGCTCCAATGATATACGTGGTTGTTGAATGAACTATCGGCACCCAACGTTATACTTTGACCGTCGCAGAGGGCTTGTCTGTCCCCAAGTTCCACTTCGGGTGTCTCGTGGACGGTGACGGTCACCGTGGTATCGTAGTGGCAGCCGAAATGATCGATGACATTCAGCAAAAAGGTTTGGTCGCCGGTTTCTTGAGGTTGCAGAGTCGTGCCGTCAATAACTTGGTTCCCAGTAAAATAGAGAGAATCCACCGCCACGCTGAAATCCCATTGGCTGGGCAACAATTGCGGGTTTAGAGCCAGTTCCCACTCCACAAGATAGCCGTTGTCTTCTTGGTACAAATCTTGCACCTGAATGTACCAGTTGCCATTTAAAGGACAGCCAACCAGTGTGTTGAAGCTTTGATAAGGGTGATAAACCTGCGTCATGGCGGCCACGTTGGTGGAATCCACGCTGTAAGAGTGGGTGTGGTCGCCAAAAAGGTCATAATTGCTGTTGTCCCAGTGCCCGTTGTAGTGACTGTGAATGTTGTCGGGATGGAAGAAACTACCGTTGGCAGTGGCATATTGGTAACCGAGTGTGGTGTTGTTCGACCAAACGTAATTCCAAGGGTCGCCTATGGGGTTCAAGGCAGCGTTGCAACTTCCTCCGTCAGGACGGTAAGCATTGCCCAAATTGACTCGGAACAAGAAGTCGTTACCATACCATCCATAGTTGAGATTGGGGTGGGGAAGTATGGTGCTGGAACTGCCGTTAGGACAGAAAATGTCAATCTTAAGATCTTCAATAGCAGAATGTTCCATCTTGATGCGCACATATAAGAGGTCGTTGGCGTCCGTCAACGTGGCTCCGGGAGCGAAGTTGACGAATGTGACATTGGACCGGTAATAAAGACCGTACGGCGGGCAGTTTTCGCCGTCGGGCAGGAACACGGTGTCGTGAACCGCGAGCGAGGCCGGTAGCGTATAACCTATCTCCTGAAGTTCAATGTCACTGCTGTTGCTATATCCGATGGATGGCGTAAATGATTGTCCCGTACACAGCTGTGGTATTGCATGGAGCGTCTTGATGGGGTTGTCGGACGTGCGTACGCGGAAAGTGATGGGCTGTTGCGCAGGACAGGATAACGTGTCGGTCGCCAAGATGATGACTTCGTGGCCAACGCCCCTTGTGAAAAGATGCGTCACCGAGTCCATGCCCGTGCCGCTCAACTGCGTATTCGCCTCCAACTGCCATGTGAAATGAGAGGTCTCGTCGCGCTGCACGTAACCTCCGCTCGAACTGCTGGAATAAACCCCATTCACGGCAAGATGCAACTCCTCATCGGGGCATAAATCAATATAATAAAATTGATCCGAAGTGTTCAGATAGGGAATGTGCGAGCAATGCGCTGTGTCTAAAACAATTTGGAACGGATGGCAGGCAGACACGCAAGTGGCGTGCAACTGAAATCCCGCGCCGTGGTTCGTGATGATAGAGGAAAAACTGCTGGTCTTGAATCGTAATGTGAGCGCTCCTGAAGAATTATTTTGAGTAGCCATCACCGTGTTGTTGTAGAGCGAAGTGGTGTAAGTGTTGTTGTTCAATGCCGCTAACCGGGGCGCGGAAGTCGTGGCGCCATCGTAAATGTACAAAGTGTCGCTTTGATGAATGTCAAGAGAAAGAATTTCGATAGCCACGCGACCTTGGTTGGCATTAGGATAGATGGTCAAAGTGTAATTATGCGAGGAACCGTAATGGCCAGTTGCCCCTCCATCGTCATATATGTTAATGTCACAACCCGTTATGGTACTCTGACTGCCGATGTTTACACTCGTCTGCGCGAATGTAAAGGTAGTCATAACCAATAGGTTGAGAATTATGATGACGATTTTTTTCATTCTGATTATTGAATAAAATTTCGCTGCAAATATACATAAAATATAATACATACAAACAAATAAAATAACTACAATAGCGATGCTAGGAATTGTTTTTCTGCAATTTCAGACAAAAAACACAAATAAAACTAATGAATTGCTATCTTTGCAGAAAAATAAATCAAGCATTATAAAAATAATAAGTACTTGTATATGAATTATTTTGTGAGAATGTCAAATGGTCGTTCTGCGGTCGTCTTCTTGTTTGTTATGCTTTTTGTGATTCCGATGGCGCAAGCACAGACGGATACGATTCCCCCAAAGCTGAAAAAAGAACGTGACTGGAAACTCAGTGATTATCTGCAGGTTCACGGATTTGTAGATGCGCAGTATGACTATTCGCTTCAGCGCGAAAACGATGGATATCTGATGCAAAACAGCGTGATGATGCTGCGTCGCGCCCGTTTCGAGTTCACTGGCCAGTTTCATCCTATGTTGGATTTTCGCTTGCAGGCCGATTTGGCGTTCACCCCGCGACTGTTGGATGCTTGGCTGCGCGTGAAATTCTGCAAGTACGCCCATTTGTGGATCGGCCAGATCAAGACCCCCTACACGATGGATAACTTCCTCTCTCCCTTGGACTTGGAGTTCGTGGAATTGTCGCAGTCGGTGGCGGCCTTGGCGGGCTTCAACGACATTTCTGGCATCCCTGAATATGCCAATGGTTTGGAAATCGGTGCGATGCTGTCAGGTACTTTGGTGGATTACAAGAAGGGAGATGAGCGCATCCCCATCCTCAACTATTACGCGGGTATCTTCGGGGGCGCGGGCATCAACATCAAGAAGGACAACCTGAGTAAAGATTTCTCCGCCCGAATCGATTTTTATCCCTTTGTCAAGAATTTCCGCCTCTCCGGCTCTGTCTATTACGGCAATTACCCGCTCTACAAGGATCGTGACGTGCCGCGTAACCGCTGGTCGGGCGGCGCTGAGTACAAGGACAAACATTGGACTGCCCGTGCCGAGTATCTGCAGGGCGTGACGGGCATCGCCGAGGACAACCCGATGACCGCCGATTCCGTGTATTTGGTGAATACTAAGGGACTTTACGCTTTCGTCGGATATTGGTTCTACATGGGGTGGGGGAGCAAGAGCAACGTGCAACAGCGCATCCGCCCGCTTTTCCGCTACGATTACTACGTCGGTGACAAAAACAACCCCTTCTCCAAAACCAACTACTTCTCCTTCGACCTCGAATGGTGGCCCGAAGAGCACGTCCGCGTCCACCTTGACTACACCCTCAAATGCCGCGCCGACCACCAGAAACCCGGCCACACGTTTGCGGCAAAAGTGTCGGTTCGGTTTTAAAAATGATGATGATGCGATGAAAGACGTGAAACTACTCCCTACACCCTACACCCTACACTCTAACCCCTAACCCCTAACCCCTAAACTCTAATCCCTAAACTATAAACTATTAACTATAAACTATAAACTATAAACTATAACCCTCTAACCGCGTAACCAAATAATTATTATCTTTGCCGATTGTTTTATAGGAAATTTGTGCTATGAAAAAGTATGTATTTTTAACCTTAATTTTTGCCTTTTTAGGAATTTGCGGCTTCTCGCAGACCAAGAAAATCACCGTTGAAGATATTTGGGATAAATACAAATTTTATCCAAGAGGCGTGGCAGGATATACGGCAATGCCTGTGAGCGACGACTATACGGTGGTCAAACGTGCCGGTATTGAGCGGCATCATTTCAGCGACGGCTCTGTGGCCGGAGTCATCCTCTCGCATGAGGATTTGACAGCTGCCAGTAAAAACAAACTCAGCGTGGCAGGCATCAGCGACTACAGTTTCTCCGCTGATGAGAAGAAGATTATGCTCGCCTTTGACGAGGAAAGCATCTACAGACGTTCTTCTTTGGCGCATTACTTCGTCTATGACATTGAGGGTAAAACACTTACTCCGGTTTCTGACCCCGATCACATGCTGCGCTTTGCAGATCTTTCCAAGGACGGCACGAAGGTGCTTTTCGCCAAAGATTGCGACCTTTACTATCAGGATTTGACTACGGGCAAGGTGACGCGAATCACCCGCGACGGCAACCCCAACCATATTCTCAACGGCTTTGCCGACTGGGTCTATGAGGAGGAACTCGACATGTCACAAGCCGCTTCTTGGTCAC
Source organism: uncultured Bacteroidales bacterium (assembly GCA_946413585.1). Classification (GTDB taxonomy): domain Bacteria; phylum Bacteroidota; class Bacteroidia; order Bacteroidales; family WCHB1-69; genus F23-D06. The sequence continues at coordinate 28,791 of CAMKLG010000034.1, forward strand.
CCGACGGCAGCAAAATTGCTTACCTCCGTTTCGATGAGAGCCGCGTGAAGGAATACACCATCCCGATGTACGACGAGCTCTATCCCACGGATTTCAAGTACAAATACCCGAAGGCCGGTGAGGACAATTCCCTTGTGGAAGTCCACATCTACGACCTTGCCACGGGCACCGACACCCGCCTCGACCTCGGCGACAACAGCAACTGCTACTTCCCCCGCGTCTATTGGCTGCCCAATAGCCGCGACGCCATCGTGCTGAAGCTCAACCGCCATCAGAACCAACTCGACTTCATCCGCTACAACACCGTTACCAAAGCGCAAGACGTTGTCTATCAGGATGTCAACGAGAAGTGGCTGGATGTTACCGATAACTACTATTTCTTGCAGGATAACAACTCCATGATTGTCACCTCCGAGCGCAACGGCTTCAACCACATCTACAAGGTGACCTTCGGCGGCGAGATCAGGCAGCTGACCGACGGACAGTGGGAAGTGAATGAGATCCAGTATGTTAACGAAGCCCAAAAGCAGATTTACTACCTCTCCAACGAGTCTGGCGTGCTGAATCGTGACCTTTACGTGATCAATAATTACGACAGCAAGAAGATGAAGAAACAGCTGCTGACCGCCGGCAACGGTTGGGCCAGCACGGAGTTCTGTCCGAACGGCAACTACTACCGTCTGCAATATTCCGACCTGAACACGCTCCCGAAATACACTATCAACGATAAGACTGGCAAGGAGTTACGCGTGCTTAATGATAATCAGAACATCCAGAATATTATGGATGATTACGGTTTTGCGAAACGCGAAATCATCAGCTTCACCACGGAAGATGGCGTGACACTCTATGGCTGGATGATGAAACCCGCTGATTTCGATCCAAACAAGCGTTATCCGGTGATGATGAACTGCTACGGTGGCCCTGGCTCTCAGCAAGTGATGAACGCCTATAGCAGCGCCATGGATCTCGCTTTCTACCAGATGTTGGCGCAACATGGCTACATCAGCGTCTGTTTCGACGGCAGAGGCACAGCTACCCGCGGCGACGCCTTCAAGAAGGTGATCTACCAGCAGATGGGCAAGTATGAGGCCATCGACCAGATTGCCGCGGCCAACTGGCTCAAGAAGCAGTCTTACGTCGATGGCGACCGCATCGGCATCTGGGGCTGGAGCTTCGGCGGCTATCTCTCCGCACTCTCCATGTTTCGCGGCGACGGTGCCTTCAAGATGGCCATCTCCGTCGCGCCCGTCACCAACTGGCGTTACTATGACAACATCTACACCGAACGTTTCATGCGCACCCCGCAGGAGAACCCCGACGGCTACGACCTCAACTCCCCGACAACCTACGCCAAAGACCTCAAGGGCAAGTACTTGCTGATCCACGGCACCGCCGACGACAATGTCCATTTCCAGAATGCCATGGAGTTGGTGAAAGGCTTGAACGAAGCCGGCATCGAGTACGACCAGTTCTTCTTCCCCAACAAGAACCACTTCATCATGGGCGGCAACACCCGCACCTACTTGTACAACAAGCTGGCGAAGTACATCTTAGAGAACCTCTAGTATCCGCCGCTTCCCAGCGTCGAATAACAACCTGATAAAAAAGCGCCGTACATTTCTGTGCGGCGCTTTCGTTGTTTACGGGAAAAATCCGTTATTTGAAAACGTGGTAGTCGATGGTCTCTTCTGTTTGGGTCTCTCCATTGGTGTTGGTGTGCGTCAGGAGGACTTTCATGCCGGTGAAAGAAACACCGCCTTGACCGTAGTTGGGATCAGCCTCAATGCTGTTGACTGCATTCTGGAAAGATTTTTTCACAGTCTTCAGGACTTGGTTTTTCTCGCCGCTGAAAATGAAGGTGTTGGAAGTGGGATAGTATTCTTTCGCGTCCTTCTCCATTGCGCTGCAAATTTTGGGTTTGATGAGGATGTTGTAGGAGTCAAGGTGTGAATCCACAGATGCGGGATCCAGCTTGATGCTGAAGAAGTAATCGCCCTTCTCTTCGGGTTTGCAAGAGGAAAAAACGATTCCTGACAAAACTACCATACAGCAAATGATTGCCAATGAAAAGATTTTTTTCATAATTTTTTGAAGGATTTCTTGGTTAATAATTTTTCTGATGCCATTGCCTGAACTTGTGCGAAATCCTTTAACAAAAGGTCACACAATGGCGCTGCAAAAATACATTTTTTCCGATTGATGTGTATTCGTAGCAGAACTTTTTTCATTGTATCAAAAAATTTTGCATCTTTGCAGCTTGATTATTCGTGGACTGCAAGCTGCATCATAAATGCACTGAAGTCACGTCTAAAATCCAGTGAACGGTAAACAGTAAACGGTAAACAGTAAACCAAATTATTCATAAAATCAAAAAAGTATGGAAGAAAATCTTGTCAAGTATGTATGGATCGTGTTTTG
>CAMKLG010000035.1 GCA_946413585.1 uncultured Bacteroidales bacterium
GTGTTGGTTACTTCGTGTTGGTTACTTCGTGTTGGTTACTTCGTGTTGGTTACTTTGTGTTGATGACTACGTGTTGGTGACTACGTGTTGGTGAGTAGTAGTGACTTTTAACAAAAAAAGGGAATCATTCCGATTCCCCAAATCATTTATTCATCATTCATCATTCTTCATTACCGAATGTTCTCTTCTACCATCTCTTTGATATACGCCATCACCTCGGGCTCTTGCAGCGACACTCCGTCGAGGGCTTCGTAGAGTTCGTCGGTGTCAAGCACGTAGTCGGTCTCTTCTTTGCCGTCCTTGACTCGCTGGAAGTGCAGCACGAAGTGGATTTCGGGGTGCGCGGCGATGGTGAGCACCATCGTCCCCGCCAGGTCACCCATGGGCGGGCGGTCGAGGTGCGTGAGGCCGAAGACGGCGGTCACCGTGGTGCCCACGCCGACTTCGCTATCGATCTTCATCGAACCACCAGTCATCTCGGTGTTCTGCTTCAGCAACGGCAGTCCCAGTCCCACCTTGCGCGTGGTGCGCGTCGTGAAGAAGGGGTTGGTGACCTTCTCCACGGTTTCCGCGCTCATGCCGCAGCCGTCGTCCTTGAAAATCAGCGTCAGCGTGTCCGCATCGTAGTTCTCCAGTACCTCGAGGGTGATGTTGTTGGCTTTTGCACGTGTGGAATTCTGCAGAATGTCCATGATGTGCATCGACAAATCTTTCATGATTAAGCGTTTAAGTATTTGTAGATTTGTCCGGCCACCTCAAAGGTCTGCTCGGTGGTACCCAATACGGGGATGTCCTCCTCTTTGGCTTGTTCCAGCATGTCGTCGTCGGGTTTGTTGCCCTTCACGAGGATGACGCACGCCAGTTCTTTCAGGGAGGCGATGGCAATGACGTTCTTATGCGTCTGCAGGGTCACCCATACGTGCCCTTCCTGCGCGAATCCCATCACATCACTCAATAGATCAGATACATATCCGCCTTTGATTTCGGTGTCCATGTTGTCCTCACCACAAAACACGGTGAGATTCATTTTTTCTTTTAATTCTTTTACGGTCATATCGTTTGTTTATTATTTGTTAGTTATTTCGTGTTGATTACTTCGTGTTGATGAGCTTCGCTGTTGGCCCCAAAGTGCGGCTTCGTCTTGTATGGGGTTGATTGCGCTTCGCGCGTGTTGCCTCTCCGAGGCAGCTTAAAGAACTTATTCACCATTCACCATTCATCATTAAACATTAAACATTAAACCGACAGCAGTACTTCCCGGCCGTCTTCGCCGTGGAAGGCTTTCCGGATTTCCTCGAAGCTGCGGGTTTCCATCTTCAGGTAGCAGGGGGCAGTGCCGATAACATCGGGCTGGTGAGCGTCCGAGCTTCTCGTGAACATCTTGTTTTTAAGGTACTTGTGTACTTTAAGAATCTCATCCTTATCCCCATGCTTTGATAGCTCCACAGCATCGTATTCCAAATCGAACGGGATGAAACCCAATTGCGCGATGAGGCTGTTCTTCATCTTGTCCACGTGCGCAGGGACAAAAAGTCCGCCGAGCTCGTGAACCTTGTCCGCTATCTGGTTGACATTCTGATCGATAGCCGAAGTGAGCAATTTCGGCTCTTCATAGATGATGTTCATCTCCTCGTCAATCTGCACTTGGTCGCCGAAAAACTCAGGGTCGTTGGGGATGTCGGGGAGATGCTCGTCAAGGTAAGCCTGGAATTTGTCGAGCGATTCGTGGTCGCCGAAGTAGGCCAGACAGTGGGCTTCCTCCTTGGTGGTGACCTCCGCGCCGCACAGCACGAAGATATCTCGATTGTGTGAATAATGTTCCGCCAGACGGCAGTGGCGCGTGGCGTTGTGGTCAGTGATGGCGATCACGTCGAGCCCCTTCTCCAGCGCAATAGAAATGATATTCTCCGGGGTCATATCCAAATCACCGCACGGTGAAAAGAGGGTATGCGTATGTAAATCAGCCTTATAGATGTTCATAGCCTCGTTTTAATGCGGCAAAAATACAAATTTTATGAAATGATTTTTATGAAAATGTCGTTATTTTACGTATTTTTGCCGCCGATTTTTTTGAACTGTAGTGTTTTCGATAATTGTTTGTTTATCAATATGGATAGAAGTGAAATTGAAGAAAAAGTGAACGCTTTTCTGATTGACGAACTGGAAATTGACGAGGAAAAACTGAAGCCCGAGGCTCTGCTAAAGGAACATTTGGGCATCGACAGCCTCGACTTTGTGGATATCGTGGTCATTGTGGAGAAGCAATTCGGCTTCAAGATCAAGCCGGAGGAGATGAAGACGGTGAAGACATTGGGCCAGTTCTACGATTACATTGCCTCCAAGGTGGCCTAAAACCTCTCGCATGGCGCAGGAAAGGGCTTGGCAAGGCGGTACCGACGGAACCTCGTGGATGCACAGGAGCCTCGTGCATATCGTCCGCCATATACCCCTGCGACTGATTTACGGTTTTGCAGCCGTTTTTGTGATACCGTTCTATTTTGCCTTTTCAAAGGGATATAAACCTATGTATCACTATTATACGAAGAGATTGGGCCGTCATCCTTTGAATGCTTTTTTGGGTGTCTATCACAATTTTTGCCGCTTCTCACAAGTCATCCTCGACCGCTTCTATATGTTCAGCGGTGGAAAATTCAATGTGGAAGTGGAAAACTATCACCTTTATCAGGATTTGGCCGAGGAGAAACCCGGTTTCATGATTTTAAGTGCGCATGTCGGCTGCTATGAATTGGCCGGTTATACGTTGGTGGCGACGAAGAAACGCTTCAATGCTCTCGCTTTCGGAGAGGAGGCCGAGGCCATCGTGGAAAACCGCCAACGCCTCTTCGAGAACACCAATATACGCATCATCCCCGTAAAGGAGGATATGTCGCACCTTTTCCTTATCAATGATGCTCTTGACAACGGCGAGAGCGTCAGCTTCCCGAGCGATCGGTTGGTGGGCAAACAGCGTACGGTGACCTGCGATTTCCTGGGGGCACCCGCTCGCTTCCCCATGGGCCCCTTTGCCCTTGCAGCGCAACGCGACCTGCCTGTGCTCACCGTAAATGTGATGAAAGATACGGCAAAACGCTATAAGGTTTTTGTCAACAGGTTGAAATCGGAAGGTGAAACTCGTCAAGAACGCATTGAGTCTTACGTCCGCCAGTATGTCGATCACTTGGAAGAGGTACTTCGCCTTTATCCTGAACAATGGTTTAACTATTACGAATTTTGGAACGATTGAGGAAACTGAAGAAACGATGATTATGCAGTGTGTGGATATACGAACGCTTCTGCCGCAACAGCCACCCATGGTGATGGTTGACCGGCTGCTCTCTGCTGACGAAATATCGGCTGAGACATCGTTGCTTGTCCAAGAGGAAAACATCTTCGTGACCGAGGGTAAGCTCAACGCATACGCGCTGATTGAAGTGATGGCGCAGACGTGCGCGGCGCAACTGGGCTATGTGGATAAATGCTTGAAAGGAGAGCAAGGCGTGAGAGTCGGGTATATAGGCTCCATTAAGAAAATGCACATTGATGATGTGCCGAAAGTGGGAGAGACCTTGGTCACCCGCATGAGCGTGCTGGAAGATGTCTTTGATGTGAAATTAGTGACCGCCGAATCGTATGTGGATAATCGACTGATTGCTTCGGCGGAATTGAAAATAGCCGTTTCTGGAGAAAGGGTAGAACCATGATAGTGAAGAAGATAGGGGAGAGTATAGTTAGTCCGCTCGGTTTTACGGTGGAAGAGAATTTCGCGGCGGTGATGAGTGGGTGTACTGAGCTGCGCCGCTACGAGTCGCTGTGGAATCTGCCGTTTCCCTGCTTTGTGTCGCTGATTCCCGATGATAACTTGGCGGATCAGATGGCGCAAGAATTAAGCGAGGACGCTATCGCCTCATTTCCTACTAAATTTGATAAAATTGCCCTGCTGGCTGCTGTTAAATCGGTGAAAGAGAGCGGAATAGACCCGAAATCTGACCGGGTGATCTTCATTCTTTCCTCTACCAAAGGCAATGTGGAGTTGCTGGCGGATGAAAATCCTGATTTAGAACAGGTTACGCCTGCGCATACGGCTCAGAAGATGACAGACTTTTTTGGAAATCCGAATATGCCGATTACAGTGTCAAATGCTTGTATATCAGGTTTGTGTGCGCAGATAGAGGCATATCGTTGCCTGAAATCCGGCCGATACGACACCGCCGTGGTGATTGGTGCGGATGTGCTGTCGCCGTTCATCGTGGCGGGATTCCAGTCGCTGAAGGCGTTGTCGGATGAGCAATGCCGACCGTTCAGCGCGAATCGCAGGGGCTTGAACCTCGGCGAGGCAGCCGCTGCGGTAGTCTATACGGTTGCGGACGAAGCTGCCGACGGTTGGCGGATGCTGGCGGGGACGGTGCGCAACGACGCGAACCACATCTCCGGACCGTCGCGTACAGGCGAGGGCAGCTATCGCGCCTTGATGTCCGTGCTGTCTGATAGTGGCTTGACGTCCAACGACTTGGCCTGTGTAAACGTCCACGGAACCTCCACATTGTACAACGATGAAATGGAATCCATTGCCATTGCCCGCGCAGGACTAGTTAGCGTTCTCGTGAATGCCATGAAGGGTTATTACGGACATACGTTGGGAGCGGCAGGCGTGCTGGAAACGCTACTGTCGATGCGTGCCGTAGAGCAAGGCAAAGTGCCCGCTACCCGTGGCTTCGACGTGCTGGGCGTTACTGAGCCGGTGCTTGTGTCTTCGGAATCTGTTGATACTCGGAAAAATGCATTTGTAAAGTTGCTGTCCGGGTTCGGGGGGTGCAATGCCGCTGCAGCATTTAGTAGGGAGTAGGGAATAGTTCAAAGTCAAAGTTCAAAGTCAAAGTTCAAAAAAGAAATGAACACGATGGTAAAGCATACAGTCAAGCTGACTCCTAACTATTTGGAGGTGGACGGGAAGCGCGTGGCGGAGGCCGTTGCGGGTGAATCGTTTTTGACGCAGCTGTACCGTAAGTATAAAATGGAGTACCCGAAGTTTTTCAAGATGGATGTGCTGTGCAAGGTGGGGTTTATCGCATCGGAGATTTTGCTGGAGAAGGAAAATGTGGAGCGGTTTGTGCCGCGTGCCGACCGTGCCGTGATCCTCTTCAATCGCAACTCCTCGCTGAACGCCGACCGCACGTTCCAACGCACAATAGCCAATACGGAAGAGTTCTACCCGTCGCCGTCAGTGTTTGTCTATACGCTGCCCAACATCGTCACCGGCGAAATCGCCATCCGCAACAAATACCACGGCGAAAGCAGTTTCATCCTCTTGCCCGAAAAATCGCAAGAGGCCATGGATCAGGCGATTGAACGTGCCTTTATGGACGGCGAGACCACCAGCGTGTTGACAGGATGGGTGGAGGCAGTGTCGGATACGGAGTACGAGGTGGAATTGGAATTAAGAATTAAGAATTATGAATTATGAATTATGAATGTGTCAAGCCCAAACATTTTTAAAACATAATTCCTTGAGCAGCCCCGTGAGGGGCAAGAGCTTGGTAGCCAGGGGTGAGCGCAGCGAAACCCCTGGAACGGATAACGACGATGATACGATGATGGGATGATACGATAATGGGGGTGACGCGATGATATGATGATGGGGTGATGTGTGATGGGATGATACGATGATAATGACAAAAAAAACGATATTATGGAATTAATCGAAGAATTGAAAACCAAAACGATCGAGGCGTTGAACCTCGAAGAGATGACGCCTGCCGATATCAATGACGATGCGCCGTTGTTCGGTGATGAAGGCCTCGGCCTCGACTCCATCGACGTGTTGGAACTGATCGTGCTGTTGGAGCGCAACTACGGCATCAAGATTTCCGACCCGAAGCAGGGTAAGGAGATTTTCGCCTCTATGCGCACGATGGCTGATTATGTGGCTGCAAACCGCACAAAATAATGCGTGATCGGGTGGTCATAACCGGCATGGGGGTGGTCTCCGCGCTCGGAATCGGGGCGGAGGCGAATGGTACTGCCCTGCTGCGAGGGGATTCTGGTGTGCGCTCCGTGCGCTACCTGCCCACCGAGCATCGTGAGTTCCCCGTTGGGGAGGTGCCGATGAGCGGCGAGGAATTGCGCGAGCGCTTGGCATTGCCTGCGGGCGTATATTCGCGCACCCATCTGTTGGGCGTACTGGCGCTGAAAGAAGCGTTGGAGCAGTCGAAACTTCTGAACCAGAATGGATTGGCACTCATCTCCGGCACTACGGTCGGCGGTATGGATGTCACGGAACACTACTTCCCCGATCCGCAGCCCACCGGCCGAGATATCCACGATTGTGGCGCATCCACCAACGAAATGGCCGACTATTTTGACATCTTCGACTACACGATGACCTCCTCCACTGCTTGCTCTTCTGCGATGAATGCGCTGATTATGGGCAAGTTGCTGATTGAAAGTGGCGAACGTGACATTGTCGTGGCGGGAGGTGCGGAAGCGTTGTCGCTGTTCCACCTTAACGGCTTTAAGTCGCTGATGATCTTGGATACCCGGCGTTGCCGTCCGTTCGACAAAACCCGCGCGGGACTGAACCTTGGCGAAGGGGCGGCCTATCTCGTGCTGGAGCGCGAAAGTTCGGCCTTGAAGCGCGGCGTGGAGATCTTCGGCGTGCTTAGCGGCGTGGGGAACGGCTGTGATGCCTTCCATCAGACGGCCTCCTCGGAGAATGGTGAGGGTGCGTACTTGGCTATGACACAAGCTCTTGCGGATGCAGGACTGACTTCGTCCGACATTGACTACGTGAATGCACATGGAACGGGCACCCCGAATAATGATGCGTCCGAGAGTGCAGCGCTACGTAGGGTGTTCAGCGGGATTATGCCGCCGGTGTCATCCACCAAATCCTATACGGGGCATACCACCAGTGCGTCGGGTTCTATCGAGGCGGTGTTTTGCCTCTTGGCGATGCGCAACGGTTTTCTGCCTTGTCAAACTGAGTTCCAAACTGCTGACGAACAATGTATTACGCCAGTCTCGGGAAGCGAGAGCCCGCGCGGGGAATTACGCCACGTGATGTGCAACGCATTCGGCTTCGGCGGCAACGATTCGTCCATAATACTGTCGCGCTATGAATAAGGTCTATGTTACTGCTATTGTGAACGATGTGCCGGCGGAGGAGTATAACCGTTACCTTCCGCCCATAAAGGCGCGTCGGATGGGAAAGTTGCAGAAGCGCGCCCTCGTTACGGCTCTAAAAGCGATGGAAATCAGTGGAGTAGCTCATCCAGAAGCCATCCTGAACGGCACGGCAATGGGCTGTATGGAGCATTCTGTTCAGTTACTGAAGGGATTGGAACAGGAGGGCGAGACGGTGAACATGCCCACGGCTTTCATGCAATCGACGCACAACACCGTGGCCTCGCTCATCGCGATACACACGGGAAATCACGGCTATAACAACACCTATGCGCATCGTACCGTCTCTTTTGAGTGCGCTTTGCAGGATGCGTGGCTGCAGTTGCGAACGGGCCGCTTGCGCACGGCTTTGGTCTGCGCCAACGACGAAATCACGGAGTTCCAACAGCAACATCCGCGCTTTTTCGGGCAGATGGAGTATGCTGACCGTTCCGAGGCGTGGATGCTGTCGGTAGAGCCTGGCGCACAACCGCTGTATGAGCTTGAAAACGTGCGAATTATCCACAAAAAAGGTCAAGAAGACCATGCCATAATCTATAAAAAAACGCTATGAGACTAATCGTTTTGGCTGTCATACAGTCTGTCTTGCTATGTTCAGGACAGGTGTTTCTGAAATTCGCGCTCCAAAAAATGGGCACCTTCACATGGAAGGGTTCGTTCTTTGTGGCGCAGTTGACCAACTGGTGGTGGCTGGGTTGCGGTGCGGCCTACGGTGCCGGTGCTGTTCTTTGGATGCACATCCTCAAGAACTACCCGTTTTCCCGCGCCTATCCGCTCATTTCGCTGAGCTACGTCTTCGGGATGATCGCCGCCGTGTTGATCTTCCACGAAACCGTTCCCGCCACCCGTTGGATCGGTGTGCTGTTGATCATGGCCGGGTGCTACTTCGTGGCGCAGTGACGATGAGGCGATGAATATGACAATGAATATGACGATGAATATGACGATGAATATGACGATGAAAGAATTCCTTGAGCAGCCTCGGAGAGGCAAAACGCACGCAGTGCAATTAACCCCACACAAGCGCAGCGCAGTGTGGGGCCGCAGTGCAGTGTGGGGTATGATGATGATACTCCTTGTCACCTCTGTACAGGCGCAGACCCTCAAGAAGGCTACGCCCGAACAGTCGAAGAAGATGGTGGAAACCATCAACAAGGCCACGTCGGCGGTGAAGAGCATCCAGTGCGATTTCACGCAGGTGCGACAGTCTTCCATGCTCAAAGAGAAACAGACCTCCAAAGGCAAGATGTCCTTCTCGGGCAAAAACCTCAAATGGGAATACACTGAACCCCACAAGTTTGCCCTTTCCGTGAAGGAGGAAAACGGTCAGCAACAGGTCTATATCCAGCAAGATGGCAAGACCAGAAAGGCCGACGGACAGAGCGGACAACTCTTCAAAGGCATCGCGCAAATCGTGATGGGCAGCGTCACGGGAACGGCCCTCTCTAATAACGGCGACTTCACCGTCGAGATGTACACCCAAGGCAGCCAATGGGTAGCCAAACTCACCCCGAAACAATCCAAGCTAAAGAAGATGTTCTCCTCGATTCATCTCTATTTCAACGAGAACCACAATGCCGTGACGAAAGTGGAAATGAAAGAGGCGAACGGAGACGGGACGGTGATCACGTTTGCCAACACGAAGTTGAACGAGTAGATAGCGGAGAGTATGTTTAATTAGTTAGCAGTTATCCCCTAGAACATTTTCCATAAAGGGCTGAAAGCCCGACCTATGTTAGCCTAGGGTGAGCAGAGCGAGCCCTAGGATGAATGAACGATGTATAACGATGAATTGATGATGAATGGACGATGAACGAACGATGAACGAACGATGAATGAACGATGAATAACGATGAATTGATGATGAATGACGATGAATTATGAATTGTGAATTATATACGATTATTGAAAAAACGGACAACAGCGTTCGTATCCGATTGAATCCTGATAGCGAGATTTTCCGTGCGCATTTTCCGGGTAATCCCGTTACCCCTGGCGTGTGCCAGGTCGGTATTATCGAAGAATTAGCGGCAGAATTCAGCGAAAAGAAACTATGTTTGAACGATGTCAAGTTGCTGAAATACATAGATATATTACATCCATCTAAAGAATTAGTTGAAGTGGTGTTTGACAAACTGGAAGAGGCCGATGGTTTTCTGACGGCCAAGGGAACGGTGGTTTCCGCGGGTCGTGTTTTTACCAAGTTTTCACTCGTTTTCAAAATGGTATCATGAAGGACTGGGCGGCGATTTTCGATGATGAACGCGCATGCGTGATTGTGCCGACGTACAACAACGAGCGGACGATTGTGGATGTGCTGTGTCGCATCCGTGCCTACACGCGCAACATCATTGTGGTGAACGACGGTAGCACCCCTGCCACGATGCAAGCCATTTCCGCTGCTTTCGATGCTTCAGAAAAGCCTGAAATAGTTGACTATTCTCCCAATAGGGGGAAAGGCTATGCGCTGATGCAAGGCTTCCGCAGGGCGTTGGAACTGGGCTACCGCTTCGCCGTCACCATCGATTCCGACGGACAGCATTTTCCGGAGGACATCCCTGCCGTAATGGACTGTCACTTAGCGAACAAGGATGCTCTTGTGGTGGGCTCACGCAACCTTACCGCCGACAATATGCCCACGAAGAACACCTTTGCGAACAAATTCTCCAATTTCTGGTTCCATTTACAAACGGGTATTTGTTTGGAGGATACGCAGAGCGGCTACAGAGTTTACCCGTTGGAGCAAATCAACCTAAAATGGCCGATTACGCCGCGTTATGAGGCTGAGTTAGAGTTGCTTGTCTTCTCCGCATGGCGTGGCGTGCCCGTGACGTCCGTGCCTGTGCGCGTGTATTACCCGCCTGTGGGCGAACGCGTGAGCCATTTCCGCCCGTTTTGGGATTTCTTCCGCATCAGCGTGCTCAACAGCATCCTCACCATCGTAGCATTGCTGTTTTATCTTCCTGTAAAACTGCTTCGCTCCTTACATCGATAACATCCTAACCGTTTAACCTCCTAACTTTTGTTCAAAAATTTTATGTATGTTTGCAGTCTTTTTGGAAAAGGACTGCCTTTTTTGTAATGTGTTGTAATCTAGGTATATAAAGACATTGAAAGATTGATGACTGGATTCTTTTTGCGAATATATGACTTCCTGGAGAAGCGACGCGGGCTGACCATCGTTATAGCGTTGATCCTTACCGTGGTTTTCGCTTTCCTCGCGTCACGCGTACGCTACGAGGAGGATATTGCACGATTTCTCCCTTCTGGCGCTGAGAATCAAAAATATCAGGAAGTCTATCAGCAGTTTGCAGCTCAGAGCCGTATCGCGGTGGTCTTTTCCGCCAAAAACGATTCCATTGATCCAGAGACCATTCAGGAAGCTATGTCTAAGTATGGAGAACTTCTTTCTGAAAGCGGTATGGTTGAGAATCTGAATGTTATGGTTGACGAAACCCAGGTGTTCGATCTGATGGATGCCGTGTATGCCCATCTGCCGTATTTGCTTACTGAGGAAGACTATGCTCGTGTGGACTCCCTTTTGCAAACGCCGGGGATGGTGCGGAGTCGTTTGGCACAGGACAAGCAGTTGTTGATGTTCCCTGTTGCTGGTACCATCATGCATACGCTGCCTGTGGATCCGTTGCAGCTCTTCACTCCGGTCTTGCAGCGTTTGAACTCGTTGAAGCTTAACGACGCCTTCCAGGTGGTGGATGGATACTTGTTTACCGCCGACGGGAAACACGGTATCATTACCTTCGACAGTCCTTTCGGTTCTAATGAAAGTTTTAATAACGGTAAGCTTTCTAAATATCTGGAGCAAAGTGCTTTGGATGTTCAGAAAGAGATGGCAGGCGTGGAGGTTGTGGCGATAGGGGCACCCTTGATTGCGGCCACCAACGCCACGCAAATCAAGCACGATTCCACCTTGGCGGTTGCCATTGCCGTCGTGCTGATTCTGTTGATTCTGCTTCTGCACTACCGGCGTGTTTCCGATATCCTTTGGGTGGGTGGTTCCATCCTGTTCGGTGCCCTTTTTTCGTTGGCAGCCATCTATGTATTCCGAGGCGGTGTCTCCATCATCGTACTGGGTATAGGCTCAGTCCTCATTGGCATTGTGGCGAATTATCCGTTGCATTTTCTCGACGAATACAAAGAGATTGGTGACCGCCGCGAGGCACTCCGCGAGATGGTTTTGCCTCTGTTTATCGGTAATCTCACCACTGTGGCGGCCTTCTTCTGCCTGCTTTGGCTCGATGCCCGCGCTATGCAGGATCTCGGTCTTTTCGCCTCTTTGATGCTTGTGGGGACAATCCTCTTTGTGTTGGTTTTCTTGCCGCAGTTCATGCGCAAACGCCCTGCGCCATCCGAACATCTGCTGTTCGGGAAGTGGACGGGGATTCACCTTTCTCGCAGCAAAGCCCGCCCGTGGATTCTTCTTGCCGGACTGGTAATCACGGTGGTATTGGGCTATTATTCGAAGAAAACATCTTTCGATAGCGACCTCTCCAATATCAACTACATGACCCCGACACAGCGCGAGAATTTGGAGATTCTATCGCAAGTGCAAGCTTCGGGGATGATGTACGCTGTGGCGGAAGGGAAAAGCCTGCAGGAGGCGGTTGACCGCAACGACTCGTTGGTGTCTTTGTTGAAACGTTGTGACGCCGTGGCTTCTGTGAGCGGAGTGGGGGAGATGCTCCCATCCCGGCAGCGTCAAAAGGATGCTGCTGACCGTTGGAATGCCTTTTGGCAAGAAGAATCCCATCGTAATCTCCTGCGTGAATTTGAGCGCGAAGCTGTTGCCCAAGGCTTCTCTTTAGAGGCTTTCCGACCCTTCTTTGATTTGATTTCTTCAAATTGCGAAGTTTCTGATATTGAAGATTTTAATGATGTTATCGAACCTTTTACTTTAAGATACGTTTTCCCGATTGAAAATGGCTACCGGATTGTCAATTATGTGGATACAAAACATCCTGAAATCGTTCATCAATGGGTGGATGGCACGAGTCCTTCGATGTTTGTCTTTTCGGGCAGTGACCTTGGCCGTCAGCTGGTGAATATGCTTCGCGATTCCTTCAATTACATCGGTTGGGTATGCGGTATAGTCGTTTTTGTTTTCCTGCTCTTCTCCTTCCGCCGAATTGAGCTGGCGTTGCTCGCCTTCCTGCCGTTGGCGGTTGGTTGGATTTGGATTTTGGGGATCATGCATCTGACTGGTATTCAGTTTAATATCGTCAATATCATCTTGGCCACGTTCATTTTTGGTCAGGGCGACGATTACACGATTTTCATTACGGAGGGGTTGCTGTACGAATATACGACGGGCAAACCGCGGTTGGCCTCCTACAAGCACAGTGTGGTGATTTCCGCGCTCATCATGTTTGCGGGTATCGGCTGTCTTGTTGTCGCGAAACATCCTGCCTTGCAGTCGTTAGCGTTAGTTACCATTATCGGTATGGTTACGGTGGTGCTGATGGCCTCTTTCTTGCCGCCTGTCCTTTTCGATTGGCTGACGAAAAAAAACGGCCAGCTTCGCGATACACCTGTGACTCTTAAACGATTGGCATACACTCTGTTATGCGGATTCTGCTTCCTCCTGCTCTTCCTGTTCCTGATTCCCTATACGGCAGTTTATTTTATGATGGGGAAAAATACGGAAGAGAAGAAACTGAAATATCATACTTTCTTGCAGCGGATGGCCGCTTTCTTTGTCCGTCATCTTCCTCATATTCAATTTGATATGAATAATTTGACGGGGGAGACGTTCGAGAAACCGGCGGTGATTGTTTCGAACCACCAGAGCCACTTGGATTTGCTGTGTCTGTTGTCGGTCACACCGAAAATCGTCTTTTTGACCAACGATTGGGTGTGGCACAATCCGTTCTATGGACTGGTGATTCGCAAGGCTGAATACTATCCCGTGAGCGATGGCATGGAGACGAATCTGCCGCGTTTGCGCGAGTTATACAAGCGTGGTTACTCCATCTGCGTGTTTCCTGAGGGTACACGGTCGCCAAAATGCGATATTTTGCGCTTCCACAAGGGTGCTTTCGCCTTGGCACGCGAACTCGATGCTGACATTCTTCCGGTTTTCCTGCACGGAATGGGACACGTACTGCCCAAGGAGGAACTGATGTTCCGTGGCGGAGATCTCTATCTGGAAATCGCCGAGCGCGTTCGTCCGTACGATAACGTGGAGGCTGAGACTGACAGCGAGCGCGACCGATTGGTAACCAAGCAGATGCGCCACTATTACCAGGCACATTACGCGGAAATTTGCACGCGTTTGGAAACAGAGGAGTATTGGCGGTATTTTAAGAAGTATCAGGAACGGTACAAGTTAGCAGTTAGTAGTTAGCAGTTATTCCAAGAGGGCTGCAAGCCCGACACGTGTCAACCCAGGGTGAACGAAGTGAGCCCTGGGATTGTATGACGGGAAGCCCTAGGATATAGAAGAATCAACAACAATGGTCAACAATATACATATCATAGGCGGCGGCATCGGTGGGCTCTTCACGGGTGCGCTTCTGGCAAAGGAGGGTTATCCAGTGACCGTGTTGGAGCGTGGTGCGCACGTGGGAGGCGGCTTGCAGTCGTTCACCCGCAACGGGGTCGCGTTTGACGCGGGTATGCATGTGGTGGGCGGTTTGCAGCCGGGTGGCTCTCTCAATCGCATTTGCCGTTACCTCGGCATCCTCGACCAGCTGCATTTTCGTCAGGTGGATGCCGATTGCGGTGATGAAGTGGTATGCTTGGAAGACGATATGACGTACAGGATTCCGCAGGGCATCGAAGCGTTCACGAACTATTTTCAACAGCTTTTCCCTGAGGAAAAAGAGAACATCCAACGTTATGTGGATCACCTCTTTGCATTAGCCGACCAGGTGGATTTTTTCTTCCTCCGGCCGGGCAGCGACTCTTCGCCAAGCAGTGACAAGGCTTTCTACCAGTCGTCGAAAGAGTTTATAGCCGACCATGTCCGGAACCCAAAGTTGCGCAGTTTGTTGGCCTACCTGAGTCCGTTGGCTGGCGGCGATGCCGGATATACTCCTGCGTACGTCTTTTCGCTTATCAACTACTTGTATATCAAGGCACATTCTCGTTTTGAGGGACCTGCCGAACAGTTGGCGGAAGCATTAGTGTCGAAAATCCAGGAACAGGGAGGCGAGGTGTTACCTTGTGCAGAAGTGATTGATATACAGATGGAAAACGGTCGGGTGCAATCGTTGACCACCGCCGATGGCAGAACCTTTCCCACGGATTGTGTCGTCTCCTCCATTCATCCGCAATCATTGTTGAAAGTCACAGGTGGTCAATTGTTTACAAAGGCCTCTAAAACGCGGTTGATGTCTGCACCTAACAATTGCTCGGCCTATTGCGTCTATGCGGTACTCAAGGAGGGAACCTTCCCGTACATGAACCACCCGTGCTATTGTTGGGACAGTTATGACAAAGTTTGGCAGTATGGGAAGTACGACGAGGAAAATTGGCCGCAAAATTTCGTCTTTCTCACGCCTTGTGAGGTGAACCAAGGACCTTTTGCGCGTGCTTTGCAAGTTGTTGTCTTCGTGCCCTTCTCGATTTGTGAGCGATGGGCGGGCACCACAGTGGGCAAAAGAGGTCCGGATTATGAAGAATGGAAACGTAAGCATACGGAACTGGTTTTGAATAAGATGGAAAAGGTCAGACCCGGTTTTCGCGATTGTGTGGAGCATCTTTATGATGCCACCCCGTTGACTGTCCGCGATTATTTTAACGAACCGGAAGGGTCGCTCTACGGTCTGCTCAAGGACAGCCGCAACCCCTACGCCGGTTACCTGCCCCTCCGAACCAAAGCTGAAAACCTCTTCATGACCGGCCAAAACGTCTATCTCCACGGCTGCTGCGGCGTTCCCCTCACTGCTGTGATGACCGCCGAGGCCGTGATTGGGGAGAAAGATGTGATAGTGAGGAAGTTGTAGGATGATGAATTGTGAATTATGAATATAATGAGAACGTTATTGATGATTGTTTTTTGCGGGGTGATGTTGGTTTCCAATGTTTCCGCCCAAAAATTGACCGAATTTTTACCGGAAAAAGGAAAAGCTGACACCGCCGTGGTGGTCTGCCCCGGCGGCAGCTACTACTGGCTGGCGAAACGCGGCGAGGGCAGTGAGGTGGCGCAGTGGCTGAACCAGAACGGCTATGCCGCCTACGTGCTCGAATACCCCGTCTCCGGCTGGTGGTCGTGGTTCACCCACATCCGCCGGAGTTGTTGCACGCAATACCCGGGTCAGCTCGAAGCGCTGGAAGGAGCGTTAAAAACCGTTAAATCGAAGGGCTACAAGACCGTCGGGGCGATGGGTTTCTCCGCCGGCGGCCATCTTGTGCTGAGTGGCGCCGAACTTCTGCCCGACAGCACCGCGCCCGACTTTGTGGCGGCCATCTATCCCGTGGTCACGATGCGCGAGCCATACGTACACAAACGCTCGCGTCGAGGTCTGCTCGGGGAGCGTCGCCGTCACTATCCTGTGATGTGGGATTCCCTTTCGATGGAACTGCACGCCGACAAGGTGCGCTGCCCCGTCTTCCTACTCAGCTGCGACGACGACCCCACCGTTAATTGGCAAAACGCCCAGATGATGGCTGATTCGCTGGCGGCCAAAGGAAAACCTTACCACCTCGTCCGTCCCAAAACTGGCGGGCACGGCTTCGGGGTGAATCCCGGGAAAATGGAGGGAAAGGAATGCTCCGTTTGGCCTGAAGAATTCCTGAAATGGCTGCGCGGTGCGTTGTAGAGACGCGAAATTTTGCGTCTCCATGACGTTTTATAGCGTTTTATAGAAACTTTCCTGTAATACTGTCCTTACAATTTGCGATTTCCTGCGGCGTGCCCGTGGCCACGATTCTGCCGCCGTCCTCACCGCCGCCGGGTCCCATGTCGATGATGTAGTCGGCGGCGCGGATCACGTCCAAGTCGTGTTCGATGACGATGACCGTCGCGCCGTTCTTGATCAGCGTGTCGAAAACTTGCAGCAATGTGCGTACGTCCAGCGGGTGCAGTCCGATGGTGGGCTCGTCGAACACGAAGACGGAATCGTGCTGTAAACGCCCCATCTCGGTGGCCAACTTCAGTCTCTGCGCCTCGCCGCCCGAAAGGCTCGGGGTCTCCTCGCCGAGCGTAAGGTAGCCCAAACCAAGGCTTTGCAGTACCTGCAACTTGGGGAACACGTTTTTCATCTCTTGACAGAACTCTATGGCGGAATTCACGTCCATGTCCATCAGCTCCGGCAGGGAGCGGGTTTCGTTGCGCTTGTTGGTGTGGCGCACGGCGTATGCGGCTTTCGCATAGCGCGAGCCGCGACATTCGGGACAAGGGATATCGACGTCGGGGAGGAACTGCACATCGAGGCTGATGGAGCCGGTGCCGTCGCAAATGGGACAGCGCAGGTCGCCGGTGTTGTAGGAGAAGTCGCCGGCCTTGTAGCCGTGGTGTTTCGCGTCGGGCGTGCGGGCGTAGAGCTTGCGCAGCTCGTCGTGGACGTTGGCGTAGGTGGCCACCGTGGAGCGGATGTTGATGCCGATGGGCGTGGCGTCGATGAGTTTCACGTGCTCGATGCCCTCCGCGAGGATGTCCGTGACGTGGTCGGGCATCCGTTTCCCGCGCGTCAACGCCTCCAACGCGGGCACGAGGCTTTCGAGAATCAGGGTCGTCTTTCCGGATCCGGAAACGCCCGTCACCACCGTGAGCCGCCCTTTGGGAATCTCGACCTCCAACGGCTTGACTGTGTGTATCTGTTTGGTTGACAGGTGGATATTGCCGAATTCGAATAGCCGTTCTTTGTCGGTTTCGTTCCAGCCGCGCATCTCCTGTCGGCTGAGGAAGGGGCCGATGCGGGACTCGCTGTTGTGGATGATGTCCTGGATGGTGCCCTCGGCGATGATGTGGCCGCCTTTTGCACCTGCCTCGGGTCCGAGCTCGATGAGCCAGTCGGCCTCCTGCAGGATTTGGGTGTCGTGATCGACGAGCAGCACGGTGTTGCCGTCGGCCACGAGGTCGTGCATCACGCCGTTGAGGCCCACGATGTTGGAGGGGTGCAGTCCGATGGAGGGTTCGTCGAGGACGTAGAGCACGCCGGTGGTGCGGTTGCGGACGGCGCGGGCGAGCTGCATCCGTTGCCGTTCGCCGGTGGAGAGGGTGGAGGCGGCGCGGTCGAGGGTGAGGTAGCCCAACCCCAAGTCCATCAGCCGGTTGGCGGCGGTTCGGAACGATTCGCAGATGCTCTCCGCCATGGGGCGCATCTCCTCGGGCAGCGACGCGGGCACGCCATCGACCCATCGGGTGAGTTGCGCCAGCGTCATCTGGCAGGCCTCGTCGAGTCCGATGCCGCGCAGTTTCGGGGCGCGGGCGGCCTCCGACAGCCGTGTGCCATGGCATTCGGCGCAGACATCCTCCTTCAGGAACTTTTCCACACGCTTCATCCCCTTTTCGTCCTTCACTTTGGAGAGGGCGTTTTCGACGGTGTAGGTGGCGTTGAAGTAGGTGAAGTCGAGTTCGCCGGCCTCGTTGGTGGTCTTCGATTTGAAGAAGATGTGCTTCTTCACGGCAGGCCCGTTATAGACGATATCTTTCTCTTCGTCAGTGAGTTCGCGGAACGGCACGTCCGTGCGCACGCCCATGGCGCGGCACACGTCGGTCATGAGCGACCACATGAGGCTGTTCCACGGCGCGACGGCCCCCTGGTCGATGGTGAGCGACTCGTCGGGCACGAGGGTGCTCTTATCGACGGTGCGCACCATGCCGGTGCCTCCGCAGCGGCGGCACGCACCCTGGCTGTTGAAGGCCAGCTCCTCGGCACCGGGGGCGTAGAAGTGTTCGCCGCATTCGGGGCATACGAGCTCCTGCCCGGCGGCCACGGCCAGGGAGGGTGGGAGATAGTGCCCGTTGGGACAGCGGTGGTGTGCCAGACGGGAGTACATAAGACGCAGGCTGTTAAGAAGTTCGGTGCCGGTGCCGAAGGTGGAGCGGATGCCGGGCACGCCGGGCCGTTGGTGCAAGGCGAGGGCGGCCGGCACGTAGAGGATTTCATCGACGTCGGCCTTCGCGGCTTGGGTCATGCGGCGGCGTGTGTAGGTCGAGAGCGACTCGAGGTAGCGGCGCGAGCCCTCCGCATAGAGCACGCCCAGGGCGAGCGAGGACTTGCCGGAGCCGGAAACGCCCGCCACGGCCACGATCCGGTGCAGCGGCACATCCACATCGATGTTTTTCAGGTTGTGCACGCGCGCCCCGCGGATACGGATGTGGGAAGGGTGATTGCTGTCTTGTTGAAAAATGTCGTTGTTCACTTTTGAAGTACGTCAAGAAACTTTTGGATGGTTATTACAGTTTATTTTTAATGCGGCAAAGGTAGCATTTTTTTAGACTTCTCCCTAAATGTTTTTATCGGTCATGCAGACTGCGTGAATTTGAAATTTTGTATTTTTGCAGTTTGTTAGAACAAAAACCTATATGCGGAAAGAATTCAACATAACCGGCAGCTGTAATCCCGAGTGGCACTACATGGTGGACAACGCCAAACGATTCGAGGCAGTGGAGCGCCTGATAGACACAGGCAAGTATTTCACCATCAACAGGGCGCGGCAGTACGGGAAGACCACGATGCTGCAAATGATATGGCGCAGGTTGTCGGACAGGTATTTGATTATCGACTGCAGTTTCGAAGGCGTGGATGATAACGCTTTCTCCTCCCATGCCGCCTTTGCCAAGATGTTCGCAAGACAAATGGTTAACCGTTTGGAACCGAGACGTATAGAAGAGGAACTGGTAAATATTTGGAAAAATTGTACGGCCAAGGACTTGGACGAGTTGTCGGAAACGATCACCCGCTTTACCAAAATGAGCCCCAAGCCGGTGGTGCTGACCATTGACGAAGTGGATAAGAGCAGCGACAACCAGCTGTTCCTCAATTTCTTGGGTATGCTTCGCAACAAGTACCTGCAACGTAGTGTGGAGGGATTGAACTCCACGTTCCACAGCGTGATTCTCGCGGGTGTGTACGATGTCAAGAACCTCAAGCTGAAGCTCCGTCCCGACGCGGAGAAAAAGTACAACTCCCCGTGGAACATCGCCACCGATTTCAATGTGGATATGACCTTCCACCCCGAGGAGATCGCCCAGATGCTCTGCGATTACGAGAACGACAGGCATACGGGCATGGACATCAAGGCGATAAGCGAGGAGATTTACAAATACACCTCCGGTTATCCTTATCTTGTCAGCGCTATCTGTAAGATTATCGACGAGCGGATGGAGGCCGATTGGGAGTTGGACAATGTGCAACAAGCGGTGAAAATCATTTCCAAGGGAGAAAATGTCACGTTAATTGATGACCTTTCCAAGAATATCGAGAACAATGCCGAACTACGTGATTTTCTCTTTTCCATTGTGGTGAACGGTCAGGAGTACTCTTATTCCATGGTGGATCCGATGGTGAGGTTCGCGAATATGTTTTCCTATATCAAGGAGAATCGGCGCGGCAAGGCGATGATTCACAACCTGATATTCGAAGAGGCTCTGTTTGTCTATTTTGGCAACAAAACCATGCGCGAGCTCGGGGATAGAATTTCCCCCTACGTGCCGAATTACGTGCAAAACGGGCGGCTGAACATGGAACACGTGCTCGTCCGTTTCAGAGACCTGCTGCACGAGGAGTACCGCGACAGCACGCAGGCGTTTGTGGAGAAAGAGGGGAGACTGCTGTTCCTGACGTTCCTGAAGCCCATCATCAACGGCACGGGCTTCTACTATGTGGAGCCGCAGACCCGCGACAACCGCCGTATGGACCTCATCGTGACCTACGGCCGGGAGGAGTTCGTGGTGGAGCTGAAGATCTGGCGCGGCGACAAGTACGAGCAGAAGGGCCGCGACCAGCTGTCGGAGTACCTCGCCACCCGCGGCAAGGACGAAGGCTACCTCGTCACGTTCGACTTCTCGAAGAACAAGGAGGAGAAAGAGCCCGAATGGATCGAATGTAACGGGAAGCGAATCTTCGAGACGGTGGTATAGCTGGCAGTTGGTAGTTAGAAGCATCGTTATCATGGACGATGTTTTCCGTAGTAGGGAAGCCGTGTCTCCTAAACCGATTTCTCACCGTAGCCAAGCTACTCATTCGGCATTATGGAAATATGAAAAAGTCCTAAAATTCCGCGAAAACAGAAAATAAAATTAACAATCAATTGTTAAATTATTGTATATTAAAAATGCAATACGTTGGTTTTCAGTGGGTAAAGAAATTTTCAAGATCCTTGACAATGGCTTGTTTTTGTTATATCTTTGCAACCTGAATTATGTCATCAAATTAAACCAAGAAAATCATGGAAAAGAAAGATCCCATTGAAGAGGCTCGCAGATATGTGGTCAACGCGGAAGAGGTCATCAAGAAGGCCTGCTACGACCCTGAACTGAAAAGCTATACAGACAGCAAATACGTCAAGGCGGCAGGGGACTACCTGTGGAAAGGTTGTCTGATTGCCCTTGATGCCGTATTGCAAATCCGCAAGGGCAAAGGCCGCCCATCCATAGAGAAATACAAAGCTGCAGCCGCGAAACGCGACGGTATGCTGCTGAAGTTTGTCAACCTCGGCTATGAAACAATGCATCTTGTCATGGGATATGATGGTAACAAGCAGAAAAAAGTCTGCGATGCAGGGTTCGATGCTGCCAATGACATCATAGATCGCTGCGCCAAGATGCTCCCGGCGGCGGCGTATGCGTGAGTGATTCAGTATGAAGAATGAATGTTGCATATATCGCAACGACAGTCAGCAGAACTTGCCGGCTGTTTCCCGCAATATATCTCTCGGCTGCTGAAGGGCGAGGAGAATCTCACATTGGAAATTTTGTGAATCGGCTGACAAGTCCCGTAATTTTGCTATTTTTGCCGCTTCTTTTTAAGGGATATCAGGAAAGATAATATAATGAAAACCAACAAGAACGATATAGAATTCGCCTCCCCTGAGGAAATCAAACAGTTCCAAGAGGGGAAAATGCACGAAGCCCTGCGGTATCTGCAGCAACATTCGCGCTTCTACCAGCGCATGTTCGAGCGCTACGGCATCAAAGTGGAGAGAATACGCACCATCGAGGACCTCGTGAACATCCCGTTCACCGAGAAGAAGGATCTCCAACTTTTCAACGAGGACTTTCTGTGCGTGCCCAAGGAGAAGGTCATCGACTACATCACCACCAGCGGCACGCTGAGCGACCCCGTGACCTTCTGCTGTACCGAAAAGGATCTGCAACGGTTGGCCTACAATGAAAAGAAAAGCTTCGAATGTGCTGGCCTACAGCCGGGTAACATTCTCCAGCTGATGGTTACCCTCGACAAACGTTTTATGGCCGGACTGGCCTACTTCCTCGGTTTGAGGGAGCTTGGCGCCTCCGTCATCCGTGTGGGCAACGGCATTCCCGAACTGCAGTGGGACACCATCCAGCGCATCAAGCCCGACAGCATCATGTGCGTGCCGTCGTTTATTCCGCGACTGATTCAATACGCTGAGGATCATGGTATTGACTACCAGAACTCCAGTGTCCGCAAGATTATCGGCATCGGCGAGAGTCTGCGCAACCAGGACTTTTCGCTCAACCTCCTGGGCGAGCAGATCAAGTCGAAATGGGATGTGGAGCTCTACGCCACCTACTCCTCCACCGAGATGGGCGCGACCTTCAGCGAGTGCGAGTACGGCATTGGCGGTCACGTGCATCCGGAACTCATCATCGTGGAAATCATCGGGGAAGACAATCTGCCGGTGGCCGACGGCGAGACCGGCGAGGTGGTGGTGACGACCCTCGGTGTGGAGGGCATGCCGCTTTTGCGCTTCCGCACGGGCGATATGTGCGCGAAAATCACCGAGCAATGTCGCTGTGGCCGAAATAGTTACCGTCTCACTCCGTTGGTGGGCCGCAAGAACAACATGATCAAGCTGAAGGGCACAACCCTCTATCCGCCTGCGCTCATGGATGTGCTGAACAACACGCCGTTTGTGCAGAATTACGTGATTTACGTACAAGATTCGCAGCAGGGCACCGACGAGGTGGTCGTGAAGGTGGGGTTGAATGTCGAGGCCGTCGAGGAGAACGTGCGGTTCAAGAACCATCCCGAGGAGATCGTCAACGAGCTGAAGAACCGTTTCCGTGCGCACGTCCGCGTCGCCCCGGCGGTCGTCATCAGCTCCGTCGAAGAGGTCCAGCGCATCAACTTCCCGCCCAGCGCCCGGAAACCCGTGAAATTCATTGATTTGCGGGCGTAAAGAAACAGAGAACATCGAATCGCTATGATAATAACCACATTGAAAGGACATGACCGCCTCAACGAGACGGTTTTTATGGGCGTGTTGTCGCTTTTCTGCTTCGCCATCTCCATTTTTCGGTTTGTTTATACAGACACGAAAGTGTTCCTGTTTCTGAATTGGAATCTGTTCTTGGCGTTTGTGCCGTGGGCGGTGTCGAGTCTGATGATGCTTCGTCCCAAACTCCGCCAATCGAAATGGATGTTAGCCCTTCTGCTATGCACGTGGCTGCTCTTTTTCCCGAATGCCCCCTACATACTGACCGACCTGTTTCATCTGCATATTTCCTCCTCCATGCCAGTATGGTTCGACTTGGTTCTCATTCTCTCTTTTGCTTGGACAGGACTATTGTTTGGCTTTCTAAGTCTTTGGGACATAGAAGATTTGATGAGAAATTGGCTTAAAGAGAAGTACGTCGTTCTTATTTCTGTGTTGCTCCTGTTCATCGGTAGTTTCGGCATCTATATCGGCCGCTATTTGAGATGGAACAGTTGGGATATCCTCACTTCGCCGTTCCAACTCCTTTACGATATCGGCGACCGTTTGGTCAACCCCTTCTCCCATCCCCGCACCTGGGGTGTCACCATCTTGATGGGGCTGTTCCTCAACATTTTGTACTTCTCGTTCAGGATGATTCGAAGGAGACATTGCCCTGATTTCTTTGAGGACAGAAAGGCTTTGGATAAAGAAGGTTAAGTGATGAATGATGAATGATAATCTTATTACCACATCACATTCTTGATTATCGAAAAAAATGTATCTTTGCAATATGAGAACCAACCCCCTGATTATCATATTATTTGGTGCGGTGTTGCTGCTTGCGTCCTGTCGGCAGAAGGAACAACCGCAGACGCTGCAAGCGGCCATTGAACATCTGATGGATTCCTATCCGGAGGCCCGATTGCAGGACATATACAAGAGCTTCTACCAGGAGCATTTCGGGCCGGGACATCTGATTACTGACACCGCGATGGTGCGGCATTATCTCTATTCGGAGCTGTCGGAGAATGATGTCTCCTGTCCGCTTTACTACGAACCTACGGGCTGCGAAGGTCGTTTCGTGCGGGTGTTTCTCTCCGCAGTCGCCGACAGCTTGGTTTCCGCGGAAGAGTTGCTGGATGCGTTTGTCAGGAGCGCTAACGAGTTTCAAGAACCTCAAACAGAATGGGTTACAGAGTGGTCGGAGATTGTCCGCACCATTCACGAGGGTAAAATAGCCGTTGAGGGGTTCGTTGAGGACGAGCCGGCGTTGACAGAAGCAGCGAAAGACAATCAGGCAGCGCATCACAGTCGCGCCTACAATGCTGCGTATCATCCGCATTACCGTATTGTGAGACGCGATATCTTCGAAAAAGAGATCAAACCGAAGTTATAAAGGGAAAAATAGTCACAGTCTTTGATAGGCCAGTCGCTCATCTCCGGACAGCAAATAGATGATTCCGCAATACGTGAACCCGTGCTTGGCGAGGTTGTGCTGCATGATGACGTTGTCGTGGTGCGTGTCGATGCGGATGTTGCGGTTGTGGGCAAAGGCGAACTTCATGACGCTGCTGAAGATGCCGTGCGTGCCGTGTTTACCGCCCATGCGGTGGATTACGTGATAGGGGAGGGCGTCGTCGATAGAAGAGATGTTCGCCCACTATCAGCCGGATTTGGGCGACAGCGGAGAATACATGGCGCACCTCACCAAGAAGTTGGAGGCGGCGGAATATGCCAAACAGTACAAGGCGGAACAGACGAGACGTTATCGTCGTTTGATGGTGCTGATCTTCGTCGCGGGCGTCCTTACCGGCGGCATCCTGATGCTCATCACGCTGATGCATCCCGCATGGCTAGTACCCGAATTCTCCGCCCCGACACTTTCCATCTCGCTGACCACGATTTTTCCGAAGGTCTGCCTGCTGCTGGCAATCTGCTTTATCAGTCTGGGCACCACGGGATTGGTGGGTTCGGTGGTGATGAATAGACGACGGTAACTCGTTTAGAGAGATGTGCACATCGTCTTTACGATTATTTTGTATTTTTGCCGCCTTGATAACGGCAAAAGAAAGGATATGTCAACTTTGAATTCCAGAATATTGGTTGTCGATGACAACGCGGGCATCCGTGCCACACTGAAAATCTTGCTGGCACCGCATTGCGGAGCGGTGGAGGCCATCGCATCGCCTAAAACGCTCGTCAGCACAATGCAAACTTTCCGGCCCGACGTAGTGCTCCTCGACATGAATTTTGAAACTGACATCAACACAGGCAACGAAGGTCTCTTCTGGCTGACGGAGCTGAAAAAACAATTTCCTGATATTGAGGTGGTTCTGATGACGGCGTACGCGGAAGTGCCGCTGGCCGTAGAGGGTATGAAACGCGGTGCGTTTGACTTCGTTGTGAAGCCTTGGAACAACGAACAATTGATGGAGACGCTGTCGTCGGCGTGCCGGCAGCGGAAGTCGGGCAAAGAATCGAAAGAGAGTGCTCCTGTCGCGACAATGCTGTGGGGAAGCAGTCCTGCAATGACCGATATACGCCGTACGGTGGAGAAGGTTGCTCCGACGGATGCCACGGTGCTTATTACAGGCGAGAATGGTACGGGTAAAGATGTGCTAGCCAACGAGATACATCGCCTCTCGAATCGCGCGGGCAAACCTATGGTGAGTGTGGATATCGGCTCGCTGTCGGAATCTCTGTTTGAGAGCGAACTGTTCGGTCACGTGAAGGGCGCGTTCACGGATGCACGCACCGACCATACCGGCAAATTTGAGCTGGCCAACGGCACTACGCTCTTTCTCGACGAGATTGGAAATATCCCTTTGCATCTGCAGTCCAAACTGTTACGGGTGTTGCAGAACCGTTGTGTCACCAAGGTCGGCGACACCAAGTCCGTGCCCATCGACATTCGTCTGATTTGCGCCACCAACAAGGATTTGTTCGCGATGGTGCGCGATGGACGTTTCCGCGAAGACCTCTTCTACCGTATCAACACTGTGACCTTAATGCTGCCGCCTTTGCGCGAACGGACAGATGAGGTGGCTTCATTAGTGCATTTGTTCACAGAACGTTACGTGAATCAATACCATCGAAACGTAAAGGGAGTTTCCGACGAGGCAATAGCGTTGCTGGAACGTTGTGTGTGGTCGGGTAATGTGCGCGAGTTGCAGAATTGCGTTGAAAAGGCCGTCATTATGTCCGATAACGAAGTGTTGCTGCCAGAAGATTTTCAAATTGCTGAAAACCAGATAAATATAGCTCGTAGTTCAGTGACTGAAAACTCCTTGGAGGCGGCTGAAGAACGGGTGATTCGTGCTGCGGTGAAAAAGTACAACGGTAATCTATCGTTAGTGGCGAAATCATTGAATATCAGTCGTCCAACATTGTATAACCGCCTTAAAAAGTACGGAATATGAGTACTTGGATATGGATTCTCATCATTGTCGCGGGGTGTATCCTTTCTGCGTTGTTCGCCGCGAGCTTTATAGCTAGGCGTGACCGCGAAAAGGTCTCCTTTTTGATGGATGCCTTGGAAGATGGCGAGACCAATTTCCGTTTCCGTGAAAACACCGCTATCAATCGCGAACTCAATCGGTTACGTGGTATTTTGGATCGTAAGAACACCCGCAATGAGGCCCTTTCTTGGAACAAGCTTTTCCGAGTCATTACGCACGAAATCATGAACACGGTTACTCCTATTGCGGCCTTGAGCGATGCGCTTGCCAAAGATGACCGTTTGGATGTGAAGGCGGGGCTTGAGACCATTTCCGATTCCTCAAATGAGTTGATTCGTTTCGTAGAGTCCTATCGCAGTTTTGCCAAATCGGTTCCACCTGTCTGTAAACCATTGATGGTCAGCGAACTATTGGAGAAGGTGATTCGTTTGCACGATTCGGCGGTGAAGGAGCAGGGCGCAGAATTGACGAAGGAAGTTCATACGACCGATTTGTTGATTTATGCTGACGAAGGACAGTTGTTGCATGTTTTTAACAACTTGATAAAGAATGCGTTGGAAGCTTCCGCCACGACCATCTCCATTGTGGCGGATCTAGACACGGAAGACCGCACGATTATCCGAATCAGCAATAACGGCAAGCCAGTGCCCATGCATGTGCGCGAGGAAATTTTTGTGCCGTTCTATACCACCAAGCCTAGCGGTAACGGCATTGGTCTGAGTCTTTCCCGTCGCATCATGAACGCCCACAACGGCGACCTGAAGCTGGTCCAAAGCGATGACCGCCAAACGGTCTTTGCCATAGTCTTCGCATAGTCCTCATGTTGTAAAATCTCCTTACACTTGTTGTAAGAAATTCTTACACATTTTCATTTGATATTTTTTGCTAAACCTTTGTGGTCCAACGGATAACATTGTTTGGCATTCTTTTGGCATTGTACTCGTCAAAACGTGGGACATGGTGTTTCACGGCAACTGTAGAGACGTGCCATGGTGCGTCTCTACAATGGCAAAAACGAAATGATATGGCAAAAAGAACGATAATAATATTGATGATGATGTTCGGGGCGGCGCACGCGCAGGACACGGCAGTGATGACCCTGCGCGACTGCGTGCGTTACGCGCTGTCGCATTCAGCGGATGTGCGCGTGCTGCAGGTCGATCTTGGGGACGCGCAGTTAGCCCGCCGAAACGCCATCCTCAACGCTTTCACCCCGGAGATTGACGCCAATACATACGCCTATTCCAACTTCGGGCGCTCCATTGACCCTGAGACCAATATCTACAGCACTACCACTTCCTTCCACAATGGCTACAGTCTCTCCGCTGGCATCACTCTCTTCAACGGCTTTCGGGCGATCAACAATATGAAAATCACGAAGATAGCGGAGGCGACGGGCGTGACGAGAATTCAGCAGACGGAGGACAAAATCACGCTTGCCACGATAGAAGCCTACTGCAATGTGCTCTATTTCACGGAGTTGTCGAGGACAGTGCAGGCGCAGATGGAGACAGCGGAGACGGCTCTGCGTCTTGCGCAACGACAGAAAGATTTGGGGCAGAAGTCGCAGGCGGATGTACTGCAGATGGAGGCGGAACTTTCCGACCGTAAATACAAGTACATCGTCTGCGAGAACCAGCTTCAGAATGCTTATATCACACTGAAAGACATTATGTTGTTTCCGACAGAACAGTCGTTTTCCGTCACAGATGTGGAGGCGGACACGATGCTGTCGGATGCGGTGCACACGATGGAGGTGAGTCGGGCGGCAGATCGTCTGCCCGCTGTAATCATAGCCGAAAACGAGCGGCAGACCGCCCGCCTCGCCCTCAAGACCGCCCGCTGGCAGCTGCTACCCTCGCTGTCGCTGTCTGGCGGCTGGTCCTCGACGTACTTCACCTACCCCGGTCGAACGGACTATGTGACAGCTCCTTACGGACAGCAGATTGCTAACAACGGCGGCGAGTATGTGCAGCTCTCGCTGAATATCCCGATCTACAACCGGCTGTCGCGGCAGACGGAGATTGCCCGTCGTCGCAACGACTGCGACCGTGCCGAAGCTCGATACGCGCAGGCTCGGCAGACCGTGGAGGCCGAGATTCATCGCGCCCTTGCCGACCGCGACGGAGCTGCCGCTGCCCTTCAGCAGGCCGAGCAGCACTCCGCTTTACAACAGCAGTTGTACGCCATGAGCGTCCGCCAGTTCGAGCAGGGCCTCATCTCCGCCCTCGACTACCAGACCGTTGCCGACAACCACCTCACCGCCGTTGCCGACCTCCTCAACGCGAGATTGCAGCTGTTTTTGAAGACCTGGGTGGTGCGATACTATTTTCAATTAAGAATGCAGAATTAAGAATTATAAATAATATTATTCCTTGAGCAGCCTCGAAGAGGCAAAATGCACGAAGTGCAATTAACCCCAAACAAGCGAAGCGCAGTGTGGGGCAGTCAAAAACAAAAACTATGGATAGAGCTATAGAGCAAAAAAAAGGATTCCGGAAACTCTTCACCCGCAAGGCGTTGCCCTACTGGGGCGGGGCGCTGCTGCTCGTCTTCATCGGGTGGCTGCTGCTGCGGGACAACGCCTCGCGACTGCGAACGAACGGCGACACCCTCACCGTCGGCGAGGTGCGGCGCGGCGAGTTCAACGACTACATCCGCATCAGCGGGCGCGTGGTGCCGATGACCACCGTGCAGCTCAGCCCGTTGGAGGGCGGCGTGGTGCAGGCAATCGTCGCGGAGGAGGGCGCGCACGTCCGCGAGGGCGACGTCATCCTGGTCCTCAGCAACGAGAGTCTCGACATGCAGATTCTCAACGCCGAGGCCGACCTCGCCGAGAAGGAGAACATCCTCCGCAACACGATGATCCAGATGGAACAGCAGAAGCTGAGCCTCCAGCAGGAGAAACTGCAGCTGCAGATGGAGGTGCGCCGCAAGAAACGCACCTACGAGTCGCAAAAGTCTCTCTATCAGGACAACCTCATCGCCAAGGAGGCGTTTTTGCAGGCCGAGGAGGATTACCAACTGGCCCAAGACCGCCTCAGGCTGGTGGAGAACCGTGCCAAGCAGGACAGCCTCTACCGGTCGGTGGAGATCCGGCAGATGCGAGAGAGTCTGGAAAACATGCGGCTTAACATGCAGATGATACGCAAACGCAAGGAGAATCTCACCATCAAAGCCCCGATTGACGGCGAACTGGGCCTCGTCGATGTGGAGCTCGGACAGTCTGTCGCGATGGGCAGCAAGGTCGGACAGATCAACAATCAGGACAACTACAAGATCGAAGCCCTGATTGACGAGCACTACATCGACCGGGTGACAGCGGGGTTGGAGGCCGATTTCGAGCGGCAGGGCGGCAAGTGCAACGTGCTGATACGCAAGGTCTATCCCGAGGTTCGTGACGGCAAGTTCAAGGCCGACTTCAAATTTGCGGACGGGCAGCCGGAAAATATCCGCAACGGTCAGACGTTCTACCTGAACCTGCAGCTCGGTCAGCCGGTGGAGGCCGTCCTCATCTCGCGCGGCGCCTTCTACCAAAAGACCGGCGGCAAGTGGATATACGTGGTCTCCCCCGACGGCAAACGTGCCGTGAAGCGAGAGATACGCATCGGTCGCCAGAACCCGCAGTACTACGAGGTGTTGGAAGGTCTTGAGCCGGGCGAGAAGGTGATTACGTCGTCGTATGATGGATACGGGGAGGCGGAGGTGCTGGAAATTAAGAATTAAGAATTAAAAATTATGAATTATGAATTATGAATTATGAATGATGAATGATGAATTATGAATGATGAATTATGAATGATGAATTATGAATGATGGGGATAGTATATGCTTTTTTAGAATAGAATTCGAAAATACACAAAAATGTTGTCTATAGGCAACACTTTTTCGTAAAAACTACTGGTTGTAGGCAACACTTTCCTCTGCCAAACGGTTAAGTGCATCAAT
>CAMKLG010000036.1 GCA_946413585.1 uncultured Bacteroidales bacterium
GTCTTTCACCTTCTCCGCCAAAGAAAAGGATGTTGAAACTGGCCTATCCTACTTCGGCTCACGGTATTACAGCAGCGATTTGAGCATCTGGCTGAGCGTGGACCCGATGGCTGCGAAATATCCGTCGCTTTCGCCTTATACGTATTGCGCGGATAATCCTGTGAAATTAGTGGATCCGAATGGGGAGTATCTTGAAGTTGCTGACAATGATGACACGCACAACGACTTATTATCCATTGTTGGCAAAACGCATAGAGATCGAGTTATATTCAACAAGGATGGATCTGTTTCTGTAAACATGGAGGGGTTGTCTCAAGAAGCCATAGACAAAGATATTGGCTTGTCTTTGATAAACGATATGGTTAATTCTGATTACAAATACTATTTTGAAACATCTGATGAAGCATTTATATGCGATGAAAGTGGAGCAAGATGTACTAGACTTACAGCATGTGATCTCAACAAGGGCGTGACAAACGCTTCACGTTATGGCACTGATTCAAACGGAGGTTATCGTGATTTACCCATGGCAGGTTTTGATGGTCAAGTGGTAATTGCAAAATCGGGAAGATTCACACTATATGGGAAAGATGTGCGAAAAAATATCGTTTTCCATGAGCTGGAAGAAAATTATTTGAGAACAGATAAAAAAATGAACTATCAAGGCGGTGTCGGGATTGGAGCACATAGGACAGCTGCCCGAATAGAAAACAATGCATGGGGGAATTTTGCCGGCCAGTGTGATTACACGCCACCCGAAATCCCGCAACTTAGGTCTTATGAGAGTTTTATGAATTATAAAAACTATGGGAAGTACAAATAATACGAAATTATACCATATTGTTTTGCTCTCATGCTTTTTCATTCTGACTTCTCAGTTATTTGGTCAGAGCGGAAATGCGGTTCTTCCTTTGCCCACGCAAAAGTATAGGATGAATGTTCCCGTAGTGTTCCACGACGAAATAAAGGGAATTCAAAAAGTCACCGATGAATTGTACTATCAGATTGAAATAGCTGAACGAAGCAGGAAAAAAATCATACCAATAACAGGTTACGAAAATGCTCGTAATGCTTACCATGCATCTTTTGCGATTTCTATAGAAGATATTTGCTGTAAAACAAGTTCATATCAGTTGATTTTTCTAAACAATGCCAATGATTCATCCTTTGAGATAGGTGTGCGGTGTTATACGGATATTCAAAGGTATTTAGGTACGGAGGAATATGCAAAATCTTTGCAAGGGAAATGTTTGTCCTCGTGCGGTGAAATTCAAATCGGGAATGATTCAATATTTACGTTTCTTTATGAAATTCCTGTTAATGTACGTGTTGCAAAGTTAAATAAGGTAAGGAGTCGCTATGTCATGTCTCCCATAGCCACAGATATGGACGACTGCGGTTTTTTTATCCTAACTGTCCCCAAAAACGAAGAAAGTATATTTGCATTTTATAATAATTCAAAGTATATTTGTTTGATACGTTTTAGCTCAAGTAGTTTTGTCTCAACAGTGCAATAATAGTCCTAAGCCCATCGATGAAGAAACATTACCCATACCACCCTCCGTTTCCGCAGTCATTCTCAGCCCTCGTTAATCTATACCGTCCGCAAGACGCATACTATTGCCGTGCAACAATTGCAAGGACACACTTAGCTACTACGCGCAGATACGCGCGATACGCGGAGGCCACAACATCCCCGGTTCCCGATGGAGGTTCCGCCACTCACTGCGTTCGCGGCAGAATGACGGTTGTCGCCCGTACGGAGGCAAAAGGGGAATATGGGCGGCAGGGAGCGCGGTGGGATTACGTGGCGCGGTGCGTGCCGCCCATATTCCCTTCCCCTGCCGCAACGGCGCGTACGTCATTCCGCCACACCCCAACATGTCCGTGGCCACGGCAGACCGCAACCGTGTGGCGGAATCTCCAACAAAACCGCCAGCACACTCGTATTCACTATTCATCATTCATCATTCTTCATTCTTCATTGTCTTTCACCTTCTCCGCCAAAGAACGCGACTCCGAAACCGGCCTATCTTACTTCGGCTCACGGTATTACAGCAGCGATCTGAGCATTTGGCTGAGCGTGGACCCGATGGCTGCGAAATATCCTTCGCTTTCGCCTTATATACGTATTGTGCGAATAATCCGGTGAGGTGCGTGGATCCGGACGGGGAGGCGTGGGAGGTAAATCAAGACGGTTATATTCGCCAAACTGGAGATGAAAATGACCATACACTTTATGCTGTCAAAGGTCGAAAAAATAGATTTGGAGATCGTATTACCTATAGGTGGGGTGAACAAAAAGGAATGGAAAAATCAATTCCAGTTTCTTCAGAGGTGATGGGAAAAATGGTTTTTGACAAATCAAAGGATTGGGATGGGTTGTCGCGAAGTTACATTGAGCATGATTATACACAGTTGGAGTTTTTTGAGAATGCTGGCGTTGAGGATGCGAAAAAGCTTATATGTTTCTTGTCAAAAAACACCGATGTAGAGTGGAGCATTGTTGGCGGCTCGTTTAATGATGTTATTTCTACTACGATTTATTCAAGTCATAAAAACAACAGAGAATATATGGGGTTAAACAGGGCAATATCAATATCTGCCAACAACAATTTGTATTTCTTTTTCCATACCCATCCTAGAAATGAAGTATTTGGATGGTTGTCTAATGAAAAAGACAGGAATGCTTGTCGTGGATTGTTATTTGAAGATAATAGTCCTAATGCCCAAATCGGTGTTATCCATAAGGGACTCTTTTTTGATTTATATGGCAGGAGGGTTATGAAAAGGAATATATGGTAAAATTCATGAGGTTATGAGAAGAGTCTTGTTGTATTTTGTGCTTGTAGTGGCCGTGTTGAACAACTATGCTTGTAAAACAATGGGGAAGGCCGCTTTCCGAGATTCAGATTATTATTGCTATGAACTCCTGGAGTTTCCTGACACCAGTTCTTTCAAAATAAACGTTTATGAATTAAACCATCCTGCTTTGTGTTTGGTGTGTGATTCCTTGATCCAGTTCTCCAATTATTGCGCCTTTTGCCAAAACACCAATTATTGGTTCCAAATAGCTGCCCGATCTACTTCTGACACAGTATTCAATTACGACATTAATGCTTATATTTGGCAATTTTTTTCGAATAATCGGGGCAATTTTCGTGAAAGCAAACCAATAGGGGCGTTTTATTACCAGGATGTTCCTTTCTACATAGACAAATATACCGCAAACACACCGTTATTCAAAAAAACAGATTCCATCGTGAACGTTGGGAATACCCCACCCAAAAATTCTACAATTTATGTTATTGCTGCAGGTTATCATGCCATAAGCCAATGCCTATCAGCTCGTTTTAATCTATCGGAATCCAATTGCACATTTGTATCTTTGTCCAAACAATGCGCGGGACGGAGATCCTGTACATCTTCTTCGGAATCCACACTGCCAACGCGGTGCGACTGGCGGAGAGGCTGCTGGAGCAGCAACGGGCAAAGGCGGCGTAGCCAAGTGCCACGAAGAGTTCCAAGACGGAGTCCTCATTCGAGAACTTCAGATTAACTATGTGTAAAAACACAGGAATCAGATAGTTATCAACAAAAAAAACGGACAGTTATGAACAATGCTGTTCCGAAAAAACGGAGCAAATCCGTTCATAAGCGACCGACAAGATCAAAAAGAAAGAATTAAACGACAATCCCTAAATAACCACCAAATATAAAGAAACCTGAGGAACAGTCACTAACATCTATATAATCTTGAGAATGCCAAAATGCGACAATCTCCAAAACACACAAAGCCCTACAATATCAAAGCTGACATTTCTCATACTACTAGTTCTTACCATAATCTTCTTTTTTAAAATGCAAAGCGATATGCGTCGCCGCTCCCATGATATCAGGAATCCTTAACACGATGGTGAATTGAGAATGTTTTACCGTATGATTGTGATCGACCCGTGCCACTGCGTGGTTTTTGCTTTGCCTTTGTAGCTGAACGTGTAATA
This sequence comes from uncultured Bacteroidales bacterium, assembly GCA_946413585.1. Classification (GTDB taxonomy): domain Bacteria; phylum Bacteroidota; class Bacteroidia; order Bacteroidales; family WCHB1-69; genus F23-D06. Next base: position 4,005 of record CAMKLG010000036.1, read on the forward strand.
ATAGACCCCGTCGGAGAGGTGGTCGCCATTGAAGGGGTTCGTGCCGACGTGGATTTCCCCGTTGCGCGCGTAGGTGTCGTAATTCTTCACGTGGAACACCTTCTTGCCCCATCGGTCGTAAACGATCAGCTCATTGTGCCGGTACTCGTCGGGATCCTCGGGGTTGATGTCCGTGTTGAGGTTCTCGATGGCCCACACGTCGTTGATGTTGTCACCGTTGGGCGTGATCACGTTCGGGAATATCAGGTCGTCTTCGATGACGACGGTGTGGCGGATGGTGTCGCCGCAACCGCCTCCTGTTTCCAACGAAAGCGTGACGATGTAGTCGCCCCATGTGGAGTAAATGTGCGAAGGATTGACCTCGTTCACCGTGCCTTCGCCATCTCCGAAATCCCACACAAGGTGGTTGTTCGGGTTGTCGGTGACGTTGCTCGACAGGAATGCGGTGAAATCGACATTGCCGCCGTGCTCGCTCAACATCGAGATTTCAGGAGAAGCCATGAAATCGACTTCGGGTTGCACAGAGGTGGTGATGTAATTCCACATCGTGATGGAATCTTTGCAACCCTTTGGCATGGTGATGATTAACTTGACAGAGTAGGTGCCTCCATCGTTGAAAGTGATTTTGGGATTGCTTTCGTTGGAATAATCCACAATGGTGAAATCCTGGTCGAAGAAATACCATTCGGTAATGAGACTGTCGGCATCCGGGGTGGAAAGGTTCGTGAAACTAACGTTCAGTGGCGTGCACCCAGCCAGGATGTCGGCTTCCAGATTGGCGCGTGGCGCTGGGTAGAAGGTTACCCGCACCGTGTCGGAACTTTCGCAGGTGAGTGCAGCTTCGGCGTTGTCCAATGAGACGCTCAGAATGTAGTCGCCGGAGGTGATGACCTCTATGGAATCGCCAGTGTCGCCGGTGTTCCAGTGATATTGCACCCCGTCGCCGGAGTAGTTGGCATGCAGCACCGTTGACTCTCCCGTGCACAGGAAGATGTCCTCGCCCAAGTCTGGCTTGTAGGAGTTCACCACCTGGATGCGAATACTGTCCTTTACCCAGGTGTCTTCACAGCCTATTGTGCTGTGCGCCAACAGATAGTAGAGCCCTGTGTCGGCTACCGTGATGTCGCTGAGAATATGGGGCTCTTGAGTCAACGTGTCGTTGCTCGGGGTGACAAGGTACACTGTGTCAATGTTTTCCGTGACGTAGTTGAAATATACGGAATCGTGCAGGCAGTAGATGTCGCGCATGAAGACGTTGATGCGCCCCACACTGCTATAGTCGCTGAAATAGCCCAGCGAAGAGGACATGCCTGTGTAGTAGTCCAATATGCCCAAATGGAAAGGCCCTTGTGAGTTCTGCAGGACCATCACCGTTTGGGTGGGCACCGAAGAGGCGAAGTCATGGTAACAGTAGGACCAAGATGGATTGTAGGGCAGCTGGGTGAAGTAGGAGGCGGGCACGGGGATGGTGTTGTTGCCGCAGGTCATGGTGAAGCCGCCAATGTAGAGGGTGGGCACCACGATGGAGAGCCGCAGGTGGGTAGAGTAGGAGGGACGTGCATAGACGACCTCTTGAGAGCCCGTGCAGCCCAAGGCGGGAAGCTGTGTGCCGCCTGGCTCTCCTTCAGAACCGGTGAGTTGGAAAACTTCGATGGGTTTGTCGGAAGTGACCATCGTGGCGATGGTCGGCGAATTGCTGAGCATGTAGGTGTAGTCCTCTCCGATGTCCAGGGTCGCTGCAGGGGTGGCACTGCTGTTGATGTAGATGTTGGTGTTGTTCTGCATCGGGATGATGTTGAGGCACTCGAACGGGCGGTTGTTCCACATGGCGATGAACAGGTCGCCGGCGTATTCTACCGGGACAATTTGGTCGGACACAAGGTCTTGGCCGGTTAAACCCGGGATTTGGTTGCTGGAGACGGAGTCGTCGGTGGAGTTCACAGCGATGGGCTTGTCGGACGTGATGCGTGTGTTGGTGAGGTGCGCGGCGGCGGCTTGGCTGGCGGATTTGATACAGTAGGTCTGCCCCGCGTTCAGCACGATGGTGATGGGCACACCAGCGGGGTGACCGCCTTGCAACGCCTGCGACGGCACAATGGTGACGGTGGTGTTGTTCTCCGTGGCCACAATCTCGATGCTGTTTGCCGCATCGTCGGGCGGACCGATAGCCAGATATTTTTGCATCGGTACGATGAAATCGGTGCCCAAACCGTTGCGTCCTTTCAGTGTGTAAATCTCACTGTTATTGGCACCTAACTGATAATACGTCGTGATATTGGAGGTGGAGGTGATCTTGAACCCGTGGTTGCAAACCGTGTTCACAGGAGCCGTTTGTACGGTACTTTCGATGCTGGTGACATCCAAGGCGTAGTAACTATAAGGGTTGAGGTTGATGGTGACGGGCGTGTAGCTGGGGTTGGCCGGCTGCGAGATGGTGACCGTGGCGGGGCTGCTGAACGAGGTGAAACAGAATGTGATGGGATTGTGTTGGTGGTTAGGGGAAATCTCCGGCGCCGCAAACCAGAAAAGGTTGTCGATTTGTGCGGAAAGCGAAATCGACAACGCCACCATGAGCAGCGTCGCCCCTAAACATTTGATGTGGTTATTGCCATTCCCCCTAAAGCCGTTTTTCAACATATCATATACAATATTATAATTAGAATTTAAGACTGCAAAAATAATATTTTTTTCACACCTTCGGTTTAAATGATGGAGACATGCGAATCGCTTCTCCATGACGGCATTGGCAATTGTCTGTGCGTATTCGAAATTTGTGTATCTTTGCCGCCCAATTGAGAACGAGATAATTATGGAAGATGGTTGGTGAAACGCAAGACCACCCTTCTAATAGTTATAGTCGCGACAAACACCGATTTTGTTACATTTTAAATTATAAAATTATGAAAAAGACATTTGCTTTGATGGTTGCGTTTTTCGCATTGACAGTGGTTTTCACCTCTTGCACGAAAGAGGGACAGTACATGCCCAATAAGAAGATTTCCGAGATTGTATATACTCGCTCGCATAAGACTGGAGAGTTGATTGTCTCCACCAAGCAGAGTGAAAAATGGACTTGGGGCGGCGATTTGCTCAGCTACATTGATTATTATGACTCCGACGACCGTCGCGTGGGCACCCTCATCTTCCGTTATGACGATGACAAAAGAATCGAGGAGGCAGAAGACGGCACCTACTCTGTGAAATATGACTACGACGACGGTCATCTCGATGAAATTGAGATCAGCCGCCTTGCTACCGGCAAGACGTATCGGAAGATGAATTTCGACTACAAGGGTGGCAAACTCGCCTCTATTGAAATCACCACTTACGACCAAAAGGACAACGAACCCCTCGTTTTCAATCCTTTGCGCTTCGTCCTTTCTGATGAAGTCGCCGAGGCTGTGATGTCAATGCCTGCCTCAAAGGGTGTTGAGCATTTGACCATTACATGGACCGGCAACAACATCACGGAAATCACTTCAGGCACCTACTATGCCAAATGGACTTACGATGACAAGGTCAATCCCTTCAAAGGATTCTTCAACGTGGATTATTCCATCAGCGAGACCCGTTCTGCCAACAATCCCATCCGCGAGGAAATCTCGAGAGACGGTAAGGTCTCTGTCGTAGAGTACAATTACGAGTACGACGGCAAATATCCGACTAAAGTGAAGTATCAAACGGAGAGCAGCACTTTGGTTCCCGGCTACACTTTGACGGTAGATAATGTGGCGGAGTACCATTACTAGGAAAAGAGAAGAGAGACATCACAAGTCGCAAATCACCAGTATGTTCATAACTTTTTTTCACGCAACATGCTGAGTGTAAGGAAAAAGTGTATATTTGCACGCTTGTTAGAAAAACTGGTTTTCTGAGTTTAACTAGTTGGGTTTCAATTGGTTGAATGATGGAACAAAGTGTCGAAACAGGCAGAAAAAGACAATAAATTTTATAAAATTAACCAAAAATGTCAGGATTAATAGGAAAAAAAATTGGGATGACTAGCATCTACGATGCCTCCGGCAAGGTTGTGCCGTGCACGGTGATAGAGGCTGGTCCTTGCGTGGTCACGCAAGTCAAAACCGTCGAGAAGGACGGCTACAGCGCTATCCAATTGGCTTACGACGAGAAGAAAGAGAAAAAAACGACGAAGGCTCTGAAGGGTCACTTCGAGAAGGCCGGTACCACGCCGAAGAAAGTTTTGCGTGAGTTCACCCGTTTCGAGGAAGGCCATCAGAAATCTTTGGGTGACGTGCTCGATGTCACGGTCTTCGAAGAAGGCGAATACGTGGATGTGAGCGGCACTTCCAAGGGTAAAGGTTTCCAGGGCGTTGTGAAACGTCACGGTTTCCGCGGTGTCGGCGATGCCACCCACGGTCAGCACAACCGTTTGAGAGCCCCCGGTTCAATGGGCGCATCTTCCTACCCGTCACGTGTGTTCAAAGGCATGCGCATGGCTGGTCAGATGGGCAACTCTAAGGTGAAAGTCATCAACCTTCAGATCGTGAAGATTGTGAAAGAAAAGAATTTAGTATTAGTAAAAGGTTCCGTTCCGGGAGCCAATGGTTCATATATAATTATTGAGAGATGGAGCTAACAGTTTATAAAATCGACGGCAGTGCAACTGCAAAGACGGTTACCCTGAACGATAAGATCTTCAATGTGGAACCGAACGATCATGCCATCTGGCTTGACGTGAAACAATATTTGGCCAATCAAAGACAAGGCACGCACAATACGCTGGAACGCTCCACCGTGTCAGGCAGCACCCGCAAGCTGAAACGTCAGAAGGGTACTGGCGGTGCACGTGCCGGTAGCATCAAGAGCCCTACCATCCGCGGCGGTGCCACCGTGTTCGGACCTCATCCTCGCGATTACGGTTTCAAGCTCAACAAGAAAGTGAAACGTCTCGCGCGCTTCTCAGCCTTCACCTACAAACAGCAGGAAGGTTGCATCACCGTGGTCGAGGACTTCACCTTCAACACTCCTCGCACGAAGGACTACAAGGCTATGCTGAAGAGCCTCAACCTCGAAGGCAAGAAGACCCTTCTGTTGCTTCCCGAGCTTGACAACAACGTTATCCGTTCAGGTCGCAACCTGCAGCGCACCAACATCATGCGCGCTATCGATGCGAACACGTATCATGTGCTTAACGCCAACAACCTCATCATCTGCGAAAGCAGCTTGAAGGAGCTGGAAAAGATGTTAGGCGAATAATTCATCACCTTAAAAATTTGAAACAATGAGTTGCATTATAAAACCCATCATCAGTGAAAAGATGACACAAGTGGCTGAAAAGTACAACCGCTACGGTTTCATGGTGACCCGCGAGGCTACCAAACCCGAAATCAAACGCGAGATCGAGGCCATCTACAACGTGAAAGTGGTGCGCGTGAACACGCTCATCCAACGTGGTAAAACCACCGCCCGCAACACCAAGGCCGGTGTCATCTTCGGTCAAAAAAACAACTTCAAGAAGGCTTACGTCTTCGTGAACAAGGACGAAAAAATCGATTTCTATAGTAACATCTAATTAGTTTAAGGTTTAAGGTTGAGAGTTTAAGGAGGCCGTCTTCCGTCACTCCTTAACCCATAAACCTTAAACCATAAACCTTAAACCAAAGTATAAAAATGGCATTAAAAAAGTACAAACCAGTAACGCCGGGTCAGCGCTTCAAAGTGATTAGCGCTTACGATGACATTACCGCTTCCAAACCCGAAAAAAGCCTCTTGGCTCCCAAACATAGCACGGGTGGTAGAAACAGCAGCGGTAAGATGACGATACGGTACCGCGGTGGCGGTCACAAGCAGATGTATCGTCTCATAGATTTCAAGAGAAATAAAGATGGTGTTCCGGCCACCGTAAAAACTATCGAGTACGACCCCAACCGTTCTGCTCGCATCGCTTTGCTGTTCTATGCTGACGGTGAGAAACGCTACATCGTGGCTCCTCACGGCATCAAGGTGGGACAACAAATCGTGAGTGGCACAGGTGTCTCCCCCGACTTGGGCAACAGCCTGCCAATTGGTGAGATTCCCCTCGGTTCCATTATCCACAACATCGAGATGCGCCCCGGCCAAGGCGGTAAAATCGCTCGTAGCGCCGGCTCTTACGCTCAGCTGATGTCTCGTGATGGTCGTTACGCCATTATCAAACTGCCCTCAGGCGAAACCCGTATGATCCTCTGCGCATGCAAGGCTACCATCGGTATCGTCTCCAATGGCGACCACAGTTTGGAGGTCTCCGGTAAGGCAGGTCGTAGCCGCTGGCTCGGTCGTCGTCCGCGTAACCGTGGTGTTGTCATGAACCCTGTCGATCACCCGATGGGTGGTGGTGAAGGTCGTGCATCCGGTGGTAATCCGCGTTCACGCAACGGTATGCCCGCGAAAGGTTACAAAACCCGTCGCCCGAAGAAAAACTCCAACCAGTATATCGTTGAAAGAAGAAAAAAATAACCTAAAAGCTATAGATTATGAGTCGTTCATTAAAAAAAGGACCGTATATACATTACAAACTGGAGCAACGTGTGATCGCCGCGCAGGAGTCTGGCAAAAAGTCCACTATCAAGACTTGGTCCCGCTCCTCCATGATCTCCCCCGATTTCGTAGGCCTTACCATCGCTGTGCATAACGGGAACAAATTCATCCCGGTGTATGTCACCGAGAACATGGTTGGTCACAAACTCGGCGAGTTTGCCCCGACACGTATCTTCCGCGGTCACGCCGGTCAAAAGGACAAAGGATCTAAATAATTACAAATAATACCTTATCCTGTCGAGACGCCATCCTATGGCGTCTCGACGTGTTTATTCCGAATTTTTTATTTATACCAGGTTGGCGATTCCCTTCGTCAACCTTTTTTTTGTTTTCTTTGTTTAGTTAATAAAATATTATAATAAAGTTATCGTTATATAATAATTCCCTTTTTGTTATTCGCTGAAAAGCAAATAAATATTATATCAAATATTATTGACTGATAATAATATAGGTTGTTTTGTTAAAATATCCTTTTCTTTTGGTTTTGTGTACTGAAAATTTTGTATCTTTGTATATTTTTATATTTAAGTATTTTATGTATTTTTATATATCAATACAAGTGAATTGTGTTATGCGTAACTGTATGATTATTAATTTGTTGAAAAATAATGTCAATCGGAGTGCTGGACGAGAGTCCTTAAGCGGAGCGGTTCGTTTTTGCGCGATCATCCTGTTTTTTCTTCTAAACGGCATCTCCTCAGCATATTCGCAGACCCAAGACTGGCCTGACAATCTGAGACCTGTTTTTTGGACGCAAAACGCCCGTTGTGGCTCTGATGGAGTGGTCTTTTATGCGCTTCTCTATTCAAACGACAATGGGGTGACGTTCGATACGGTGGGCCGTCCTGGAAAAAAGACAGTGGAAGAGTTGGGATTGGAACATGTGCGCATTTACAAAAAACTGAACAAGAGCGACTCGGCACTTCACGCCAGCCGTGATTACCATGGCGGTGTGGATACTTTTGCCGTGGGCGTGGCACGTACTTACTACATTGGCCTTGAGGCGGCTGTGACAAATACTTTGATACGTTACGCTACTCCTGACACTCTGACCATAACGGTACCTACGGATTATACCCATTTACAGTCTCCGGCTATCGTGGAAGTGGCTACTACGGAACACGGATACGGTAAACATCCTTCGCTGGTGTGTGCGCCCACGGGTCGTGCGCAATTGAAAATTATCGGCGGCAGGTTTCCTATCAAAATTCATATCGACTCCGTTCAAACTCTAGACCTGGACTCGACCGCTTATTTTAGAGAAATTTCGCTGACAGAACCGCAACACCATGGTCACGATTCCTTGGAGTGGGATTTCGAAGGGTATTTTACGGCTGATTTGCTGCCTGCCTATACGTGGCTGTTTCAGGCGACGGACTCGTGCCACAACACGGGTCAATACACTGTTCAGGCCATTGAGTCTGTTCAACCTCCGGTTCCCAACTATATTGAGGTGCGTTCCAAAGCACCTCAAGACAACGACAGCAATATTGTGCAAATCAACCTCGTACTAAAAAATAGCCAGTATGAGTATTACCTTAAGGAGGCGGTGTCCAATATGGAATACAAATTCTATTGGGTGGGTTGTTCTGCTCCCAGTAGCTATACAAAACTGAAATACGAAGAGGTGCACTCAAGAGATGGAGGCCTTACCAAGTATTTTGTGATTTCGGACACTTTGTGTGGAACCAATACGTATTATGACATTTTGTGCAAAGGATCTAGTGTGGATAGAACGTTCCATTTTGACCTGAAATACGACTCGTGTGGCACGGTGAAGCACTATATCAGAGAGTTCAATTTGGAGAAGCCCAATGAAAACTATTTCGCTACGGAGATGCATTTTGTGCTGGACAGTGTTTCGTCCAGCGGTTTTTGCCATAATGTGCAATATGGCCATGACGACTATTTCAAAATCAATTATAGAGGAGATGGAGGGCAGCACAATACAAGGAACCATGAAGATAATGTCCATCGTTACCATTTCACCTATCCTTTGGTATGGGAATTCGCCGTTGAGGATGGAGGGCAGAATGTGGTCGTTAAAAGAGAAACGATTACCAATATCCATAAAGAGGCCTATCTTTACGCACAAGATCTGATAGATGCGCTGGATGATATCACGGGGCTTCCGATTTTGAATAGAAATTTGGGTGTGACTTTGACGGATGCCAAGGGTTGTGTTCTTTACGAGAGACAGGGCATTGTCTTGAATTATGATACGAGCAGCGTCGCGAAGGAAACCAAATGGTCGGTCTCCCATAAGAGTGGCGACCATTGTTGTGTGGATGACTGTATCATCACCTTGAAGGAGGAAAACACTCCGCTGGAACGTCCGTTAGGGGATGTCACGATCAGCTTGATCAACAGTCCGTATGAGAATCTTTACAATTTCACGGCAGTTTATGACCCGATTGACAAGACATGGCAGGATCCGGTCAAGGAGGACTACATGAATATCGCCAACATTTACACAACGGTGATCAACGGCAGTCCGCAATTGGAGATTCGTCAGCCGTGTCTTCCTTCAGGAATCTATTCGTTTAAGATTATCTCACAAGGATGTGGTCGTATGGACACCACGGTGACTCTTAGATTTAACGATGTATATACGACCGAAATAGTGAGTGAGGTGCATCATGTTGCCACGCGGCGTTGTGCCAACTTGCGGGTGGTGTATGACGGTGGTGAGGCCAATTTGGTGAGGCAGAGCACGGACCCGGGCAATGGGGCGGATCTGGATCCGGTGGTGATTCCGTGCAACACACAGATAAAGGTCATCAAAGGTGTGGCCGGCGGTTATAGCAAAAACACCGTGTATGGATTGAATCAACCGATTGAGTTGACCCAGCCGGGTATGTATGTCATAGAAATAAAACCGGTGCCGACGAGTGGAAGTTTCTGCGAACCGCAGGTATTTCCGTATGACACGATATACTACATCACTTCCGCTTCCTATCACGAGTATGCGGAGGCGTTGCTCTGCCAAAATAACGACATAGAGGGCAATGTTTATGTGAAGGCCATCGACGGAGCCGAACCATACACCTATACCCTTTACAGCAAGCCCGATATGGGTGGTGAAGTTCTGGGCACGAATCATGACGGCCTTTTCCTGGATGTTCCTTTCGTAAGGACGGATACGCTTTCCTGCTTGATCAAGGACGATTGCGCCTCTTCTAACATTTTGAATATCACTCCCGAAGTGTTGGCCAACTTGCAGAAGGTGTGGTTCGATAACGGTGGCACTGAAATAGAGCTTTGTGAGGGACAGTCGGTGCATGTGAATGCCTTGCAGTATGGCAATGTGTTCCATTTCCAATGGTGGTATGACAAGGCTACGGAAGACCACCACGACACGGTGACGGTATCGACCGAAGCCAGTCCCGACCTTTTCCTGCGTCATGGCATGCCATCGGGTTGGTATCATGTGAACATCGTGAACACGGGTTGCTATGAACGTGTGGAGGACAGTGTTTACATTAAGGTTCGACCGGCACCTCAAGTGTTGATCACGAAGGATACCACGGTTTGTCCAAACAAGCCGGTGCCGCTCACGTTCATTCCCCAGAAGAGCTTCCCCGATTCCACTTCGTATAACCCCGACATCAAGTTTTCAATAGCCTTTTCCAATGCAAATGGGATTGAAATTGAGGAGTTCACTGGGAAGCACGGTGTTCCTATTGAATTTGAATATACGTCCACTTCAGATGCCAAAGTGTATCCTGTGAGCATTGAGGAAGTTTATGAGGGAAGTTGCGGACCTTACCTGGCAGCAGACCCGGAAGACACGGTGTACGTTAAGATGGCGGTGCAGCACATGCTTGACCTGGCTTCCGTTATTGCCACCGATACTATCGTCTGTTACGGCGGTTCGGCTTCTATGCGGGCAAGAGTACACGCCACACGATTAGGGATGGATCATATCGAGAATTCGAATTTCACCTTCAACTGGTACACGGATTTTGCGCAAACCCAACTGTGGAAAACCGATATAGATGTGCAGGGTACGCAATGGACGGCCTTCCATGACACTTCGGACATCACCCATCAGATGGCGTTTTTTATTTCGGTTGACGGTGTTGAAGGCAAGTGCCCGACCACAAATGGCATCCCTAACGCCACCATCAATTTCGGAGATGAGGAAGACACGGAATTGGATAATCTAACGGTGTATCGTTTCTTCGACTCGGGCGGTGAGGACGGCAACTATGAGACTGGGGTGTTGAAAACCCACACCTTCTTCACCACGGATGGCAGCAGGGTGTTGTTGCACTTCAACTCCATTGACCTTTCAAGTGTGTCGCAGCTTTATGTTTTTTCGGGTCCCTACACCAGGGCGGATTCCTTGCTGTACCAATGTGGTATGGGAAGCAATCCCCCTGATTATATCTTGTCGTACAGCAATATGATGACGATTGGTTTCCGGGCCGACAAGCAGAGTGCTGCGGGTTGGGATGCCTTGATACAACATGCTCCCGGCATTGCGGTGGCGGATGTCCGTCCCCAATCCATCTCGACCTTCAAGGCGACGCTTTGCCGAGTTGATGCTGCAGGATCGGGTACTTGTCACCCTGATTATCCATATCGGGACATTATGCGGAACGTTAGAGATATTAATGGAAATCCGGACAATGATGATATGGATCTCCTTGTTTGGAACGCTATGGGGCAGCCGGGAACTCATATTTTTGAAGGATACCCGATTGCGACGGGTGGCGCCCGCCTGCTGGATGTTCATGGTTGCGACAGTATAGTGCGTTTTGAACTCATAGTGAGAAAGCCGTCTCTTAATGACACCACGGCTGTCATCACCTCCCTTGATTCTCTGGTATGGAGAGGCGAAGTGTATAGAGAATCTGGGGATTACCAGCGAGTGATTACGAATAATGAATGTGGTTGCGACACGGTGGTGGCTCTTCACCTTCTTGTGTTGGAGACGGACATTGATCCGATGAATCCCACTATTTGCTGTGACGACAGTGTGAGTTTGCGTATCGGCGATATCAAAACTCCAGATGCGTTGTCGTCAGGGACACCGCGGCCGGCCATTGGAGATGTGCTGTGTTCTACGTTATATGACGGAGGAACAACGATGGTCCTCCCGCCTGATACTTTTATTGCTAGAGTGGAGGCCGGTGAGGAATTGTATCCCATAGGTGTGGTATTTGACATAGAAGTTGACGTGGACGGTGTCAGTGGCAGGGTCATAGCTCTTAAAGATGCTTGCGATACCGTTTGCCAGTATGCTGTTGGTGGACCAGGTACAAGTTATGAGAAGATTACTACGGTATATACTGGTAGTGGGGTGGCATATACGGGTAAAGATGCAAAAAAAGCCTTGATGGATTTGGAAGGGGAGAAGAATACGCTTGCGTTGAAAAAGCGTTGTGAAACGCTGTTCCCTCAAGAGGATGCATATCAAGCGTTTCTACAACATGCTCCAGCTGCCGCAACGTGCTATTTTTATGACCATAAGTCTTGCTACCAAGGTAGTGCACTCCCCACGTCGGGGACGAGAAACTTGGGATGGTATTTGCCTGCCGCTGGGGAATTGTACCGTTATTTTATCAGACATGACATTGTCAATTCCACTCTCAAACTCTTGAAAGAGCATGGTTATGGGGCAAAACTTCCATACGAGGATATGGGTGATTTACAGGGCGCAAAATTAAGTACTATCGGTGTGAAGTGCAATGGTAAATCAGATGATCACGAGATGGACTGCAAGTATCATACTTCTACAGAAATTAGCGTTAAAGGCGTGAATCGAATAGATTATAAAGGTATGGTAAATACGAACGAAAATCATACTAAGAATATGGGAGAAACATACATCAGGATACCTGATCGTGGTCTTCATCTAACGGTGCAAATCAATGGTAACAGTAGCTACAGCTACTATATCCATCGTGCGCGTGCCATCAAAAAGTTCACTATTTATAACGAATAACATCATAAGTCACAAGTCATAAATCATAAATCACAAGTCATAATCAAAATGAGGCGATATTTACAATATACTATTATATGGATGATTCTTGGGGGAATGTTAATCTTGTTCAACACGGTTGCTGCGCAGCAGTGGAAGCAAGTGGGCGATGTGGTTCAAGTAGGCGATTTAATCAAGTTTCCTGACGGAGACAAGGGCGTGGTCTGCTATGTGGATCCCTATATCCCTACCCGTGGATGGGCTATGGCAACAACGGATCTTCCGGGTACGTATAAGTTGTACGATCAATCCAATATGTCAGCGTGTTCATTGCCAAAACATAGTGATGGAGTGGTGCGGTATGACATGGACACCACGATGTCTAACAAATACAAGAATGAGGGTTGGGAGAATACCAGGAAGTTACGAGAGTCGGGGAAATCACCTGCAGCCAATGCTGTTGATTTTGATAAGGGTTGGTACATTCCCAACACGTTACAATTATGGACGATGTACGTGGTTTCAGCGCAGTATTATATCATACCCAATAGTTTCGTTCAAATAAAAACAGGTAGTAACGATTGGTATTGGACGTGTATCAATGTAAATGACCAAAGAGCGTGGGCCATGCAGGCGCTTTATGGTGGTATGCCTCGTTTGGAATGCAAATCTGATGGTGATAAAGTTAAACCTATTCAGAATTCCTTGTGTGTCCGTGCGGTGCGTGACTTCGGCTATGAGTCGGCGGAGGGCTATTGGGCGGAAAAATTCAACCAGGACGGCACCAAACTCAAAATATGGAAGGTGGGTCCCCAAGAAACCACTGCCTACCATGCCGTTATTGTGTATAATAACGACACCCTTACATACACGGACTCTGTAAAAGTGAACCCTACCTACGACAAGGATACCATCTATGAGGTTGTTTGTGCCACCACTCTTGACAATAATAATTATGTTTTTAATTCAGTGTTGGATGCACATTTCAAAAATATCAAAATAAAAACGAATCCCAATACGATTAGTTCTAATCACCATGTCCCTGGTGATCCTCCGTATAGTGAGTCATTAGGATATATTATTCGCACAAAAAAAGGATATGTTAATACGGCAGAAGGTTGTGATAGTATCCTCACGTTGATTTTGAAGGTCGTTCCGAGTTGTGATTTTAATGCCAATATCAATCTTTGTGAAGAAGACCTCCCTTACATATTGAAAATTGGAGATGTTTTTGACAAGAGTGATTATCCGGACTATACGATTGATGTTGACAAAGAAGTGAACATAACAGGGCCGGGAACAGTCACTGTTTCTGTGGTGGCCAGAGATGAGTCAGGAAATAGCTACGATGGTTATATTTCGGTCACGGTTTACCCCAATTATCATGATGTATATCGGATGACCGCCTGTGCATACGAGGATTCCGTAAGTTGGGTGGCTCCCGGCAAATATGACACCGTGATTCATTTCAATGGATTGGAGCGGTTTGATAGCTTTGCGGGAACGGACACGACTTACACGATTTGTTCCCCGATATATAAAAACACCCCGTTTGAATGCGATAGCCGGGATACCTTGTATCTGACTCTCTTCAAACGTCCTGCGGTGGAGACTATTGATGATTTCACCAACGTTTGTCCGAACCAGGTGGACACGTTTTGGGTAAGGGTGAAGGCTGACGGTAAGACGAAGTCTCCTTATTCCTACGAGTGGTCGAGTCAGGGTGATTTGTTGCAGGTGATGAGTGCCGCCGCTTATCATCAAGACAAGGACTCCTGTGTTGCGCGTGTGCAGATTCCGCCGGGATGCGGAGGCAGCCACGAACTGTATGTAGTGGCTATTGATGCCAACGGCTGTAGAAGCGTTCGTGATACGGTGCATGTGACTACAGTGGCACAAGAGAATGTTTCCCTGGTGATTTCCCCTAAAACAGACACCATTTTGCAGCCTATAGACTGTGTCTGCGACACTTTGAAGGATGCCACCTGCATTGCAGATTTGGAAAGATGGTTCTCCTTCGGCGGCGATTGTGGAAACCCGATGTTTGCTGGTGTGGAATCACGTCACTGGGATTACGACGACTTGAGTTCCTGTTGGAACCAATTGACGATAAAATACACGGTGTATGACGCTTGTGGCATTTCCGGACAACCCCATTCCATTACGGTGGTCCAGCCGGTGGTGCCCGCCCCGCCCAGAACAGTCAACGACACGCTCACGATCACCAGCTACATACAATGCCGTGCCGATACAATACCAGCCGTCAATTCCATGAGTGGGTTGCGTGACTTGGGCTTTGTGTTTGACAATAATTATCATAACTGTCATCCGCCGATTGATTTTGCCGGAGTCTATAGTAATTATGTGGAAGGGGAGGGGTGTACGCTTCATCGTGTGACACAATATGTGGTGAAGAACTCCTGTCCTGTCTATGATACGGTTACTTTTATCCAACAAGTCAAAGACGAGACTCCACCCACGGTACATACATTTACGGTGAATGGTATTCCTGCCGGTGGCTGTGCTTATTACATGCCGAATGTAGCGGACACAATCGAGCACTTGTGTTATGACCGATGCAACCCAGAGGGAGTGGTGTCTTTGGTGAGTACCTCCCTTATGGATGGAACTCCGGTAGAGGCGAACTCAACTCCGTTCTCTCAGACGGATACTGTGCAGCATATCAGGATTGTAGCCAAGGTGATGGATGCGTGCGGAAATATGGCGGACGACATCTTTACGTTGATTATTCCTGGTAAGGGATTGGAAATCAACGTGTCACCCGACACAACGGTGTGCCTCAATTCGCAGGTGCAATTGAGGGTGGAATCCTCAAGTTATAGTAATCTTGTGCCCTCATACGAATGGAGGGGATTGCCGGTTTCCGGTACATCCGAAATTTCCCCTATCGCGCCGGGAGAAGATGTGCATTCCAATAGCGTGATGACGGGCGTGCTCTCATCCGAAGGAGAGTATCGTTATGAGGTGGCGGTGACAGTGAACGGCTGTGAGGCGCAAAAAGACACCATAAACGTTAATATTGCTCCGGATATGCAGCTCCATTACACTCCTTCCGTCATATCCATTTGTCAGAATCAGCCAGTTTCCAAATGGTATGTCCAGGATTCCATATCGGGGGGAAGCGGTACGTTCAGTTATCAATGGTTTGTCGGAAGTACTCAGTTCTGGCCAGACGCGCCGGGGGCATCCACGACTTTGGACGGTTATAGAGCCAGAACCGATGTCGCCCACGAGGCTTGGAATTACTATGTCGTGGTAAACGATGCGTGCACTACTAAAACTGCAAATATTGCCACGGTGACGGTTAATCCTATGTATAATGTCATAGATACGATGCAGGTTTGTGAGCACGATTTGCCATTCATTTGGAATGGTCGTAGGTTTGAGAAACCCGGGGTTCAGACGGTAAGGTTGCAAACCGAGTGTTGTGGGTGTGACAGCGTGGTGACTATGGTGTTGATAGTGGGTCAAGACATACAAAAAAATATTAGTGCAAGTATCTGTTATGATAATTTTTATCTCTTTGCTACTGAAGATGGGAAGGAGATGCGTAAACTAACCGAATCGGGTACATACTTCACTAAATCAAAAGGCTCTAAGGAGTGTGATAGTATAACAGTGCTGACGTTGACGGTATTTGAACCCCAACACCAGTCGCTCACGGTAGAAGCATGTGGAAGTTATACCTGGGATCACGGAACGGATAGCTTGCCAAGAACTTACACGGAAGATGGTACACATATATATATGTTTGCACATACCGAAGGGAATGGCTGTCCTCAAGTAGATACATTGCATTTGACAATATACAATTATCCTACTCTTAGCGCGGAGATCACAGCTCCGGTAAGCACTTGTGTTGGAACTACGGTGCCGCTTCAAGTGACTAACCCAGTGAACGCATTGGGACAATTGAGTTACACGTGGCAGCGTTCGGCAAATGGTACAAGCGGTTGGACGACTATAAGTGCGGCAACGGGAGACACTTACAACGCTCCTGTAGATGTGACCGGGCACACCTATTATAGAGTATTCATCGAGGACGCTGGACGTATTGCCGATTGCAACACGTTGATGTTGGAGACGGATGTGATGGTTTGGCCTGCGCTTACGGTCGGCAACATCACCGGTTCCACGAGCAATATTTGTCCAGGCGCAAGTCGAAATCTTTCCGTAACTGCGACGGGAGGCAGCGGATCCTATACCTATACCTGGCAGCAGTCGTTTAACGGCATTACCCAATGGGAGCCTGCCGTAGGAGCCATGAATGCATCTACTTACACGGCAGTGGCGGATGCAGAGAGCCGCACCATCTATTACAGGGTTATAATTGAGGATATTTGTAGAAAAGATACCTCGAACAATGCTTATATAACCCCTTACCAGGAACTTACAGCTGACGAAATTGAAGGTGGTACATCAGGTATTTGTGCTGGAACGAATCAGATGCTTTCCGTTCATGTAACATCTGGCGCGGGGCGTTATACCTACCTTTGGGAGCGTTCCGAATCGGGATTGGAGGGCACATGGATGAATGCCCTTGGCACGAATAATTTGGAAACTTACCGGCCGAGTACTGTTTCGGCGGGCACAACATTCTATAGGGTCGTTATTGCCGATGCTTGTAACTCGGTTACGAAGAACAGTGTGCAGGTGACGGTATGGCCGAAACCCAGTGTGACCATTACTGGCGGTGTTGCAGGTGTTTGCATAGGTGGTCCTCTTCCTGAATTGCAGGCCACCCTCTATAATGTCAGTGAAGTATCAAATGTGGATTACATTTGGCAACAATCCTCGAGTCTCACAGGTGATTGGACAGATGTTGAAGTTGACCAAGCGACATACGAAGCCTCGACAGATAATGCGGGTACGACCTATTATAGGGTTCTCATTAAAGATAATGGCTATGATGACGCATGTAACTCGGCCGTTTCTAATACGCAGCAAGTGACGGTGTGGCCTAACAATCTGACAGTACCTGATATACAGGACGTGACAGAGTGTATCGGCGGCATTCAGTCGGTGAATGCCATCCCCACGGCGGGTAGCGGTACCTACACCTATCAATGGGAGATGAAGACATCTGAGAATTCTGAGCAGTGGGTACCTGCCGCCAATTCCTCGCAAACAGTGGGTGTTTACTACCCATCAAGCACAGAGTCGGGAACCAAGCACTACAGAGTGACCGTAAGAGATGATCGCTGTAGTCAGGATGGGATAACCGAGTGGTTCGATGTGACCGTGTTGCCGGAATTGGTGGTGGCGGATTTAACCGACCAGACGGTGGGTCAAGGCGGGGAGGCAGCTACCACTCCGATCACCGCGACGGTGACATCCGGTGAGGGAGAAGGCCATTACCACTATCAGTGGCAGCGTTCGAACGACAATGGTTCAACGTACACCGACATCCCAGGTGCGACAGAGGCCATCTATAACGCGCCGATTGATGAGATAGGGATGTTCTACTATAAGGTGATTGTTTCTGAGGATGCGGGATGTAACACAGCGGAGACGGCGATGAAGCTGGAGGTGACGGATCAGGTGCCTTTGGAGGCTTCTATTGCGTCTGATGCGACTCTTTGCGATGGCGCACGGCACACGATAACTTCCACGGTGAGCGGAGGCACAGGTGCTTATACGTACCAGTGGCAGCGTTCCAGCGACCAAGAGGCCTGGAGCGATGTCGCCGACTCCACAAGATCGTCTTTTGTGGCGACAGCGGGAGCTGCGGGCACGACGGCATACTACAGGTTAGTGGTGACCTCAGGAACCGAGAGCGTGACCACGGACGATGTGTATGTGACGGCGTACGAGGCCGTTACGGCGACGGAAATCACAGGCTCTACTGACGGCATCTGTCCGGGAAGTACGGCGGAACTGTCGGTTGAAGTGAGATCCGGAAGCGGCAGCTACCACTACGCATGGGAGCAGTCGTCGGACGGAACAAGCGGTTGGGCGGCAGTGGCAGAAGCCACCGACGCTGCGACATACACGGCCACGGCAGGCGCGAGCGGCACGACGACGTACTACCGTGTGACCATCACGGACGCTTGCGGCAACATCACGAAAGGCAACGCGCATGTGACATCGTATGATGTGGTGACGGCGACGGCAGTGCCGATTCAGGCAAACTATTGCCAGCCCGCAAGTCCGGAGTTGACAGCAACGGTGACTTCGTCGAACCATGGCACGATAAGCTACAGATGGTACACGAAGAGTGGCGATGTCTATACAGCGATAGCGGACGGTGACGGCGGCAACGCGAACCCGTATGTGAACGGACTGACGACAGCCGGCAGCCACACCTACTATGTGAAGGTGAGCGACGGCTGCAGCGAGACGGACTATATAGAGGTGCAGTATAACATCTATGAGAAACCGACGATTACTGTTGAGGACCAGAGCCACAACTACTGTCTGAATGCAACAGCAACAGCCTTGGAGATCACTTCTATGACACCGGGCAGCACCGAGCCGACTTACCGTTGGTTGAGAATCAAGGGCACGGACACTACTTGGAACATTGGTGCGGCAGCCAACTACACTCCCTCGACAGGTGTGTCTGGAGACAGCCTCTATGCGGTGATCGTGAGCAACGGTTGCGGCAGCGACACGGCGGAAGTAGCCACGATAACGGTGTGGCCGGGCTTGACGGCGGACATCACCGACCCGATAGACGGCACCTGCATTGGAACGACGACCCCGCTGGAGGTGACGAACCTGAACAACGAAGGCACGCCGACCTACCAATGGCAGAAGTCGCCGAACGGCACGGACAACTGGAGTTATGTGGGCACGGATGCAGCCACCTACAATGCCCCGACAGACGTGGCCGACACGTTCTACTACAGGGTGAATATCACGGACAACGGCAGAACGTCAGGGTGCAACACGCTGACGAAGGAGACGAGCGTGCTGGTGTGGCCGGCACTTGCAGCGACGGATATCACAGGTTCCACCGACGGCATCTGTCCGGGAGCTACGACAGAGTTGGCAGTGACGGTGAATTCAGGCAGCGGTATCTATCACTATGCATGGGAGCAGTCATCCGACGAGACGGACTGGACGGCAGCGGCAGGAGCAACCGACGCTGCAACATATACGGCTACAGCAGGAGAGGCCGGCTCGACGATGTACTACCGTGTGACCATCACAGACAGCTGCGGCAACATCACAAAAGGCAACGCCCATGTGACATCGTACAACGTGGTGACCGCGACGGCAGTACCAAGTCAGGCTAACTATTGCCAGCCGGCAAGTCCAGAACTGACTGTTACAGTGACTCCGTCGAACAACGGCACGATAAGTTACAGATGGTACACGACCAATGACGGCACTGGGGCGATTTCGGACGACGACGGCGGCAATGCGAACCCGTTTGTGAATGGAGCCAAGACGGCCGGCAGCCACACCTACTATGTGAAGGTGAGCGACGGCTGCAGCGAGACGGACTATATAGAGGTGCAGTATAACATCTATGAGAAACCGACGATTACTGTTGAGGACCAGAGCCACAACTACTGTCTGAATGCAACAGCAACAGCCTTGGAGATCACTTCTATGACACCGGGCAGCACCGAGCCGACTTACCGTTGGTTGAGAATCAAGGGCACGGACACTACTTGGAACATTGGTGCGGCAGCCAACTACACTCCCTCGACAGGTGTGTCTGGAGACAGCCTCTATGCGGTGATCGTGAGCAACGGTTGCGGCAGCGACACGGCGGAAGTAGCCACGATAACGGTGTGGCCGGGCTTGACGGCGGACATCACCGACCCGATAGACGGCACCTGCATTGGAACGACGACCCCGCTGGAGGTGACGAACCTGAACAACGAAGGCACGCCGACCTACCAATGGCAGAAGTCGCCGAACGGCACGGACAACTGGAGTTATGTGGGCACGGATGCAGCCACCTACAATGCCCCGACAGACGTGGCCGACACGTTCTACTACAGGGTGAATATCACGGACAACGGCAGAACGTCAGGGTGCAACACGCTGACGAAGGAGACGAGCGTGCTGGTGTGGCCGGCACTTGCAGCGACGGATATCACAGGTTCCACCGACGGCATCTGTCCGGGAGCTACGACAGAGTTGGCAGTGACGGTGAATTCAGGCAGCGGTATCTATCACTATGCATGGGAGCAGTCATCCGACGAGACGGACTGGACGGCAGCGGCAGGAGCAACCGACGCTGCAACATATACGGCTACAGCAGGAGAGGCCGGCTCGACGATGTACTACCGTGTGACCATCACAGACAGCTGCGGCAACATCACAAAAGGCAACGCCTATGTGACGTCGTATGACTTGGTGACAGCGACGGCAGTACCGAGTCAGGCTGACTATTGCCAGCCGGCAAGTCCGGTGTTGACTGCTACGGTGACATCGAGCAACAACGGCCCGATAAGCTACCGATGGTACACGGAGAGTGGCGGTGTCTATACGGCGATAGCAGACGCTGACGGCGGCAATGCGAATCCGTATGTGAAAGGAGCCACGACGGCCGGCAGCCACGCCTATTATGTGAAGGTGAGCGACGGCTGCAGCGAGACGGGCTACATAAAGGTTGAGTACAACATATATGAGACCCCAGCGGGAACAGCAACTGCTGAATTAGCAAACTACTGCATCGGAGCAACGGTAAGATTGACAGCAACGATAAACTCTTCAAGTTCTGGAAACGAGACGTTCCAATGGTACACCACCAATGATCCTAGCGCTGCCATAGAGGGAGCGATTTCTTCAGAATACACAGGAGGCAACACTTCCACACCAGGACAACATACTTACTATGTCAGAATCAAAGACTGTGATATTTGGAGTGAATTCATACCTGTCACGTACAATGTGTACGAAAAACCGACTATATCGTTCATTGACCAAAGTACACAGTACTGTATGAACGCGACGGCGGTAGCGCTTAGCATCACTTCTATGACACCTGGCAGCGCCGAGCCGACTTACCGTTGGTTGAGAATCAAGGGCACGGACACTACTTGGAACATTGGTGCGGCAGCCAACTACACTCCCTCGACAGGTGTGTCTGGAGACAGCCTCTATGCGGTGATCGTGAGCAACGGTTGCGGCAGCGACACGGCGGAAGTAGCCACGATCACGGTATGGCCGGGGTTGACGGCAGACATCACGGATCCGATAGACACCTGTATAGGCACGACCAAAGCATTGGAGGTGACGAATCTGAACGGTGTTGGTCCATACAGCTACCAGTGGCAGAGATCTGCAACGGGAGAGGAAGGCTCATGGATTAACATTTCAGGAGCTACAGCGGCTATCTACAATGCCCCGATAAACGTGGCGGACACGTTCTACTACCGAGTGAATATCACGGACAACGGCCGTACGACTGGCGACTGCAACACGTTGACGAAAGAGACGAGCGTGCTGGTATGGCCGGCACTCGCAGCAGCGGAGATTGCGGACCAAAGTGTGTGCATTGGGACGACGCAGGACATCACGGCGGTGGTGACGACGGGTCAGGGAGCTGGCCATTACCACTACCAGTGGCAGCGTTGGAGCGACGCCAGCACGAATTATACCAACATAGAGGGAGCAGCCGATGCTGCAACCTACGCCGCTCCGATAAACGTGGCTGGCACTTACTTCTACAAGGTGATTATCACCGAAGATTCAGCCTGCAACAATGTGGAGAAGACGATGACCTTGACAGTGTGGGAAAGCCTGACGGTGGATGAGTTGACGAGTGCATCCTACTGCAAGGATGCAACGGCTGCAGTCCTGACGGCGGTCGCCCACGGCGGCAATGGCGAATATACTTACCAATGGTACATAAATGATGTCGCGGTGCCTGTTGCAGATGGAGGTGATCTCAACCGCATCACGCCGACGACCGGAGCGAGCGGCACGACGACAACCTATAGGGTGGAGGTGACGGACAACTGCAGCCACACGGTGGAGAAGAGCGCGACGATAACGGTATGGCCGGGGTTGACGGCAGACATCACGGCTTCAATAAACGGCATTTGCATAGGAACGACTACAGCATTGGAGGTGAGTAATCTGAACGGTGTTGGTCCATACAGCTACCAGTGGCAGAGCTCAGCAACGGGAGAGGAAGATACATGGATCAACATTTCAGGAGCCACAGCGGCTATTTACAATGCCCCGATAGACGAGGCAGGTAAGCTCTACTACAAAGTGAATGTCACGGACATTGGCCGTACGACAGGTAACTGTAACACGTTGACGAGAGAGACGAGCGTGCTGGTATGGCCGGCGTTCACCGCTGGGACAGCTAGTGCGGACAGTACCTATTGTAAGGATGAAACCGCAAAGGCGCTCGCAGTCACGGTGACAGGGTCAGGGGACTACGGTTACCAGTGGCAGGTCAGTGTGGACGACGGGACGAGCTGGACCAACATCACGGGCGCGACCGCGGCGACCTACACCCCGTCAACCGCCAATGAAGGTACAGATTCGTTGTACCGCGTGATAGTGACGGACAACCACTGCGCAAACCCGATAACGGTGACGGTGGCCAAAATAAAGGTGTACCACATTTTGTCGGTCGGTGACATAGCGGAGCAGACGATCTGCGCGGGGGCAAGCACGACGCTAGAGCCAGAGGTTACCGGAGGCAAGGCCGATCTGACCTATGCATGGTATCTTGACAACAGCCTTACCCCGATTGAGGGAGCAGACGCACTCGCATACACAACGCCTGCGACAGACGCCACCGCAGGAGCTACCCACACCTACACGATAATGGTGACCGATGCGTGCGGTTCGACTGCCCAGAATACGTTCAAGGTGCATGTGTACGAGGCCGTTACGGCGACGGCATCAGCATCAGAGACCAGTATATGCATGGGCGGGACGATCACGTTGACGGCGACCCCGTCAGGTGGTCAAGGCGAAGGCATCGCGGAAAACTATACATACCGGTGGTATGATGCAGAGCATAACCCGATAGAGGGAGCAGTGAGCCAGACTTATACTGGAGCTACAACGAATGTGGCTGGAAATTACACGTACTATGTGAAGGTGACGGATCCTATGTGTGGTACGACGGACTTCGTGGAAGTGAACTACACGGTGTGGCCGGGCTTGACGGCGGACATCACCGACCCGATAGACGGCACCTGCATTGGAACGACGACCCCGCTGGAGGTGACGAACCTGAACAACGAAGGCACGCCGACCTACCAATGGCAGAAGTCGCCGAACGGCACGGACAACTGGAGTTATGTGGGCACGGATGCAGCCACCTACAATGCCCCGACAGACGTGGCCGACACGTTCTACTACAGGGTGAATATCACGGACAACGGCAGAACGTCAGGATGCAACACGCTGACGAAGGAGACGAGCGTGCTGGTGTGGCCGGCACTGGCGGCTGAAAATATTGAGAACCAAAGCGTTTGCATTGGAACGACGCAAAATATCACGGCGGTGGTGACGGCGGGCCAGGGAACCGGCCATTACCACTATCAGTGGCAACAATCGAACGACAACGGCGAGACCTATACCGACATAGCGGTAGCCGCCGATGCTGCGACCTACTCCGCTCCGATAGACGTGGCGGGAACCTACTTCTACAAGGTGATTATCACCGAAGATGCAGGCTGCAACGAGGTGGCGAAGACGATGACCTTGACCGTGTATAACGCACTGACAGTTGATGAGTTGTCAGATACG
Organism: uncultured Bacteroidales bacterium; assembly: GCA_946413585.1. Classification (GTDB taxonomy): domain Bacteria; phylum Bacteroidota; class Bacteroidia; order Bacteroidales; family WCHB1-69; genus F23-D06. The sequence continues at coordinate 28,177 of CAMKLG010000036.1, forward strand.
TCATATTGTAAGGATGCGACAGCCAAGATATTGACTGCAGTGCCTCACGGTGGTAACGGCGATTATACTTACCAGTGGTACATAAACGGTAGCGAAGTACCTGTCGCAAGTGGCGGAAATCTCGACCATATTACGCCGAAGACCGAAGCGAACGGCACGACGACTATTTACAAGGTTGAGGTGACGGACAACTGTGGCAATAGGGTAGAGAAGAGCGCAGGAATCACCATCTATGATACGGTCTCTCTCTCCATTACTCCTTCTGCTCAAAGTATTTGTTTGGGACAGAACATTGCCTCAATTGCTGTTGCGTATAGCCATTCGAACATATCGTTTACCCCATCGTTGACAGACGGTTTGAGCATTACGAGCCCTGATGGAACGGACACGATTAACGGTGCTCCAACAACGACCGCTACCTATACGGTGACAGCAACTCATGTCGATGGTTGTACCTCTTCTGCTTACAATAAGACAGAAACCATCACCGTCACGGTGAAAGACACCCTAGTGCCCGTCCTCGTGTGTAATGAGGATGTCTGTGTCAGCGCCTCTGCGGCCAACAATGAACTTGTCATTACTCAGACCACCCCGACGAGCGGAAGCTATCAATGGTCTGTGGATGATGGTCAAATCCGATCGGGTGCCGGTACATCGACGATAATCGTCAGATGGTCAACGGAGGGTGACAAACAGGTGCGCGTTTCCGTTACCAACAATGGATGTACCTCGACGCAACAGAAGACCGTCCACGTCAGACCTGCGCCAGTGGCTTCGATCACGCGGGTGGATACGTTGTGCCCGAGTGCAGGAGTTATCGATATTGAGGGCGCCACTACGGCTACCACAGCCGATTATGCTTACGCTTGGGGTGGTATAATCGTAGCCCATGACACGGTGAGCACTGTGAAGGACACGGTGCAGGCGACCATTCCGAGGACCTCGTGCACTAATGATTACAGCGTGACCCTCGAAGTGGTTGACCATTATGGCTGTAAGAGCACGACGGCTCAGACGGTAGTGACCGTGCAGGACACCACACGTCCTGTGATTACAGGCACACTGCCCGACATCACGGTGAGCGGTTGCAGCATGAACGACGCA
>CAMKLG010000037.1 GCA_946413585.1 uncultured Bacteroidales bacterium
TTCTCCCCTCTCCTGCCCCCAGGAAGGGGAATTTTTCGCAGATTTTCGGAAAATTGTCGCAAAAATCGAATTTCAGAGACCCGAAATTTGGGTAAAAAACCAGCATTTTTACTATATCTTATTAACAATCAGATAATTGCATTTTTTAACGCTTTATATCTTATTGATTATCAAATATATAAGCAATAATAACATAAGACATAAATAACAGACAAAGAATATCATTTATTATATATACAATATTTATTAAAAAATACAGTCTTTTACTTCATTCCTCATAATTGTTATCTATTAGCACAATCCGCGCATATAATACATGTAAAACTGCGACACCTCATACCAGGAGTTCTACCCAATCTATGGCGGAACCAATCCAACTCTTTCCTACATGATAGCCATTTTTATTTTATATTTTTGAAAATCAAATCGTTACGATTAAGTCTTGGTCGATAAAAAATAATTTTCAAAAGCAGGCTGTTGAAAAGGAAAAAAGTGTATTTTTGCAGCCTTAAAAAAGTAAGTACAAAAGCTATAATAAAATGAAAAGAACATTTCAACCTTCAAACACGAGACGCAGACATAAACACGGCTTCAGAGAGAGAATGTCAACGGCCAACGGTCGCAGAGTGTTAGCTGCACGTAGAGCTAAAGGCAGAAAGAAACTCACCGTGTCAGATGAAAGTCTGGGTAGAAAATAATCTAAAAAAATCTGGATTATTATGAGAAAAAGAAGGCATTGGTCTTCTTTTTTTTGTATTTTCGCCATTTTATTTTTTTTGCGAAAAAACGACAAGAAAATGAAAAGAATAGTACTGAGCGTATGCCTGTTAGGGGTGATAATATGTGGTTACGCACAAAATGGAGGCACTTCGATTGACGGTATTGTGGCTGTCATCGGTAAATCCATCATTATGCGATCCGACTTGGAAAAGCATTATAAGGATTACACCGCTCAGTTTCGTACCGTTGAGGATCCAGACGAAATCTACTGCTCCATCCTGGAGAACTTGGTTTTTAACAAGTTAATGGTTAACCAAGCAGACTTGGACAGTATTGACGTGTCTGACGAAGAGATCGACTATCGCCTAAACACTCGCATCCAGTATTTCTTGCAACAAACAGGCGGAGACGTGAAATACATTGAGAATTACTTCAACAAATCCATGGCGGATATCAAGAAGGACATGCGCGAGTTAATGTACGAACAAGCTTTGATAGAGCAAGTTCAGTCGAACATCACCGGGAGCATTACGATTACACCTTCAGAGGTGAACCAATTTGCCTCGAAAATCAATCCCGACAGTATGCCCCTCGTGAGCACCACTTACCAATTCGGTGAGATCGTGAAGATTCCTCCCGTAAGCGATGAAGAGGTAGAAGCAGTGAAAGATCGACTGACGCAATATCGCGAGCGCATCCTACGTGGCGAAAAGATCGGTGCATTAGCACGTCTCTACTCTGACGACCCCGGCAGCGCATCCAAAGGGGGTGACTTGGGCTTTGTAGAGCGCGGTTCTCTTTACCCTGAATTCGAAGCAGTGGCTTTCAACTTGAAATCAGGCGAAGTCTCACAAATAGTGAAAACCCAAGCTGGCTACCATATCATTCAACTCATTGAGCGTCGTGGCGAATCCATTCGCGTGGCGCACATTCTCATCCAACCGAAACCTTCGACTGACGAGCAAGTCAAAGCCATTACTTACTTGGACAGTGTGCGAAATATTATCATTGACGAGAAGCTCCCCATAGAGGAAGCCGCAAAAAGGTATTCCGAAGGACCTACACGTTTGAACGGCGGTATGGTGATCAATCCATACAACAGTTCTCTAAATTTCGACCGTCAAACGATGGACGATGCTACTTTCACCACAATCAACAAGCTGATTCCTGGCGAATATTCCGAATGCGTGCCGTTTGTGAACGACGACGGCGTGATGGCCTACAGACTACTTTACCTGAAAGAGAGAGTGGCAGAACATAAAGCCAATCTCGTAGAAGACTACGACATGATCAAGAGCGCCGCTTTAGAGCAGAAAAAATACGATGCCATGGAAAAATGGGTGTTGGAAAAAGTAAAAGTAACTAATATTAAAATTTCTGAACAATATAAATACTGTCCTTTCGTTACGAAATGGCAAATCCCATAAATAGAATACACGATATGGATTTAGAAAATAAAACTGACATTGAAGCGATAGAATCGTTTGTCGCGAAATATAAGACTCTACGTGAAGAGATCGCGAAAGTGATTGTAGGTCAAGATGAAGTGGTGAAAAATGTGCTGATGGCCATGTTTAGCCGCAGCCACGCGCTGCTCATCGGCGTACCTGGTTTGGCTAAAACCTTGATGATCACCACAATAGCAAAAGCTGTAGATATGTCCTACAACCGTATCCAGTTTACGCCAGACCTTATGCCTTCGGACATTATGGGTGCTGAAATTCTGGACGACAACCGCAACTTCAAATTTGTGAAGGGTCCCATCTTCGCCAACATTGTCTTGGCCGATGAGATCAACCGTACGCCGCCCAAAACGCAATCTGCCCTTTTGGAGGCCATGCAGGAACGCTCCGTCAGTATGAACGGTACGACCTACGACTTGCCGAATCCATTCTTCGTTTTGGCTACACAGAACCCTATAGAACAGGAAGGTACGTATCCACTGCCCGAGGCACAACAAGACCGTTTCATGTTCAACATTATGTTGGATTACCCGAGCACAACAGAAGAGGTGGAGATTGTGAAACGGACCATCCACGGCGATATGGCAGAACCACAGCGTGTGCTCACCGTAGAAGAGATTGTGTTCTACCAGAAATTGCTTCAGAAAGTGCCTGTACCCGAGAACGTTTATCGTTATGCAGTGAACCTTTCCACGTTGACGCGCCCTGGGACGCCTAAAGCTCATGCATGGGCCAACGACTATCTGTCATGGGGTGCCGGTCCGCGCGCATCACAGTTCCTCATCATCGGCGCGCGCACGCACGCCGTACTTAACGGAAAATATTCTCCTGATATCGAAGATGTCAGAGCCGTTGCTTACAACATCCTTCGACACAGGATCATCAAGAACTACAAAGCGGAAGCAGAAGGCATCACGATTGAGCAAATCATTGACAAGCTTTTGTCTGCCGCTGACACCCAATAACGATGAACAGACTTCGGAAACCGTTTTGGAAATGGCTCCTATTTGCTTCCGCTGCGGTGATTTTCACGATAATCATCATCTATTCCAACCGATTAATCAAGAAAATCGCCCAGGAAGAGCGCCAACGTATTGAAATTTGGGCGGGTGCTATCACGTATAAAACCCAAATCATCAATGAAACAGAACGATTTTTCGATTCCATTCGTATTGAAGAAGGCAATCAGGCTGCCATTTTCGCCAAAGCGGTGAAAAAGGTCGCCGAGGCCTCTCTTTCGGAAGATATCACCTTTTACCAAGATATTATTTCGGCCAACAAGACGGTTCCAACCATTATTGCGCGGCCTAATGGTAATATTGACGCAGCCATCAACGTCCCCGACAACATTTTGGCCATGCGCAACATCAGCGAAATGGGGGATGACATTTTGGAATATGACAGCATCAAACTCTCCTATTATCATCGGGACTATGTGATGATCTATTACAAAAACTCACGGATTTACGGCGATTTCCGGGAAATGATTGACAATCTTCTGGAGTCGTTTTTCCAAGAAACCGTCATCAACTCAGCTTCCGTTCCAGTCATCATCACCGACAGCACCCAAATCAACGTGATAGCCGCGGGCAACATTGAATCAACCGTTATCAATGCCCCGTTTAAAGTGAACGCACGTTTGGAAAAGATGCGTGAGGAGAATGAACCCATCGTACTAGACTGGCTGGACCACGGCAAATGTTATGTCTTTTATGAAGAATCATCTGTGTTGAAACAGCTTCGCCTATTCCCCTACATTCAATGGGGTATTGTGTTTGTATTCATCCTAATTGCATACTTACTATTCAGTGTATCAAGGCGTTCTGAGGAAAATCGCGTATGGGTGGGCATGTCGAAAGAGACGGCGCACCAGTTGGGGACACCTATTTCATCCCTTATGGCTTGGACAGAATTACTGAAAGAGATGCCAGTGGATGCATCCATTCCAACGGAAATCGGTAAAGATGTGCACCGATTGGAAACCATCGCGCAACGGTTCTCCAAAATCGGATCCGTTCCAGTGCTGGAAGACACCGACATTGTGCCCATCATCGATGATTTCACCAACTATTTGCAAACGCGCATCTCCTCGATGGTGAAAATTCACTTCGAGAAACCCGACCATCCCATCGTTTTGCCTTTAAATCAGCAACTTTTCGAATGGGTGATTGAGAATTTATGCAAGAATTCCGCTGATGCGATGAACGGGAAGGGAGACATCACCATTTCCATCACAGAAGAGAAAAACAAAGTTTACATTGACGTCACCGATACTGGAAAAGGTATTCCTCCGAAGATGCAACGACGCATTTTCTCACCCGGCTACACCTCCAAGAGTCGCGGCTGGGGATTGGGATTGACCTTGGCAAAACGCATCATCCAAAACTACCACAAAGGCAAACTTTTTGTAAAATCCTCCGTCATCGACCAAGGAACCACAATGCGGATTCAGTTAAAAACGAAATAGTTAGCAGTTGCTATTGGCTTAAGACCTTAAACGGTAAACTAATATAAATACTGATAGGAATACAACAGCGTGCTATCCGTCAATCCAGTCCTGTGATTGATAAAAGTTTTATATACTTTCGTTGGAGTTTTCTTATAATATTCATAACCGTAGGTGAAAGAATCCGAATCGGAATGTACATCATATTCGTCTGTTACGAAGACACTTACCACATTATTCTTGCTGCAGAAAAGATAGGAAGGGTTATCGTTTAACAGTTGCCGTTCGGGGAAGAGAATGAAAAATCCGTTAAAGGGATTGATACCTTGGTCATACACGTATGTAAATGTAAGCTTTTGAACGCTATCCGGACGAGTCAAGTGCATTTTCATATATTGAATATTATCGCCTTCCCAAATGAAATCAATTTCCGCCTTAGAATAATCGTAATCCACTCTTTTAGTGCCATTGTCAGGATTTATTGTCTTCATCACTTCGTCATGGGCAGGAAGAAAGAAGTTCAAAGGAACACCCTGCACGATATTTTTGGCAAACAAGTCCTTCTCTATAGAGATATGGGTCACTTTTTTCTTATTATATGTGAACAAATAGGTCTCCACCTTATGACTTCCGTCGTAAGTATTGATGGTGGTCAGTTTGTCCCCATCATATAGAAATTCTGAATATTGTTCGCCCATTTCGATTCGGGAAAGGTGCTTGCCATCATATATATAATTTTGGGAATAGTCTAAGTTGCCGCTTTTGCGATAATAGTCAATTCTTTTGAGCATAACATCATCCCAAAGCCAATGTTCTCTCATGTAGCGTCCGTCAGATTCGTCATATATCTTTTCGATTTTGTCTTTGGGATTATATTCTCCCAATTTATCATTTTGGCAAGCATAAAACGTTGACAATAACAGCAATCCAGCAAAAACAGCAGCTAATTTCTTCATAATGAATATGTTTTAATTTCTCAATACAGTTTTATCAAAAATTCGCATTATTGGGGTGCAAAAATACATATATTTTTCATTCACATATCATCAAAAAGTGTACTTTTGCGAATTGGTTGTACAGACAATTGTATCATTAAAGTATCATATTATGAAGAAGCATTTTATTATGACCCTGATGTGCTGTCTGGCTGCGATAGGCAGTGCATTTGCATGTACGAACTTCATCGTCACGAAAGGTGCCAGCAAAGACGGTTCCTGTTTTCTGACGTATGCGGCTGACTCTCACGTACTTTACGGAGAGCTATACTATCGTCCGGCCGCCAATTACCCTGCGGGCACAATGATGGATATCATTGATTGGGACTCGGGCAAAAAGCTCGGTCAGATTCCGCAAGTAGCTCACACCTATTCTGTTGTCGGCAACATGAACGAATTTCAGTTGGCCATTGGCGAAACGACCTACGGTGGTATTGAAGAGCTGGAACAAGGTCAAGGAATGATTGACTATGGTTCCCTGATTTATATCACGTTGCAACGTGCGAAAAACGCCCGCGAGGCCATCAAAGTGATGTCGGAATTGCTTGATGCCTACGGATATGCAAGCGAAGGCGAGTCGTTCTCCATTGTGGATCCCAACGAGGCGTGGGTGATGGATTTGATTGGCAAAGGCGAAAAGATGTTGGATGCGAAAGGTAAAGTTGTGAAAGGTTGGAGCAACGGTGCCGTTTGGGTGGCTCGTCGCGTTCCCGATGGTTACATTAGCGGTCACGCTAACCAATCACGCATCACCACTTTCCCCTTGCGTGATGGCAAAACCAGTATCACGAACAAAGAGTTGGACAAGATTTTCTTGCCGAGTATTGAAACAGTTTACGCTGCAGATGTAATTTCTTTCGCTCGTTTGAAAGGTCTTTATCCTAAAGATCCGAAGCAGGCTCCTGATGCAGATTTCAGCTTCTGCGACACCTACAATCCCATCAATTTCGATGGTGCAAGATTCTGCGAAGCACGCGTCTGGGCTTTCTTCAATCACTGCAACCATGTGGAAATGGCTCAATATGAAGACTATGCACGTGGCGACAACCTCAAACATCGCTTCCCGCTTTGGATCAAACCCGCCAACAAAAACCTCATTGATGCACAATTTATGATGGCCATGATGCGCGACCATTATGAAGGCACCTCCATGGATATGACCAAAGATCTCGGTGCAGGTCCTTACGCTTGTCCTTACCGTTGGCGCCCGATGACTTGGTCGGTGGATGGCAAGAATTACATCCACGAACGCGCTACCGCGACCCAACAGACTGGTTTTGTGTTCGTTGCCCAATGCCGTAGTTGGCTGCCTGACATGTTCGGTGGTATTTACTGGTTCGGTGTTGATGATGCTGGTTCCAACTGCTTCGTCCCGATGTTTTGCGGTATCACTGAGATTCCGAAAGAGTTTGCAGAAGGCAATGGTTCCATGGTAGAATACTCCCCTACTTCTGCTTTCTGGACATTCACCAAAGTCAGCAACTTTGTCTATACCCGCTACAACGACATGATCAAGCATGTAAACGAGAGACAGGCGAAATGGGAAGGTCGATTTGTGAAGGACATTGACCAAATGACCACAAAGATGAGAGAGTTGTGCACTCAGAATCCAGATGCAGCCCGTAAGCAACTCAACGCTTTCTCCGCCCGTGCTTCACACGAAGTTTGTCAAGAGTGGAATCATCTTTTTGAATATCTGTTAGTTAAATATCACGATGGAAACGTCAAAAAAGAGGAAAATGGAAGATTCCAAACCAATGGTGCGGACAAACCACAATGTGTATCTCCTGATCAACCTCGTTGGCCCGACAATTGGTACAGAATGATTGTTCGCGACTGCGGCAACAACATACAAGCTAAATAACGGACGTTACCACAGATTTTTTAATAATAAATCCGCATATCTTTTTGGTATGCGGATTTTTTTTATTTTTGCACCGCTGTTAGACCGAAAGGTTCTCAGCATTTTATTATAGAAAGCGCATTTTCGCTTACCCGTCAGTGTGAACTTGGACATTCACTAATGTATGCACGGAAATCGAAAATGGAGTTAACCTATTTATGTAGCTAATTGCCTAATAGGTGGGGCTCCTTTTTCGTATCACGCATACATGGGGAGTCCAAGCCCTACACTGATGATACGGAGAATGGCAGGCTCCACTTTCTATTATACATCGTTTCCTCTGAGCCACGGAACGCAAAGATGCCAATACGTATCACCATACAAGCCACAATTATGGAATTATCACCATACATTCAACAGCATCCTGGGGGACGGTACATCCAATTTCCAAAGGGCACCACGAGCATTGAGCCATTAGGATTTGTAGGTGAGGACTTTTCTATCATTATCGTTCCCGATGGGGTTATCCATATCGGGCGAGCCGCCTTTTTGGCTTCAAGAGTAGAGTACATCACCCTACCCGATTCGCTAAAAGAGATCGACGACGATGCCTTCTGTGGATGCACCCATCTGAAACAAATCTATTTACCAAATCTACTAACTCACATCGGCGCCCGAGCCTTCATGGGGTGTGATGAAGTTAAAGAAATAGTCTTCCCCGAAGCTGTAGAAAACATTGGTAATGAAGCATTTGCATATTGTAGGCATTTGCAGAAGGTTTTCTTGCATGAAAAAACGATATTAGGCCAAGATGTATTTACCTACAATCATCCAGAAATCAAGATTGAAAAATATCAAAAACGTGAAGAACTCCCGCCGCCCTATTCCTATTCCTGAACGTAAACACGAGGAACACGTTGGGAGATGCGTGTCATCAGTTCATAGCTGATGAGTCCGGCGGCTTCGGCCATCTCAGAAACGGTATTGCCTTCTCCATAGACGACCACCTCATCGCCTTCATGCACACGCAATCCCGTGATGTCAAGCATGCACATATCCATGCATATTTTTCCGATGACAGGAACTTTTTGTCCTTGCACCAAGACTTTGCCACGGCCATTGCAGAGTTCACGAGGATAGCCGTCCGCATATCCGATGGGAATAATGGCCACTTGGGTGTCGCGATGCAATTTCCATGTACGGTTATAGCCAATCGTTTCGCCAGCGGGAATGTTTTTGATTTGAGTGATCACGGTCTTGAGCGTCACCACGTTATGGAGTTTCATAACCATTTCAGGGATCTCGGAACATCCGTAAAGTTGGATGCCAAGACGCACCATGTCGAACTGTGCTTCTGGAAAGCGTATGATGCCGGCACTGTTCAGCAGATGACGCAAGATTTTGTAATCGAACGCTGCGCAAAGCAGACTCGTCATGCGACCGAACAGAGCGATTTGATGGCGGGTGTAGGCATCTTCGGCGGGATCTTCGGCAGCGGCCAAATGGGAGAACACCGAAGCTATATGCAACTTAGGATTGCTTTTCACCATCTCAATAAGACGCGGAATATCCTGTAAATCAAATCCTAAACGATGCATTCCAGTATCCACTTTAACGTGAATATTGAACTGGGGAATCTCGGGATGGCGTTCCAGCACTTCCACCAGTTGCTGTAAATAATAAAAATTGAAAATTTCAGGTTCCAGATGATGATTGACCATCACCTCAAAACTATGGGCTTCTGCACCCAACACGATAATCGGTGTGTTGATATGACGTTTACGTAAACGGACACCTTCATCCGTATAGGCAACAGCAAGATAATCAACACCTTGATCCACCAACGTGTTCACTAATTCCACATCGCCCAGACCATACGACGAAGCTTTCACCATCGCCACCATCTTGGTGTCAGGACGTAAACGATTGCGATGATAGTTGAAATTATAAACCAACGCGGGCAGACTCACCTGCATAATCGTAAGATGCGTTTTGTGTTGTAATGCGCTTACAACTTGCTCAAAATGGAAATTACGCGCCCCTTTCACCAGAATAATTTCGTAAGAAATGCCCAACTCTGAAATATGGGCGAGCAAGTCGGCAGTATCGTGATAGAACAACATCTCTTCAATGTCAAGTTCTTGACGATTATGGGTAAACGTCTCCCCTACCGCCACCAATTTCGAGATGTTATGTTGATGCAATTCGCGGTTCAGATGTCGGAAATCCGCTGATGTGAGAGCCCCTACCTGTTCAAAATCGGAAATAATCAAGGTTTTCTTGCTCATCTGAGTCTGCGTGTCCATGAAATTGAGTGCCGCAGACAACGAATTGACATCCAAACTGTAAGTGTCGTTGATAATGACAGAATGGTTCCTCCCCTCCATGATTTCCAGCCGCATGCTGATATGCGAAAGCCGCCCCATACGGCCGTTAATCTCCTCTGGAGAGAAGCCGATATATCGCAGTGTGACAATCACATGCGTGGCATTTTCTAAAGAAGCACTGTCAATGAACGGCACTGTATAGTCGAAACCATCGATGGTAATAATTGTTCCTCCCGTGCTCGCGACCGACATCTTTACAGGATAGGTACTGCGAGCGTCACCCCAGGAGATTTTGTGAATATGTTCATATTCTGGCAACTGGAGCACCATGTTAAGTTCTTCATTGTCATTGTGATAAATCAGTACTTCCACATGATGGAACAGTTTCAGTTTTTCGATGATTTTACGGATATTGGTCTGGAAGAACTGGGCGTGCGCGGCACCAATGTTGGTTAAGATGCCAATGGTTGGGTCGATAATGTCGGCCAATGAACGCATCTCATTCGGTCTGGAAATACCCGCTTCGAAGACAGCGATATTGTGTTGGGCAGACATATTCCATACAGACAGCGGCACTCCGAGTCGTGAATTGTAGCTGTCAGGGCTCTTCACCACCTTGAACTTGTCAGCCAAAATGGAGGTAAGCCACTCTTTCACAATGGTTTTGCCATTACTGCCAGTAATGCCAATAACAGGGTAATGAAACTGCTGACGATGTTTTTGTGCCAATTTTTGCAAAGCCTCCACAACGTCGTCCACCAACAGGAAATTGGATTCTTCACACTCTGCGAATTCCCGCATCGCTTTGGTAATCACAAAATTACGAACGCCAACCTGATACAACTGCGGTATATAACGGTGTCCGTCGTTTTTTTCCGTTTCGATAGCGAAAAAGAGGGTACTATCCGCCACAACCACCTTACGGCTATCAATCGCCAATTCGGTGATTTCACTTTCAGGCGACCCCAAAATTGTCTCTTTCGGTTCTATAAACGCAACAACGTCAGCAAGTTTCATTGTTCCCCTATCTGAAAACTAAATGATTAATATTCGTAAATAACTGTCTGAGTATCTATTTCACCATCAGAATCAACCATCATCATGGTTATTTTGGTCGGGAATTTGTTCTCATATTCGTAAGTGTAATTCATTTTCCCTATTTCCTGCCCCATGTAAGTATATTTCATAGTCAGAGGGTTATTTTTATTCACGAAAAGGTTTGTGGCGACATCGCTACCCGTCAATGAGAACAAACCATACATCGGATTGTTCATGTTGTCGAACGTTAAATCTACATGTTCCGTCATAATTTGTCCTCCCCAAATAGAAGAAGTAATCTCCATAGAATTGACATTGTCGCCTTTCCAGTTCAGTTTAATAACAATCTGATCATTGCTTTTGGCTTTCGCACATTTCTTCATGGTTTTCTCCACGACTGGGAAGGCTTCGGGAATAATATAACGCATCGGGTTCACTAGAAGCATTTTATCCCATACAAGATCATTCATAAAGACATCGGTAAGTCTCATCTCGCTAATCTTACCATTCTGATGATCAAATTCAGTGGTACTGACTACAACACCCTCATAGGTGGTTTCTATTTTCTTAATATACTTTCCATCATAAATAAACTCGGAGTGTGCGCCATCGGCATCCATCGCAATCATTCGATTATTTTTGTCGTAGGAAAAAGTAGCCGTTGTAGCGTACATGTCGTCGATATAGTCAATGGAAGTAAGCACCTTACCATCCCAATGCCATACTTCTGACAACTCTTTGTCGCCATCCTCAACGGTGTAAATTTTCTGAATTTTCTTTGAAGGATTATAAACGCCTTCTTTCTTGTCACATGATATAAATAATGCGACTAATGCTACGCATAAGCAAAAAATGACACTCTTTTTCATAATACTCGTTTTTTATTTGAATGAAATTATTGGATTATCTTCAGTTCTTGCATCAAGTTCTGAGCATTCGCCATTTTGTCGATGATGAAAAGCAGGTAGCGCATGTCCATGCAAATGGTACGTTGCACTTCGTTCTCAAAAGCGATGTCGCCGCTCATGGCTTCCCAGTTGCCATCGAAAGCCAGACCAATGAGATTGCCTTGTGCATCAATAACAGGGCTACCGGAGTTTCCGCCTGTGATGTCGTTGGTGGTGATGAAGTTGACCACGAGGTCACCGTTTTTGTCGGCATAGCGGCCATAGTCTTTGTTCTCCCACAGCTTAATCAGATCTTTTGGTACGTCAAATTCCCAATCGCCGGGTTTGTACTTGGCCATCACGCCGTCCAAAGTGGTGTAATAGTTGTAAGTTACGCCGTCAGCGGGTTTACAATCCTGCACACTACCGTAGGTAAGACGCATGGTGAAATTGGCATCCGGATAGAAGTTGCGGTCTTTTTGCATTTCCATCAAACCTTCCATATACAAACGGTCGGCACGACCGCACTCCACTTTTTCTGCCTCTTCGCCCAAAGCGATGTAAGAGTTCACAATCTCCTGCATCAAAGCAAAAATAGGGTCTTTGGCAATGGGTTTCGGGTTCTCCAACCATGCCTTAAGCTTAGCTTGGTCCACGAAGATAGATTTAGCGAAAGCATTGTTCACAAAGGCGGTGAAATCGCCACCTGTTTTATCACCAATCTTCTTGATAGTAGCAGGTAACTGATTATGATCCACATCTTTATAGAAGAGATTCAGCAGTGCGATGGTGGCATCGCGATCCAAATCCTTGTTATAATCTTTAAAGAAATCCTCCACATCACCTTTCATTTTCTTGGTAAATGCCACAATATTTTCTTGCGGGATTTTTTCAGCAAAAGCGTAATCTACGCTTCTGAATTTCATAGAAAAGCGAACGGCTTCGCCACCATTCCAACCTGCTTCACGATGATAAAGCAAAGCTTTTGTATATTTGGATTGATGCGCCCAATATTTGTCGAAATCGTCGAAGATACCAGCGTATTTGGCCTTTCTTTGCGGATCGGCATTGGTCCATTCACGAAAAGCCTGTTCCTGTTCCAAACGTTTCTCCATCACTTTATTACGTTTCAGCTGCTTGATCTGTCCGATAGAATATTTCCAGTAGTTGCTCACGCTGGCCTGCTTGGAAGCGTATTGAATGAAGACGGCGGGATCGGCATCCATGTGTTTACGGTATTGCTCCAGTTTGGTGGTGCGGCAAGCGACAATGGCGGGATCTTCCAATTCAATCAGATTTTTCACTGAACCGGAAGTGGAGTAACGGTCGGTGGAGCCCGGGTAACCCAAAATCATGGTGTAATCACCTGGTTGAACGCCTTTTAAGGAAATCGGCAGGAAGTGTTTTGACTTCATCGGGACATTGTTCTTGCTATATTCTGCGGGAGAACCGTCAGGGGCGGTATAGACACGGAAGATGCAGAAGTCGCCCTTGTGGCGCGGCCAGGTCCAGTTGTCCGTATCGGCACCGAACTTGCCGATGCCCCACGGCGGACAAGCCACCAGACGAACATCCTTATAGACATCGTACACAAACATAATGTACTGATTTCCATGATAGAAGGGGACGATTTCCACGCGCACGTCGCGTGTGCCTTTCTTCTCGGTAGTCAGACGTTTACGATTTTCGGCAATCTTCTGCTCGCGATCGGCCTCCGACATGCCGTCGGTCACGCCCTTGAGCACTGCCGCCGTCACATCCTCTATGTAGCTAAGGAACAGGACAGAAAGACCTTCGTTAGGGAGCTCTTGGTCTTTGCTGCGAGCCCAAAATCCGTCCTTCAGATAGTCGTGTTCCACGGAAGAGTGGGCCTGCACCTGACCGAGGCCGCAGTGGTGATTGGTGAGCAGCAATCCTTCCGGAGAGATAAGCTCGCCAGTGCAGCCGCCGCCGAATTGCACGATGGCATCCTTGAGGCTGGGCTGGTTAAAACTGAAGATTTGCTCAGCAGTCAGTTTACAGCCAAGTCTCTGCATATCTGCCAAATTCTGGCCATTAATAGAATAAGGTAGCCACATACCTTCATCGGCACGCGCACCTACCACAAAAAGCATCATCAAGATGCATAAAAGGTTGATTTTCTTTTTCATAATGGTAATACTTTGAAAGTGCAAATGTACATAAATTATGCATACTCCTCTATCATTTTACACAAGCTTTGATGAAGCTCATAAAGAGGGGATGCGGATGTAACACTGTGGAGGAATATTCGGGATGGAACTGCGTGCCGATATACCATTTGAGAGAGGGTATCTCCACGATTTCCACCAAATTAGCAGCAGGATTCACACCCACACACATCATTCCTTTTTGTTCGCATTCCTCTTGGAAACGGTTGTTAAACTCGTAGCGATGGCGATGGCGTTCGCGGATGTGGGTCGTTTTGCCGTAAGCCTCCCACGTGCGGCTGCCAGTCACCAAATCGCAGTCGTAAGCGCCCAACCTCATCGTGCCGCCCATCTGAGTGATGCTTTTTTGATCCTCCATAAGATCGATGACATTGTGCGTGGTGCGAGGATCCATTTCGATGCTGTTGGCATCCGCATAGCCCAACACGTTGCGCGCGAACTCGATGACCATCATCTGCATACCGAGACAAATGCCAAACGTCGGGATGTTGTGAGTACGCGTATATTCGGCAGCAAGAATCTTGCCCTCGATGCCACGCTGACCGAAACCAGGACAGATGACGATGCCCGCCATTCCTGACAATTGTTCTGCCACATTTTCCCGGGTAATGAACTCACTATTGATAAAAGTGGTTTTCACTTTGCGATTGTTGTAAGTACCTGCGTGAGCGAGACTTTCGAGGATGCTCTTGTAGGCATCCTGCAGGTCGTACTTGCCCACCAGCCCGATTTTCACCACTTCCGTTGCCTTTTCCCTTCTTTCCAAGAAATTGTGCCACGGAGCCATATTTTCCTCTTGTTTTGCATGTGTTTCCTCAGGATTCATCCCCATCTTTTTCATGCAGATAGCATCCAATCCTTGGCGTTGCATGTTGATAGGAACCTCGTAGATGCTAGGCAAGTCCTGACTTTGGATCACGGCATCCACAGCCACATTGCAGAAGTGCGCCACCTTGCTGCGAAGTTCATCGCTCAAGGTGTGTTCGGTGCGAAGAACCAGCACTTCTGGCTGAATACCAAGACCTTGCAGTTGTTTCACGCTCGTCTGGGTGGGCTTGGTCTTCAGTTCGCCCGCCGCAGCGAGGTAGGGCACGTAGGTGAGGTGAACGTTCATCGACCGTGCTGGACCCAGCTCCCAACGCAGCTGACGGATGGCCTCTAAAAAAGGCTGGCTCTCAATGTCGCCGATGGTACCGCCGATTTCCGTAATCACAAAATCGAAAGGTTCCTTGGTGGCGTTGAGCTGGATTCTGCGTTTAATCTCATCGGTGATATGCGGCACCACCTGGATAGTTTTTCCGAGATAGTCGCCACGACGCTCGCGATCAATCACATTTTGATAGATGCGACCCGTAGTCACACTGTTGTCGCGAGTGGTCTCAATACCGGTGAAACGCTCGTAGTGTCCTAAATCGAGATCGGTTTCTTGACCATCGGCGGTCACATAGCATTCACCGTGTTCGTAGGGGTTGAGCGTGCCAGGATCAATATTGATGTAAGGGTCAAATTTTTGGATGGTGATTTTATAACCCCGTGCTTGGAGCAGTTTTCCTAAAGAGGCGGAGATGATGCCCTTGCCCAGCGAAGAGGCCACACCTCCTGTGATAAAAATGTAACGAGTCTTCATATTAAAAAAAATGCAAAAATAACATTTTCGCATTTATGATGGGCGAGAAAAAAACAGCGTTATCACCTCAGCCATGTCATCAATAAGAAATTCCGCACCAGCAGCGGACAGTTCCTCAGCGGAGGCGTTCCCGTAGGTGACCGCGCAGGTATGCGTGCCGGCGGCGGCACCCATGAGGATATCGACGGGCATATCGCCCACCACGAGGGTTTCCGAGGCAGGTACGTCCAGTGCCGACAGGATAACATTCACAGGTTCGGGATGCGGTTTATGGTGGGTCACCTCGTCGGAGCCGACCACCATGGCGATTTTGTCGGTCAGACTCATCTCGCGAATAAAGCCGTGCAGCGACGCGGAGGTACGTGATGAGGCAATCGCCATCTTTATCCCGTGGGCATGCAGCAGGTCGATGGTCTCCTGTACATGAGGGAACATATCGGGCACCAATGATTTGGCATTGGCGAAGAATATCTGGCGATAGGTTTCGGCACAGTGTTCGGCACCATCGTCGGTCAGTTCGGGGAAAATCTTGCGAAAGCAGTCCTTGAGCGGCAGCCCGATGGTGGAAGCACAGGTTTCCTCATCGGCCACGGGCATACCCAACTCCCGCATCACCCGCTGCATGGTGAGGACGATGTTGTGTCGCGTGTCGGCCATCGTGCCGTCAAAATCGAAAATGACGAGTCGGATGTTCATGAGTCACGGAATCAGATGGTTATTATCGGGTTTGCAATAGATCAACACCGCGATCATGGCGAACGGCGGCAGTATGCACAATGAGATGCCGAACCACGCCGTAAACGAATGGTTGCGCTGTTTAGCCAAGAATCCGTTGAACAGCGCCCATCCGAAATAGACCAGAATGACGGCTATAAGAATCACGATTTCTGATGTTGACATGATAATTCGTTTTGGGGGCAAAGGTACAAAATTTCTTGAGCCAAAGCCTCGTGTTATCATAAATATTGTATCTTTGCAACCTCATCAAACATCAAAAAACAGCAACATTCTACTATGAGCAACGAAATACAATTTCTTCTCTACCAACTGCCTGACGAGGATGGAAAGGTGCAGGTGGTAATCAAAGACGAAACGATTTGGGCCACGCAAAAGGCGATGGCGGCGTTGTTTGACGTTGGCGTGCCCGACATCAGCAAGCATCTCAAAAAGAAATTCGAGACTGGAGAATTGGATAAAAATACGACAGTTTCCAAAATGGAAACTGTCGTAAACAGAGGCTTTAGAGGGGAAATTTCTGAAGAAGTTGATTTCTACAGCCTTGACGCCATCATTGCCGTGGGATACCGCGTGTCGTCTGCGCGTGCCACCAAGTTCAGGCAATGGGCGACACAGGTACTGAAAGAGTTCATCAAAAAGGGATTTGTGTTGGATGAGTCGCGCCTGAAACAGGGCAATGCCGTGTTTGGGAAAGACTACTTCCGTGAATTGCTGGAAAAGGTTCGCAGCATACGGGCGAGCGAACGCCGCATCTGGCAGCAGATCACTGACATCTACGCGGAGTGCTCTTTCGACTACGACTGCAATTCCCCTACCACGCGGGAATTCTACCAAATGGTACAGAACCGATTCCATTACGCCATCACCGGGCAAACCGCGCCCGAGATTATTTACACCCGCGCCGACCACACCAAAGACCACATGGGTTTGCAAACGTGGAAGAATGCGCCCGACGGTCGGGTGTTACTCAGCGACACCAAGGTGGCCAAAAACTACCTGCCCGAGGTGGAAATTCGCCGACTGGAACGCGCCGTTTCAGGCTATTTCGATTACATTGAAGACTTGATAGAGCGAGGGAATGCTTTCAATATGGAACAATTCGCCGCTTCCGTCAACGAATTTTTGACCTTTCGGCGCTACGCATTGTTACCTGACAAAGGAAAAATCAGCCGCGAGATGGCCGACAAAAAGGCAGAAGAGGAATATAAACTTTTCAACCCCACGCAACAGATCGATTCGGATTTCGACAAACAGGTTCGAGAGCTGATGGGAGGCGAAAAGTAAACAATAATGTTGTACCTTTGCCCTTTCAATCAAAAACACCAATACTATGTTACAAATCGGAACAAAAGCCCCCTATTTCGAGGGCGTTGATGAAAACGGAAGCACCGTGAGACTGAGCGACTTCGCCGGTAAAAAGCTCGTGCTCTATTTCTACCCCAAGGACAGCACGCCAGGCTGCACTGCCGAAGCCTGCGACCTGCGCGACAACTACCAGCGATTCCTCGCCTTGGGTTATGAGGTGCTGGGCGTAAGCCGCGACTCCGCCACCTCGCACCAACGGTTCATCGCCAAATACGAGCTGCCCTTCCACCTCATCGCCGATACCGACCTCACCATCCTGAAAGCCTACGAGGCCTGGGGCGAGAAAAAGATGTACGGCAAGGTGACCGAAGGCACGCTGCGAACCACCTACGTCATTGACGAACAAGGTGTTATCATCGACGCTATCGGCAAGGTGAACACCAAGGCGCACACGGCGCAACTGCTGAAATAAGGGCATTTGGGTGGTATGAAAAAAAATTGACCCTTGTCCTTTTTTGTTTCAAAAAAAATGTATTTTTGCAGCCGATTTTAATAGATAAAAAATTATCGATATGTCCAAGCAGAATACACCTTCTTTGGTGGTCATGAAATCGACTTTGAGTCGGCTGCCGCTGTACTACAGTTACATCAGCCGGCTGGAGGCTGAGGGAATGGAGTCCGTCTCTTCTGTACTGCTTGCCCAACATTTGAACCTCAACCCTGTATTAGTGCGCAAAGATCTGGCGCAGGTGAGCAGCGTGGCAGGGCATCCCAGAACTGGTTTTGAAGTGAAGCAACTGCTTGCCGATATCGATAACTACATGGGTTACAATAAACTGGACGAAGCCATCTTGGTTGGGGTCGGCAGCATGGGGCGCATTCTTCTCACCAACTCCAAATTCGCGAAGTTCGGTTTGAACATCGTAGTGGGTTTTGACAAAGACCCCTATTTGTGCGGACTCCAGTTAGAGGGAAAACACATCCTCCCTATGGAGAAGATGGAAAGCCTCGTACAACGGATGGGGATCCGCATCGGCATCATCACAGTGCCCGACGACCAGGCGCAGGACGTGTGCGACCAAATGGTGAAGTGCGGCATCAAGGCCATCTGGAATTTTGCCTTCGTACCCTTGAAAGTTCCCGAAGATGTGCTCGTGAAAAACGAGAATCTGCCCTCTTCCCTGGCCGTTCTTGCACACAATTTGGCTATGAAGTCTTCTAAAGCCAACAAAACCGAAAGAATAGCAGAAAATTAAACAATACCTATATTTTTTACAATATGAAAAAAGAAAGCGTAAAATCAGATGAAAAAATCGATAAAATATTATCGATAGAAAAAGAGATAGACGCATTGGTTCAGAATGCGGAAGAGGCATTGAAAACATACGTTGACTTCAACCAGGAGCAAGTAGATAAGATTGTCTATGCGATGGCTTTAGCCGGGTTAGAGCACCATCGCGAGCTTGCACGCCTGGCCGTGGACGAGACGCATCGCGGGGTCTATGAGGACAAGATCATCAAGAATATTTTCGCCACCGAATATATTTGGAACTCCATCAAGAATGAGAAAACGGTCGGAATCGTGGAGAACAATGAGATGGAGGGTTATGTGGAAGTGGCCGAGCCTGTCGGCATTGTGGCTGGCGTGACCCCGGTGACGAACCCGACATCCACCACCATGTTCAAGTCGTTGATATGCGCGAAGGCCCGCAACCCCATCATCTTCGGTTTCCATCCTTCCGCGCAGCAATCATCGATGGCGGCAGCCAAGATTCTGAGAGACGCGGCGGTCGCTGCCGGAGCTCCTGCGGCATGTATCCAATGGATCGAGCATCCTTCTGTGGATGCCACCATGGCTTTGATGAATCACCCGAAGGTTTCGCTGATCCTGGCTACCGGCGGCGCTGGCATGGTGCGCTCCGCCTACAGCTGCGGAAAACCCGCCCTCGGCGTCGGACCCGGCAACGCACCCTGCTACATAGAAACTTCCGCCAACGTGAAACGCGCTTGCACGGACCTTATGATGTCCAAGACCTTCGACAACGGCATGATTTGCGCCTCCGAACAGGCGGTCATCGTGGACAAGGTCATCTCCAACCTTTTCGAATCCTACATGAAGGAAAACGGTTGCTATTTCCTCAACGACGAGGAGATCAAGAAGGTATCCGCCTTCGTCATCAATTCAGAGAAGGGCGCAGTGAATCCCGATGTGGTGGGCAAATCGCCCTTCTGGATTGCGCAACAGTCCGGTGTGCAAGTGCCCGAGAGAACCAAGATTCTCATTGCGCGACTGAAAGATGTAGGTCCGGAATATCCACTCTCCCGCGAAAAGCTTTCCCCAGTGCTGGCTTACTACGTGGTCAACAACCACGTGGAAGGATTTGAGATGTGCCGCAAGATGCTCGACATGGGCGGTCTCGGCCATACAGCCATCATCCACAGCACCAACAGCGACCTGATCGAGAAGTTCGGCAAAGCCATGAAGGTGGGCCGTATCATCGTCAACTCTCCGTCATCACAGGGGGCTATCGGAGACATCTACAACACCAACACCCCGTCGCTGACCCTCGGCTGCGGCTCTTACGGCCACAACAGCACGACGGCGAATGTCTCCACCGTCAATCTTATCAACAAAAAGAAAATCGCAAAAAGAAGAGTCAATATGCAATGGTTCAAAATCCCGCCGAAAGTCTATTTCGAGTACGGTTCAGTGCAATATCTGGAGCACATGGAAGGCTTCAGCAAGGCTTTCATCGTGAGTGACCCGATGATGGTGCAACTCGGCTATGTCGATAAGGTCACCTATTATCTCAACAAGCGCAGCGAGCCTTGTCATTACCGGATTTTCTCCGATGTGGAGCCAGATCCGGATGTGGAGACCATCATGCGCGGCGTGGCCGAGATGCGTTCATTCCAACCTGACGTCATCATCGCGTTGGGCGGCGGTTCCGCCATGGACGCCGCCAAGGGCATGTGGCTCTTCTACGAGCACCCTGAAACCTCTTTCGACGGTCTGCGCCAGAAGTTCATGGACATCCGCAAACGTGTGGTGAAATTCCCGCACTTGGGCAACCTGTGCAAGATGGTCGCCATCCCGACCACTTCCGGTACCGGCAGCGAGGTGACGGCCTTCACGGTCATCACTGACAAGAAGCGAGGCATCAAATATCCGCTGGCCGACTATGCCGTGACCCCCAACGTGGCCATCATCGACCCTCAGTTTGTAGTTTCACTGCCAAAACGCGCCACCGCGGACACGGGCATGGACGTGCTGACTCACGCCATCGAAGCCTACATCTCCAACATGGCCAACGACTACACCGACGGTCTGGCACTGCAGGCCATGGATCTCGTATTCAGCTACTTGAAGCGCGCTTACGAGAACGGCCAGTTCGACCTGAAAGCTCGCGAGAAGATGCACAACGCCTCCTGTATCGCCGGCATGGCCTTCACCAACGCCTTCCTCGGTCTCAACCACAGCATGGCTCACAAGTTAGGCGGCGACTACCATATCCCGCACGGCCGCGCAAACGCCATTTTATTGCCCTACGTTGTGAAGTATAACTCATTGAAACCGAACAAATTTGTTCCTTTCCCGAAATACGATCATTTCATTGCGGACGAGAAACTGGCCAAGGCAGCCCGCTTCCTCGGATTCGGTGGCAAGGACAACGAGGAGAGCATCGACAACCTCGTCAAGGCCATCCGCCAGCTGATGAAGGACATGAATATGCCGATGAGCATCCAAGAAGAAGGTGTGGATGAGAAATTGTTCATGGAGAATGTCGCCGCGTTGTCTGAGAAGGCCCACGACGACCAGTGCACCGGTGCCAACCCGAAATACCCGCTCGTCAGTGAGATCATTGACATTTACAAACAAGCCTATTACGGAAAAGAATAAGGTTCTCGTTGAACCTACGATTTAACCCAAAAACAGACAAAAAATGAATAGATTCACATTACCGAGAGACCTTTATCATGGTGAGAACGCTCTCGAAGCATTAAAGACCTTCACAGGCAAGCGCGCCGTCGTCTGCGTTGGCGGCGGAAGCATGAAACGTTTCGGATTTCTTGACAAGGCCATCGCCTATCTGCAGGAAGCCGGTATGGAAGTCAAAGTGATTGACGGCATTGAACCGGATCCGTCAGTGGAGACCGTGATGAACGGTGCTGCCGTGATGCAAGAGTTCCAGCCCGACTGGATTGTGGCCATCGGCGGTGGTTCGCCCATCGATGCCGCAAAAGCCATGTGGATTAAATACGAATACCCCGAAACCACTTTCGAGGACATGTGCAAAGTGTTCGGATTGCCCAAACTGAGGACAAAAGCCAAGTTCTGCGCGGTATCCTCGACCTCGGGCACGGCCACCGAAGTGACTGCCTTCTCCATCATCACCGACTATGCCAAGGGCATCAAATACCCTATCGCCGACTTTGAAATCACGCCTGACGTGGCCATCGTTGACCCCGCCTTAGCTCAGACCATGCCCAAGAAATTGGTGGCTCATACGGGCATGGATGCCATGACGCACGCCGTGGAAGCTTACGTCTCAACCGCCCACTGCGACTACACCGACCCCTTGGCCATGCACGCCATCAAGATGATACAGAGGGACTTGGTGAATTCGTATAATGGCGACACGCAAGCCCGCAACGAGATGCACAATGCCCAATGTCTGGCCGGAATGGCCTTCTCCAACGCCCTGTTAGGCATCGTCCACTCTATGGCCCACAAAACGGGAGCCGTATTTGCCGACTACGGCGCACACATCATCCACGGAGCGGCCAACGCCATGTACCTGCCCAAGGTCATCGCCTTCAACGCCAAGAATCCCGAAGCCAAGCAACGCTACGGCGCCATTGCCGATGCCATGAACTTGGGCGGAAACAACGACGACGAAAAGGTAACCCTGCTCATCGCTGCCTTGCGCAAGATGAACGACGACCTCAACATCCCGCACTGCATCCAAAACTACGGTGCTGACTCTTACCCTTGCGAGCAGGGCTTTGTACCTGAAAACGTGTTCCTTGAAAGACTGCCCGAAATCGCCAAGAACGCCATCGGCGACGCCTGCACAGGTTCCAACCCGCGCATCCCGACACAAGCCGAGATGGAACAATTGCTGAAGTGCTGCTACTACGACCAAGAAGTTGATTTTTAAGTTGTGATGAACGTTGACCGGCGGGACAGCTACACAAAAAACAGCTGCCCGCCCAAATGTTTCTGCAACTTTGTAACAAATTACAGATAATAATCGTTCAATATAAAAAACCCTAAAACCAACCAATATGAATATTAAAGTTTGTGTTGGCAGCTCCTGCCACCTGAAAGGTTCTTACGATGTCATTCAAGCCTTAAAAGACATCCTGAAAAAATACGACGTGGAAGATCTGGTGGAATTGCAAGCCAGTTTCTGTTTGGGTCATTGTGCCAAAGGCGTAAATGTCAGAACCGACGGCCTTTCCGACAGCATGAAGCAGAAAGCCACCTCGCTTGCCGAAGACGGCAGCATCATTCTTCACAACGTCACCAAGGAGAATGTGGAAGAGATTTTCGTGAAAGAAGTTTATCCTTTAATTGAATTATAAACCGGGGAGATGTCATTATATTTGGAGTTTCGCAATGCGAAATGTAAAGATTGCTACAAATGCCTGCGTGAATGTCCGGTGAAAGCCATTGACATCAAGGGACATCAGGCGGAAATTATCGAAGACAGATGTATCTTGTGCGGCCATTGCACGCTCGTGTGCCCGCAGAACGCGAAAGTGGTGCACAGTGAGATCAACGAGGTGCGCACCCTGCTGGCGGGTTCCGACAAGGTGATCGCCAGTGTCGCCCCTTCCTTCATCTCCAGTTTCGGACTTTCCGACTTCGGCGTGATGAAGCTGGCGCTGGCCAAACTGGGCTTTCTTGATGCCGAGGAGACAGCGGTGGGTGCCCAAGCCGTGACCCAGGAATACGCTAACCTGCTGAAATCCGGTCAGTTCAAAAACTTCATCACCTCCGCCTGTCCGGCAGTTTGCCGCATGATTCAGGAATATTATCCGATGGCTCTCAAATATCTGGCTCCCGTGGATTCCCCGATGGTGGCCCACGCCAAAATCCTCAAGAAACAGCATCCCGAGGCCAAGATTGTTTTCATCGGACCCTGTATCGCAAAGAAGCGCGAAGCAGAAGAGTGCCACCTCATCGACAATGTCTTGACCTTTGAGGATGTCATCCAACTTTTCGAAGAAAAAGGTGTTCAACTCGACGAAATCACCAATATCGTTTTGCAGAAGCGGAACGGGATGCCGAACTTGGCCAAAGAATATCCCATCCCCCAAGGTATCATCCATTCTTTTCCGGAACTGCCGGATGGCTATGACTATATCGCCATCGACGGCCCGATGAAGTGTGTCAAGGCATTGCAAAACATCGAGCACATGGACCACGTGGTACTGGAAATGAACCTGTGTGAGGATGCCTGCGTGAATGGACCGTGTTCGTTGGAAAAGGACGGGGGCTCCGTCAAGGCCATGTCGGACATCCGCAAGTATGTCACTGCCGAGAAACGCCAGTTCACTGCCACGCAGACACCTGTGCAAGTGGATGTCCCGCTCGCCACAGCCCATGCCCGAATCCGGAGCCACAGCATGCCCGCCAGCGAGCGCGAAATCGAAGCCATCCTGCACAAAACCGGCAAATTCAAACCAGAGGACGAGCTCGACTGCGGCTCCTGCGGTTATGCCACCTGCCGTGAGAAAGCCTGGGCCGTCTATAATGGCTATGCCGACATTGACATCTGCCTGCCCTATATGCGCCAACGCGCCGAATCCTTCTCTGTGGAGGTGATCCAGAACAGTCCGGAAGGCATCGTGGTGCTTGACTCTGACATGAATATTTTGGAAATCAACAACCGCGGACGCGAACTGCTGGGCATCGAAGACCCCTACGCCAAAGGCCATCCTGCCATCGACTACTTCAACCCCATCGACTTCTGCAACGCATACGCCCAGAAGAAGAATGTTGAGCTGAAGAAGGAGTTTATCTCAAACACAGGCAAATATGTGGACGTGTCCATCAACTATTTGGCCAACCAGAACCTCATCTTTGGCATTCTGAAGGATGTCACGGAGACCGTTGACTATGAGAAACGGATCATGAAGGTGAAGATGGAGACACTGACCACAACCGACAATGTGATCAAGAAACAGATGCGTGTGGCCCAGGAGATTGCGTCATTGTTGGGAGAGACGACTGCCGAGACCAAGGTGGCCCTGTTGAAGCTAAAGAAAACGTTAACCGAAGAAAAAATCTCGGAGTGATGGAACTTTGCTTAGAAACAGGATGCACTTCGCTGAACCATTACGGCGAAGAACTGTGCGGCGACAACGTGGCCTGCACGGTGAACGGCGACTATACTACCTTGGTGCTGGCCGACGGATTAGGAAGCGGTGTGAAGGCGAATATCCTTTCCACCCTCACCTCCAAGATTTTGTGTACGATGGCAGCCAACGAAATCGACATCTACGAATGCGTGGAGACCATCATCCAAACGTTACCCGTTTGCGCGGAACGCGGAGTGGCCTATTCCACGTTCTCCATCATCCACGTCAACAAGGAGGGCAAAGGGGAACTGTTCGAATTTGACAATCCAGAAGCCATCTATTACCATAACGGCAAATGCCAGAACTTCGAGCGCGAGGAACTGGATGTCTGCGGCAAGCGGGTCTATCGTTCCGAGCTCAATCTCGAGGAGGACGACATCATCGTTGTCATGTCCGACGGCACCATCCATGCCGGCATTGGCATGATCCTCAACTTCGGCTGGGAGCGTCCCCAAATCATGGAACATCTCGACAACAACATCAAGCCCGGGATGTCGGCCCGTGCGGTGGCTTGTATGCTTGCCGCCGCTTGCAACGACCTCTATGCCGACAAGCCCGGCGATGACACCACCGTGGCCGCCGTCAGAATCCGTCAGCGACTCGATGTCAACATCATGGTGGGACCGCCCGTAGATAAAGAGAAAGACGACTATTACATCAAACATTTCCTGGAAGGACATTCCAAGAAGATTGTCTGCGGCGGCACCAGCTCTACCATCGTGGCAAGGTACCTGAAAACGGAGCTCAAAACCAGCTTCGATTTCCCCGACAAGGAGGTTCCGCCCATCGGATACATCAAAGGCATTGACCTGACTACCGAAGGCGTGCTTACTTTGCGCAAGCTGCTGCAACTGTCGGAGAAATACGTCTCCATCGACGACCTCACCCCCAAAACCTTCACCAAGCAGGATGGTGCCTCGCTTTTGGCGGACTTCCTCTTCGAAAAGGCCACCCATATCACCTTCTTCGTCGGACAAAGCGTCAACGTGGCGCACCAAGGCCTGCCCATCGACACCACGATGAAGCTGAAACTGGTGGAGAAGATCACTGAAAATTTGCGCAAGATGGGTAAAATCGTCGAACTGAATTATTATTAATCCTCAACAAAACAACAATCAATATGAATTCAAATCGGATATTTGACACTGATGTCCAACTAGTTAAATACAAGGTCCTGAAGGAGGTCATCCGCCGTGCCTACGAGGGTGGTCTCGAGGATGCTTACATGGAGATTCCCAAGCTCCTCAGTCCCGGACCCAAAGCAGAGACCCGCTGCTGTATCTACAAGGAGCGTGCCATTCTGCAAGACCGTATTCAGCTGGCAATGGGCGGCAACAAGGAGAACCCCAACGTGATAGAGGTCATCGACAGTGCGTGCGACGAGTGCCCCATCGACGGTATTTACGTGACACCCGCCTGCCGCGGATGTATGGTTCACAGCTGCAAGGAGGTTTGTCCAAAAGACGCCATCACCATCGTGAATCACAAAGCCACGGTGGATAAGGAAAAATGCATCGAATGTGGCAAATGCACGCAAGCGTGCCCCTATTCGGCCATTATCCTCCAACATCGTCCCTGCATGGTGAGCTGCAAGGTGAAGGCCATTTCGATGGACGAGAACCACAAGGCCACTATTGACAACGAGAAGTGCATCTCTTGCGGGGCTTGCGTCTATAAATGCCCGTTCGGTGCCATCTCCGACAAGTCGCTGGTACTCGACATCATCGACATCCTGAAAAAATCGGAGAACAACACGAAATACAAAGTCTATGCGGTCATCGCGCCCGCCATTGTGAGCCAGTGCCGCTTCGGACGCGTGACGCAGGTGGTCACGGCCATCCGCAAACTGGGCTTCCACCACGTGGTGGAGGCGGCCCTCGGTGCCGACATCACGCTCTACCGCGAAGCCAAGGAGTGGGAGGAGAAGAAGCTGCTCACCACCTCTTGCTGCCCGTCGTTCGTCTCCTTCGTGGAGAAGAACTTCCCCGAACTGACCCAGCATATCTCCAGTTCAGTGTCACCGATGGTGGAGACGGCGCGTCTGATCAAACGTTCCGACCCCACGGCGAAGATCGTCTTCATCGGACCGTGCACCTCCAAGAAGTTGGAATACCGGTTGGAGAAGACCGGCGGAGCCATCGACTGTGTGATGTCGTTCGAAGAGTTGCAGGCCTTTCTGGACGCACGCGGCATCGACACCACGCAGATGGAGGACTCGGAACTGAACAACGCCTCCTATTACGGCCGTATCTTCGCCAAATCAGGCGGTATCGCCCACGGCGTTGCCGATGTGGCGGAGGCGATGGGCGTGCACGGTGTGAAACCGATCGCCATGAACGGCATCGCGGAATGCAAAGCCGCGCTGACAAAATTGAAGTTCAACAAGGCCACCGAAAACTTCTTCGAAGGAATGGCCTGCGACGGCGGCTGCCTCAACGGCCCCGTCTGCATCACCCACAGTCCGCGCAACATCGTGGATGTCGATAAATACGGCAACGAGGCACGCGAGAAGACCATTTTCAACTCCGTGAAATTACTCGAATCTTTCTAAACAAACGATTGTAGAGACGAGGCTTTCATCTCGTTTCAACAGTTGGGACATACATTTGGTAGAGACGTTGCGCGCAACGTCTCTACTCGTTTTGGCATTTTAATTCCCTGCGGTAGAGGACAAAGGCGGCCAGATTGACCGCAATGTCACAAACGGTCGCGACAGAAGGGAAAATATTCACCTGTCCGTACAAGGTGTCGTTCGGGGTGAGATGACTGGACAAGATATTCGGCAGATAATGCGATGAGAAAAAGTGGATGACAATGAGAATGAAAATCATCGTGATGGAGAGCACCGTTGTGTGTCTTTTGACCAGCATAAGGATAGCCCCTATGGTGATGAGCACAATCAGCAGACAGGTGATCACCTCAACCAAGATGGGATGGTGGGCAAATGTCCAATATCCGCCGCCAAGCACTCTGATCAAGGAAAGGATGTAACCCAAGGTGACGGCGAACAAGATTCCGCCATAATAACTTCGAGATTCTTCTGGCAAAGCATCTATGCCAGCTTCCGTATTCTCTGAATCATAACGCCACCACAAAAAACCGACGGTGAGAAACGAGGTGACCAGATTCGCCCAACTCCGCACGTTTTGCATCGTATAATTGGGGATGTCCCATTTCATCTGATTATCCGCGACAGAATGAAGGTCAAAGAAGCGGTCGAGCAGAAAATAATCCAGCGCCGTCATCAGGAGAATGAAGCCGACCAACATCGCGAGATGCCCCCATTTGACATCGATCATCCTCGGTTTGCGGAACAGGAGATAAAAAACCAGCAAGAACAGCAGGGATTTCCCGACGACCACGGCTATTGGATGCAGCACGGCTTCCAGCGCGAATAAAAACGAAGCGAAGGATCCCCAAACAGCGCCAAACATCCAGTATAGGATGATTCCGAGCAGAAAGCAGCGGTAATCAAGTTTTTTTTCGATAATGGTGTTCATATTTTTCATAATCTTATGTGGACTCCTGATCTTTTACTTTTCACGCCGCTCCTGCGAAGGATGCGAAGTCAGGAATCACCTTCCGAAGACAACGGCGCGACAAAATTACAACTTTATTTATATGTATGATGCAAAAAATCCAAATGGTTGCAGTTTGATAAAAAAAGTGTATTTTTGCTCCTGATTTTAATTGAAAATCTGAAGTGATATTTCATATTTTCA
>CAMKLG010000038.1 GCA_946413585.1 uncultured Bacteroidales bacterium
GCCTCGACCGCAAGATCCAAATCATCATCGACGGCAACCGCGACCACGTGGAACAGGGCGAGGACGAGCGCGGGAAGTACTATAAGGTGTATTATAGCGAGGAAGAGTAGAATAGTGATTAGTGATTAGTGATTGATACATCGAACCTCTTCCAAGAGGGCTGCAAGCCCGACACGTGTCAACCCAGGGTGAACGCAGTGAGCCCTGGGACAGAACAGCAGGGTAAGCGACAGCGAGCCCTGGGACAGAACAGCAGGGTAAGCGACAGCGAGCCCTGGGATATAAACGAATAGTATGATTATAAACGAACCCACCCTCCAGTACATCTCCGCCCACGCCTCCGACGACGTGGCCCGCCTCGCCCTGCACCCCTCCAAGGACCCGCAGGTGGATATGGCCGTGGCACTGCAACAAATCGCCGGGCGACAGAAGGCCAAGGAGAAGCTGCCCGAGTGGTACGCCACCGAGGGCATCCTCTACCCGAAAAAGGTCTCCATGGAGCAGTGCTCGTCGTCGCAAACGGCTGAGTACAAGGCATCCTTGGTGGAAGGAGACTCTTTCGCGGACTTCAGCGGTGGGTTCGGGGTCGATACCGTCGCCCTCGCCCGGAAGTTCGACAAAGGCTGGTACGTGGAACCGCAGGAGGAGCTCTGCGACCTTTTTCAACACAACTGCAAAGTATTGGATATCAACAATGTTAATATCGTCAACGGCACGATGGAGGACAATCTCGCCGCCATCGGACCCGTAGATACGATCTACCTCGATCCCTCCCGCCGCGATGTCCACGGACGAAAAGTGGTCGCATTGGAAGACTGTGTTCCCAATCTTCTCGAATGGAAAGAGCGTCTGTTAGCGAAATGCAACACCCTGATGGTCAAGCTGTCGCCGATGATCGACATCTTCCAGACGTTGCGGGATTTGCCCGAGACGTACGCGATGCACGTGGTGGCCGTGGAGGGGGAATGCAAGGAGGTAGTGTTTTTATTGACCCAGGATGGAACAATCAACGGGATTTGTAGAGACGTTGCGCGCAACGTCTCTACAACGAGCCCTACTATCATTGCCGCGAATATCAACAAAACAGCCACCATCCGTGTTGAAACCACCCTTGACACCGAACGCACCACCCCACCCCGCATCGCCACGGGATTGGGCGCGTATCTCTACGAACCCAACGCCGCCGTGATGAAAGCCGGCATCTTCAACGCCCTGTCGCAACAGTTTCAGGTCCAAAAATTGGAGAAGAACACCAATCTGTTCACCGCCGACGAATTGCGGGAAGATTTCCCGGGGCGCGTCTTCCGCATTGAGGCGGTTCACGAGTTCCACCCGCGCAAAATCGCCAAGGAGCTGTCGCACCTCGAAAATGCCAGCATCGCCGTGCGCAACTTCCCTCTCTCGGCTGAGGAATTACGTAAAACGCTGAAAGTCAAAGACGGGAATGCGTGCTACCTGTTCGGATGCACACTTTGGGATGGAAGGAAAGTGGTGGTGGTTGGAGACAAGTTGGCTATTAACTATTAGCTATTAGCTATTGGCTGTTAGCTAAAAGCAAAAAGCCAAAAGCCAAAAGCTAACATTCCATTATCAGCTCTGACACTAAGCGATACAATTCCTTTAATCGATCGTCAGACAGTGTGGAGATCTGTGCTCGCATCACGTTGAAATCGCGGCGGACGGCGGGACCGGTTTGCGCTTCGGCGGGTGACATTTCTCCCACTTTTCGCACTGTTTGGCGTAGTACCGGAAGAAGAATTTCAAAAGGCAAATTTCTCTCTTTCAACAACTTATAGGCTATATTATACATGGCATTGCTGAAGTTGCAGGCGAAGACGGCAGCCACATGCATACGGGCACGCTGCTCTTCCGACACTTCATAGCAAAGCGGGGAGAGCTCACGGGCGAGAGACCACATCAGTTCTCGGGAATACGTTCCGACGCTTGGAAGCGCCGACTCCCGCGTCGGTTCCTGCATCGGTCCCTCCAGGCACAATGGAACCTCCAACGCCCTCATATCCTGTGACTTCGTGAAGGTCTGTAAAGGATATATAACACCATATTGTTCTGCATAATCCTTCAGGCACTGGCAGGAAACCGTGCCAGAGGTCATAAAGGCCAACGGCAGCTTGAAGGGCAGCGACGGCAGTATCTCGTCGTAGGCTTTATCCGCCAAAGCGAAAATAAATATCTGATTATCAGTATTTAATTTCTGAATACCATCAATAGCCTCCGCGTTGAGCAACTCGGCCAGCGTTTGGGCGTGTTCCAAATGCCGACTATAGACCTGCGTGATCGGGAAGCGGGTATTACCCTGCAACCTCTGGGCGATCCACGTCGCCACATTTCCTGAACCTATCAGTGTAATCATCAGAGTGTGAAGAAGCTACCACCGACAAACTCACGCAAGATAGAGGTTCCTGGAAGGGATGTAACGGGGATTGTCTTGAAGAACGAGAGCATTTTGATCAAACGTGTAGCCTCGGCATATTCGGGAACCGTCTCCGGAACGTTGTACAGGATCGGCATCGCGTAGGGTTTGAGCACAGAAAGTTCGAAAACCAGCGAGGTGTTGATCATCACATCGGCGTTTTCCTGATACGGGAAAATGTTCATCTCTTCTCCGCGCCGCACGCTGGGCCAACGGCGTATGGTATCCACCGCAGAATATCCTCGATAGTTATAGTCGCGTACAATTCTGCGTATCAACCGGTTATCGGAAGTCGGAATCGGATTCTGACGATCCAATGAAAGGGAAGTGAGCGCAGACACGAACACCTTGAACTTAATCTCTTCGGGCACCTGGGCGGTCAATTCGGGATTGAGACAGTGAATGCCTTCGATCACCAAAATAGCGTTCTTCCTCAATTGCAACTTCTTGCCCGTCCATATTTTTTTGCCTTGGGTGAAATCGAAAGTGGGAATCTCGACCTCCTCACCTGCGAGAAGTCGATTGAGCGTTTTATTAAATAACGGCAAATCGATGGCGTGTAAATCTTCAAAATCATACTCGCCATTTTCATCCTTAGGCGTTTCTTCGCGCTCCACAAAGAAATCGTCCACGGAAATAGGTACTGGATAGTGACCCAACACCGCCAACTGTACCGACAGACGGCGGCACGAGGTGGTCTTACCCGAGCTGGAGGGACCGCTGATCAACACCATCTTCACGTCCCCGCGCTGGTGAATCATGTCCGCCACGCGCGCCATCTGCTTCTCTTGATAAGCCTCGGCGACCAGCACCCCGGACTGTATCTGGACACTGTTAGAAAATTTGTTCAAGTTGAAAACGTAAGGCACCCCCATAGATTCCACCCATTGCTTGTCTAACTTATAGACAGAGAACAATTTAGGAAACGTACGAGTTTTGGCCATCGCATTGATATTTTTCTTGGAAGGCAAT
The DNA here is from genome assembly GCA_946413585.1 of uncultured Bacteroidales bacterium. GTDB lineage: Bacteria > Bacteroidota > Bacteroidia > Bacteroidales > WCHB1-69 > F23-D06. Next base: position 3,404 of record CAMKLG010000038.1, read on the forward strand.
TTCAACAGCAAGCCTTCTTCATATTTCTCGAGGCCGAAAGTAGTCAGATAACCCGTGGAGGGGAGCAAGAAACCATAATAGTAGTTAATACTTTTGTCCAATTGATAGACAGAAGTGAAGATTTTGTCGCGATTCTTGAAAAACTCGTACTTATCTTCCAATCCATGCTCCTGAAACGCCTTGATGGCATCTTGGGTCAACATCTCCTCGCGAATGAAAGGGAGGTCGCGATTCACCACATCCTTCATGAAAAGATAAAGCGACTTCACTAACTTGTCGGTTATAGGCCCGTCCAAATTCTCCAAGGTGCAATATCTTCCCCCTGATATGGAGTGCTTGATGCGAAGTTTCACATCCTTCGGAAGAAGGGAATCAACGGCATGGAAAAGCAGGAAAAAGAGCGAACGCATATAACCGTTCCGACCGTAATTGCTGTAATAATCGAAGAAATAGACCAATGCAGGCTTGGTCAGACGGAACGACATATCGCGTTCCTTGTTGTTCACCAAAGCGCCAAAATATGGGTTCTCGGGCATTAATTCGGCTTTACTCACAAACTCTTGAAGAGTGATGCCGCACGGCACTTCAACTTCCTTGCCAATATTCTTGCAAAAGATTTTAACGGTGTTTTTCATTGTTCCAAAAATTTTGGCAAAAGTACAAAATTTTGGTTAGACTTGTGAACTTTGAACTTTGACTTATGACTAATTCCTAATCCCTAATTCCTAATCCCTATTCCCTATTGTCTTATCCTCCACGCTTCCCAATCAATCTCTTTTTCTATCTGATTTTCAATATCGTCAGGCAGTTGGTAGAAAAAGTCAATGCCTGTGAGGTGCTCCACATCGTCAACCGTGCGGACATAATGGTTCAGGTTATGGTGGGTAGGGTTATTGGCATAGACGAAGCCGATGGCCTTCCAAGTGCCGCGCATATCGCATAGAACGACCTTGTAGAAAGAGTCGGGCACAGCGATGCAGTTCTCCCCTATCGTTTCAGGATGCTCGGAAACGATGGGGCCGCACGCCACATAGACTTTTCCGTGGAAGTTAGCCCATCCACGGACGCGATTCTCCAAATAGTTCCAGTCGCCTTCGTTGAAAGCATGGTCTTGCGGACAGATATTGCTTAGGTAGAAACACTCTCGCATGGCGGTCTCGTCCCACTTCATGTCGCCGGCGGGCACTAAATGGCCGCGATCGTAGCGAGTGTTCTTGTAGTCCCACCATTGGGCGGTCGCCCCCTTCACCTGCGGGTCGGGGTCGAACTTTGTGTAACGTTCCACAGGTCCTTTGGTTTGGGTGCTGTCCAGGGAATAGGCCACCCAATTCGCCAACCGCCACTCCTCGTTGTAATCCACAGTATAGGCTTTGTGGGAGATTTGTTGGGAATGGGCACGCGGGCATGTGAAGGTGGGGATTTCGAGCGCGTTATCCGCCACCATAGACGTTTGCGCGGAACAGGAGGCATCGCTTGAACGCGATCCCGCTTTCCCTGTGGTGGCGATACTAGCCACTATTAACACGACGGTCAACACCACCGCCATTATGATCATTATCGTTTTTTTATTCATATCTTTCAAAACCCCCACACTGCGCTTCGCTTGTATGAGGTTAATTGCACTTTACGCGTCTTGCCTCTTCGAGGCCGCTTAAGGAATTGTATAATAATGAGTTTAAAGTATTATCGGATGTACTACCCCAACAACTGCTAACTACTAACTGCTAACTCCTTCATCACCTCCTCCATCCCATAGCCTTTGGCGAGCAAATGGCGGATGAGCTTGGGACGGGCGTTTTCCACGTCGGGGTGGCCGCGCTGCCATTTTTCGATGCTTTGGCGCAGTTTTTCCGTGTAATCGTCAGTGGAGATTTCGGCGCAAAAACGGTCGATGACGGTGGAAGGGACTTGTTTGGCGCGGAGGGCAGCCACAATTTTTTGCCTGCCCCACGCCGCTTTGACCTTGCTGCGCACGAAAGATTCCACATAGCGGTCTTCGTCAAGGAATTGATTCTCCTTCAGATATTTTATAACGGATTCTTCCTGCCCTTCAGAAAGGTGGTAAGGGATCAATTTACGGTGCACATCAAATGGACAACGCTCCTGCCAAGCGCAGAAGCGTTCCATTTGAGTGATGATATATGCCGGCACGTCCACCATGTTTACTCGCGGGCGGGTTCGTTCCAAAGGATGATTTCCTCGTTGTGAACGTTCATGTAATGCACCTCGGTGAGGCGATAGCTCTGATTGGGGACGATTTTGAGGCGTTTCTTGTAATGGAAACACCATTTCAGGCGGATGGAGGGGAATCCTTTCGTCAGATAGGCATACACGAAAGGGTGGGTGACAATCGTGATTTTCGGCTCGTGTTGCTTCTCAAAAAGGAAATCGAGCGCATTGGCGATTTCGTCTTCAATAACGATCGGCGGCTTGATTTTACCGGTGCCCTTGCAAGTCGGACAAACTTCCGTATTCTCGATGATCGTGGCCTGGCGCACACGCTGCCGGGTAATCTGTATCAAACCGAACTTATTGAGTGGCAGGATGGTATGTTTCGCTTTATCATTGCGCATGAACTCAGCCATAGCCTTGTTCAGCGTATTTTTGTTCACCTGATCGTGCAAATCCACGAAATCGATGGTGATAATGCCGCCCATATCTCTCAGTCGCAGCTGTCGAGCAATCTCCTGAGCTGCTATCATATTGGTGTTCAAAGCGTTCTGCTCTGGTGTCTGTGATGATTTCACGCGATTTCCGCTGTTCACATCAATCACATGCATAGCTTCTGTGTGTTCTATAATGAGATAAACACCGTTTTTCACCGTCACCACTTTACCGAAGGAGCCCTTAATCTGTTTGGCCACGTTGAAATGGTCAAAAATAGGCTGCTTTTCGGTGTAAAGATTGACGATAGCCTCTTGTTCAGGTGCATGGATGTGAAGATAGTTCTTCACTTCGGTGAAAATCTCCGGGGTGTCCACGTATATGGCGTGGAACGAGTCGTTGAGGAAATCGCGCAACAAGGAAGCAATACGGTTCTCCTCCTGGGCGAGCCGCACAGGAGCTTTCGACGCGAAGAGATTCTCCACTGTCGTATCCCAACGGTAGCGCAACATGTCAAGGTCGGCGGAAAGTTCCTCCACCGACTTGTGCTCAGCCACCGTACGGATAATAATACCGAAGTTGCGCGGACGGATGCTCTGCACCGCCGTACGCAGGCGCTTGCGTTCCTCTCCGCTCTTAATTTTCTGAGACACAGATATTTTATCACCAAAAGGCACCAACACCAGATAACGTCCCGCAAAGGAAATCTCGGTGGTAATGCGCGGTCCTTTCGTAGAGATAGGTTCCTTGGCCACCTGCACCATGATCTGCTGTCCGGATGTCAACACGTCACTGATCTTGCCGTTTTTCGGAATCTCATCCAGATACTGCACCCGGCTGATGCTCCGTTTCCCGGTGGTAATGGCCTGACTAACAAAAGCATTCATGGTTCTGCCATGAATACCGAGATCGAGATAATGCAAAAAAGCCTCCCGTTCACTCCCCACATCCACAAAAGCGGCATTCAAACCCGGCATGATCTTCTTGACCTTGCCCAAGTAGATGTCTCCGACAGAAAACTGCGACGAAGACTTCTCGGTATGAATTTCCATCAACTTCTTATCCTCCAGAAGAGCCACTTGCACTTCATTGGTATGAGAAGTGATGATAATTTCTTTTGTGATTTCTTCTTGATTATTCTCCATATATATAAATGAAAAGAAAACTAAATGGTCATTGCAAACCATTTAGTTTTCATTTTAACTTGCGCCAGACTATCTGCTCTTGTGTCTGTTCTTTCTTAGTCTTTTTTTGCGCTTGTGCGTATTCATTTTCGCACGTTTACGTTTTTTTCCGCTAGGCATAATGAAAAATATTGAATGATTAAGAATTATTATTTTGTGTTTTTCTTGACAGCGTCAACAAAATCCTTGCAAGGTTTGAAAGCGGGGATGTTGTGGGCCTTGATGGTGATGGTCTCGTTCTTGGAGATGTTGCGGGCGGTCTTCTCAGCTCTGTGTTTCACGATGAAACTGCCGAAGCTTCTCAAATAAACATTCTCACCATTCACCATCGTTTTCTTCACAGAATCCATGAAAGCCTCAACGATTGTTTGAACGCTGTTTTTTTCATAACCAGTGCGGTTGGAAATTTCGTTAACGATTTCTGCTTTAGTCATAACTTTAACTTGTTTATTTATTAATGATACTACTGAAATTTTTCAGGCTGCAAAAATACAATAATTTCTTTATACTCCAACACTTACATAAAAAAATCTTGAATTTTTTCAAAAATTTTGTTGGCGACCCTGCTCGTACCCACCCGGAACAAGTCGGGAGTCACCCAGTCTTTCCCCATGTTTTGCTTCCAAATATGGAGATAGGTGTACGCCTGCTCAGGAGTGGAAAGTCCGCCGGCCACCTTGATGCCAACCTTTCGGCCAGTGGCTTGATAATGCTGCTTGATAGCAAACATCATCACCCAAAACGCCTCAGGAGTGGCATTTACGGCGATTTTCCCGGTGGAGGTTTTCAGAAAATCGGCACCAGCGTGAATAGCCAACTGCGATGCCCGGTAAATATTTTGCGGCGTCACCAGTTCGCCAGTCTCCAAAATCACCTTCAACTTCTGTTGCGGGCATGCCCTGCGAATGGCGAGAATCTCGTCATAGACCTGTTGGTAACGGCCTTCCAGAAAGGCACCGCGCGAAATCACCATGTCGATTTCGTCCGCACCCTGCGCAACCGCGAATTCAACCTCCGCCACCTTTAGATTGATGGGCAGCTGTCCTGACGGGAACCCGCCCGCGACACACGCCACATGAATCGACGTACCCTTCAGACGCTCTTTCGCCACCGATGCAAACGGAGAATACACGCAAACAGACGCGGTAGAGGGGATTCCTTTTTCATCATCCCGAAAAGAGATGGCGGTATCGCACAACTTTTGGACCTTTTCAGTCGTATCAGCACCTTCCAGCGTGGTCAAATCAACACTGGCAAGGAGATTCTTACACATTTCCAGCTCTTCCTCAGGAGTGTAGGTAAACGTGCTGTCTGTCTTCAAACGCAACTTGAATTGCGCTTCCGAGAAGGGAAATTTCTGAATGGTTATGGTTTTCTGATTTTCTGACATGGTTTATTTTTTGAATTTGTTTATGCCAACTTTGAGAGAGATAATGTGGGAATATTGCGCGATGGAAAGGTTTCCCAAATCCGTGAACGCGTAATCTATCGCCACTATATCCTTAATATTAACACCCACTCCGAAGTTGATCTGCAAGGTCACCTTCTGCTTGCCGTCATAATCGGGTTCGAACTGAAAATTGCCCACGCCCGCACGTAAGAAAACAATGCGCTTATAGTCAAATTCCATTCCAACATGCGGATCAACACTAATGAAATCGCTCTTTATCAAGGTATTACGCTTACCATCAAAGGTACAATCCAGCCCTAAAGCAAAGGTGCCGTGAAAGCCCTTCCCGAAATGCACCGTCTTACCACCGCCAATCAGCAATGCCGGAACGGTCAATTCCATGTCGTTCTCGGGAATCTCGTTGCCCGTCTCTTCGAAAACAGCAATAACATCGTCGGTGAGAGAATAGTTCCATGCATTAAACGTAGAAGTGCCGTCGCGCAACATCACGCCCGCTTGCCATCCTTTTCTATTGTACTGCAAGCCGAAATCCAAGCCGAAGCCCCACGAACGCGCAAACTCACCAATCTTACGATGGATAATCTTCGCATTGGCACCCACCGAAAGACCCGGAACCTGAGGGAACGCATACGCATAACTCAACAGAAACGCATTATCCGCAGCCGAAAAGTAGGTGATTCTGTCATAATCCACATTCCCTTGATCATCAATCAACTGTGTGGTATTCATAATATTATCCACCCCGAAACGAATGTAGGAAAAAGCCACTGACTGGTTGGTGTCAATCTTGTATCCAACACCTGCGTAATCGTATTTGGCGATACCCGCAAAATATTCAGCGTGCATCAGCGACAATTGGTAGCGTTTGTCCATGCGCGTCAAGCCGGCGGGATTCCAGTAGGCGGAAGTGATGTCGTCGGTCAAAGCACACATCGTATTGGCCATGCCGAGACCACGCGCACCCAAGCCCAGCGACAGGAACTCGTTGCTGTACTTGCTCTGCGCGAACCCGTATAAGACGGTGGAAATCAGCACAATCAATATCAAGATCAAACGTCTCATCGCGGTTGCTTTTGCTGAATTACGTGTTGTTTGCGATCACCAGCAAAAAGCTCATATTCCTGGAACATACATTCCAACGAGCCATTCAACATCGGCCACTTATGGGTTGGTTTCAGTCCAATATGCTTTAATGCGTCTATATCAGAGCTGATAACGAACGCTCTACAGCCCGCATAACGTTTTTTCAGCGTGTCGCCGATTTCGCGATAGAGGGTGTTAATGTCGTCCACGGAAAGACGTTCCCCGTATGGCGGGTTCATCATCACCACAGAAGGGACGTTCTCGGGAACCGAGCGGCGCATATCTTGTCTTTCTATAAGGATAAAATCCTGCAAACGAGCTTTCTGCACATTCGTGCGGGCAATATCCACAAAACGGGAATCGATATCCGAACCGTAGAAGTTGACGGCGACATCGTCTTTGATATCAGCCTCTTCCCGCACTTTTCGCCACATCTGGCGGTCGAAATTCTTCCATTGGTAGAAACCATACTCGCGACGGTAAAAGCCAGCCGGGATGTTCAGTGCCTGCATGGCCGCCTCAATCAGCAGCGTGCCGCCGCCGCACATGGGGTCAACAAAATCGCAGGAAGCGTTCCAGCCGCTTTTCATGATCATGGCGGCAGCCACCACCTCGTTCAAAGGAGCTGGATGGTTGCGCACCTTGTAACCGCGCTTATGCAAAGATTCGCCCGAACTGTCCATAAACAACTGAGCCTCATCCTGATAGATATGCAAATGAAATTGTACGTCAGGATAGTCTTTGTCAACCGACGGCCTCCGATCGAAGTGTTCGCGGAAACGGTCGCAGATGGCATCTTTGGCTAAAACAGAAGCGAAGAGCGGCGTTTTGAAGATGGAATCGACATTCGTGGCATGAACAGCCAACGTTCCGTCGGGAGAAAGGTAATTTTCTGCCGGAAAATCGAAAATTTGTTCGTAATATTGGCGATTGTTGCGGAATTTGAACCGTTTTTGCCGCCAAAGGATGCGCAACGCCGTGCGACAGTAATAATTTGCGCGATACAGCATCTCCATATCGCCCTCGAAGGCAACAGCACGGCTGAGCTTCTGACAATTCTGCGCACCCAAAGCGTGCAATTCCTTGAAAAGCTCGGTTTCCAATCCGGCAAAAGTCTTCGCAACAAAGTATTCCATTCTTGTAATGGTTATGGGTTATGGGTTATTGAAGCTTGTGAATGGTGATTGGTGAATTGTGAATTGTAGAGAAAATTGTATTTCTCGCTCATAATTCTTAATTCTTAATTCTTCATTAATTTCGCGCGGTTATCCACACGTTCCCATTTTCTGAACCAGCTGCGGACCTTCAAACCAATCACGCCGAAGATAGCCTCGCGGAAGATGCCAGAGCTCATCTTGGAAACGCCTAACGTTCTGTCTTTGAAGATAATCGGAACTTCCACAATCTTGAAACCGAGTTTCCAAGCGGTGAACTTCATCTCAATCTGGAAACCGTAGCCGATATGTTTGATTCTGTCGAAATCGATGGCATTGAGGGTATTCGCACGATAGCAGATGAAACCGGCAGTGGTGTCTTTCACGGGTACGCCTAACACAGTGCGTACGTATGCGGAACCGTAGTAGGACATCAACAGACGACCCATCGGCCAATTCAACACGTTGACGCCCTGACAGTAACGGGAGCCCACCGCGACATCGGCATTCTGGGTTTCGCACGCATCATAAAGGCGCTGCAAATCGTGCGGATCATGTGAGAAGTCGGCATCCATCTCGAAAAGATAGTCGTATCCACGCGCCAGTCCCCACTTGAAACCGTGGATGTAGGCGGTGCCCAGCCCCAATTTGCCCGTGCGCTCCTCTATGAAGAGGCGGCCTTCGAACTCGGGAATCAGCGACTTCACAATATCCGCCGTACCATCCGGCGAATTGTCGTCTATTACCAAAATATGAACATCAATCAGGTCGTATATAGCCCGGATGATGTTTTCTATGTTCTCTTTTTCTTTGTACGTTGGAATGATAACGAGTCGTTTCATTTTTTTTGTTTATGTTTATAGTTTACGGTTTACAGTTTACGGTTTACAGTTTACGGTTTATAGTTTACGGTTTACAGTTTACGGTTTATAGTTTAGAGTTTAGAGTTTAGAGTTTAGAGGTAACGAGCATTATGGTGATTTATTGTTTTGTCTAAGTCTAAGTCTAAGTTCTATGTCTATGTCCTACAGCTAAAAGCCAACAGCTAACAGCCAACAGCCAAAAGCCAATCTCACTTCGTCAGCACAATATAGACGGGCAGGTGGTCGCTGTAGCCGCCCTGGTAGTTGCCAGCCGCGAAGGTTCGGAAGGGATAGTACATGTAAGAGCCTGATTTAGTGAACATAAATCCCTTCCTGAAAATGTGTGCGGAGCGGAATTTGTAGGTGCCGGGGCGTGCATTCACCAATCCGCCGGAAATAATGATATTGTCGAGCATTTCCCAGGAATCGCGGTATGCATACGATCCAAGACCGTTGCGGAAGAGTTTCCACATAGGGTTATAAAGATCATAATTCGTGAGGTTTTCGGGTTTGGTTTTGGTGCCCATCTCAGAAATAATGCACTGCGAGGTTGGATTGTCGTTCAAGTCGCCCATATAGATGAACTTGGCACCAGGATGAGCATTGAGGACGGAATCCGCGATATGGCGTCCTAACTGCCCGGCAGCCAAACGCCCCGGCAGACTTCTTTGTTCGCCACCAGACTTCGATGGCCAGTGGTTCGCCACAATGTAGAGAGTGTCGGTGTTGTCCAAGACACCCGTCATCAGCCATTGGTCGCGGGTGATGAAGTCGGGATTATTCGGCACTATCGTCGGGAACGCTTTGGTGCCCAGGATTTTGAACCGTGAAGGATCGTAGAAAAAGGCGACATCCACGCCACGGCGGTCAGGAGATTCATGGTGGCAAACCGAAAGATGATAGGGTTGTAGCAACTCTGTAGCTGCCAAATCGAGCATCACCTGCTCGTTCTCAATCTCGCAAACGCCCAAGACCACCAAACCTCCATCAAGCTTTGCAATCTCCGAAATCACAAGAGACAGATTCTTCAACTTTGCATTGTAACGCTCTGTGTTCCAATGATAATCATTATCCGGAAGAAACTGTTCGTCATCCTTAATCGGGTCATCAAGGGTATCAAATAGGTTTTCTACATTATAGAATGCTACAACAGCCTTATTATGAGCAGGTTGCGCACACAACAAGAATACCGTCAACAATCCGAATATCAGCAAAATTATTCTTTTCATATACTTACGAATACAAAATTGCAAAAATACAAAAAATATCGTACCAACACGTATCTGAAATAATCCTGTTTTCATCATCCATCATTCTTTATTCTACATTAAAAAAGGGCGCAGCCCCACAGCCACGCCCTAAATTATGAATTATGAATTATGAATTATTTCTTGCTGTTATTGACATTCGCCAACGTTCTGACAAAGTTCTTGGCGCTCTCCTGCATGTGCACGAAATCACTGCCTAAGGATGTGGTGCAGTCAAGAACGAGGATAATCAAAGCGCTATTCTTTTCCTCGGTAACAGTGGTCGAACTTGCCGGGTTGAATTCGGTCTCTTTATCCCATGCTCCAGTGCTGGTCTGCTTCCACAGCTTGATATTGTTCAAATCAGATTGCGGAACAGGGCTGCCGTCTAAATTGGTCAAGTTTTGGAACAGGAACTTGTAATATGCGCCTTGGGAAGAGGAAGACGGAACGGTTGTTGCGCCTGGGGCAAAGCCATAATATATCACGTTGTCCAGAGCTCTAGCGCCGCTGGAAGTACGACGGTAAGTAGCCTCAATGAATTTCGTCGAACTGGTCGCTGAAGAGACATTGTCAAACGTGAAACGGAGACGCTGACCGTCATCATAACCGCCAGGCACATTCACCCCCAAGTTCACCGACGTAGATATGGAATACAAGTTGGAAGCGATTTCAGAGAAACGCTGCATGGCCTCATCCATGTTCGCCACTTGGAAGACATTGTCGTTGCTGCTGGACAATTTCTGCAAAGTTTCCATAAACTGTCCCACGTCAGTGACATCGCTTCCCTTCAAGCCAATAGAATACGCCGAAATATTCAAACCATGAATCAAGTCGTTCATGATCATACCGTGGAGAGCATTCCGATAAGCCGTAGTACTGCCATAACCGTCGGGGTCGAATTGACTGTTGGCGGTTGAAATGTTGTCAAGGCCGTCAGTAAACGTCACCAAAGCCACATTCTTCAATTCGTAAGGTTTCGGGAACGTCTTCATTTTCTTCAACGCCGTATAATCAGCATAATACAAAGCTGTACCGTTGCCTGGAGTCAGGTTATTAATAAAAGTATTAAAATTCTGGTAGGTCGAGCTGTTTAAAAGACTGATGTCTTTGATAAACAATTGGTCGTTAAATCCAATCACGCCCAGATAGATACCCTCTTGAGTACTCGGATTAGGGGTTGGTGTTGGTTCTGGCTTAACGGGATCCTTATCACAGGCTCCAACCAGCAAGGTAATCAAAACCGCAAAACAAAGCGGAATAAGTTTTCTTTTTAACATAATGGTAAGGTTTTGTATTAATTTCCAATGAATTATGAATTGTGAATGATGAATTGCATAATCTGTACTGCATTTGTGGCCGCTCCTTTGCGGAGATTGTCAGCCACAACCCAGAGGTTCAGCGTTTTAGGCTGAGAATAGTCGCGGCGGATACGCCCCACAAACACCTCGTCTTGGTGTTCCGCATATTTCGGCATAGGATAGACATTCTCTGCAGGATTGTCAAGGACTTTCACGCCTGGCATATTGTTCAGTAAATCATACACTTCTGAGATCTCATATTCGTTGTGGAACTCCACATTCACCGCTTCGGAGTGCCCGCCCGTAACAGGTACGCGAACGACAGTGGCTGTGACTTGTATATCATTATCTCTCAGAATCTTACGAGTCTCGTTCAACAGTTTGATTTCTTCGGTCGTATAGCCGTCATCCGTGAAAGAGCCGCCATGAGGGAAAAGGTTCATGTCGATGGGATAAGGATAAGCCATCTCTGCAATCGGAAGATTTGCGCGCTCGTTCATCAATTGATCCACCGCCTTCTTACCCGTACCCGTCACCGATTGATAGGTGGAGACAACCAGACGTTTGATCTTAAAACGTTGATGCAGAGGAGCCAACGCCATCACCATTTGGATGGTGGAGCAGTTCGGATTGGCGATAATATGATCTTTGGAGGTAATCACGTCTCCATTGATTTCGGGCACGACCAACGGAATGTCTGGGTCGCTGCGCCAAGCGGCGGAGTTGTCGATGACCACTGTACCGACAGCAGCAAACTTTGGGGCGTATTCTTTCGAGGCTGCGCTGCCCGCAGAGAAAATCGCGAACTCAGGCTTTGCGGCAATGGCCTCTTCCACTGAGACCACGGATACTTCACGGTCTCCGAACATCACCTTCTTCCCGACGGACTTCGAAGAGGCTGCGGGAATGAATTCACAATCTCCGAATCCTCTTTCAATCAACACTTTACGCATCACTCCACCCACTAATCCGGTGGCTCCTACTAAGGCTATTTTCATTGTTTCTTTATTTTTTTGAAAAAAGTTATCAACAATACTTGACTTTCGGCGGCAAATGTAGTATTTTTGCAAACATAATTCGAAAACAAAAACTATGAACGTAAAAACATTGAAAACATTATTCGTAATGTTATTTTTTTTCGGAACGACTCAGGTCACAAAATGTCAAACTTCCTCAGATTTAGAGCGTTACGACATCATCATCAGCGAATTGATGGCCAAGCCAGCCCCAACTATCGGGCTACCTGCGGTGGAGTACATCGAGTTGCACAACCGTCTCCCCCACCCTGTTTTGCTGCAAAATTGGAAGCTAAATGTCGGAAACACTGTCAAAAAGCTCCCAAACATCACCCTCGACAGTTGTGGCTACGCCGTCATCATCGCGCAAAAATTCAAGGAAGACTTTGCTCCGTTTTGCGAGCGCCTCTACACCCTCTCCTCTTTGGCGATTACAGACGGTGGACAGTCGTTAACGCTTTATAATCAACACGATGCGGTCATCCACCATATCCAATTCAAGAAAGAATGGCATTCGGAAATCATCAAACAGGAAGGCGGTTGGTCGTTGGAGATGGTTGATGAGAACTGGCCGTGCGCGGGAAAATGGAACTGGGATTCCTCCACGGATCCACTCGGCGGCACACCCGGACGCGCCAACTCCATCCGTAACACGCTCTACGACAACGATTCCCCGACTATAATGGGTGTGACAATGACGGATTCGCTAACACTTCGTGTACACTTCTCCAAAACACTTAGTAATGACGTTTTAGAACAGGAAGCGCAACTCCAAACGTCACCATACCTTGAGATTCTGCGCATTCAAGAAGTGCCTCCATCATTCAGTTCTCTAGATGTGCGCTTCAAGAACTCACCTCAACCCAATGTCACCTATCAACTCATCGTGGACGGAAATCTAAGCGACTGCGGCGGAAACCCCTATCCCGTACATCAAGTAGCATCGTTCGGAAGTACTTCGCCTCCATCACACAACGATTTGGTAATCAATGAAATCCTAACCAATCCTTCAGATAATCAGAATGCGGACTATCTGGAAATTTACAATCGTTCGAGCCATATCATTGATCTGAAGGACGTGAAGGTCGGCTACGGAGGCGACACCCTGCCACAGAAGGCGGTGGTGGCCGTTTCCAAAGGGTTCCAACTGCATCCCCAAGAATATGCTGTTCTTTGCAAAGAGAGGGAAATCACCCTACAACAATTTATATGTAAAGAGGAGAACCGATTGATAGACTGTGATTCCATGCCCGATTTCGCCATAAGTGAAGGCACTATCCATTTGACAGACAAAAGTTTACGACCAATAGACCGTTTGTCCTACACCGAAGAGATGCATTACGATAAATTACTGACAACCAAAGGGGTAAGTTTGGAACGGTTGTACGCGGATCATCCCACACAGGATGAGAACAATTGGCGGTCGGCGGCGGAGAGCGCAGGCTATGGCACGCCCGGTTACCAGAACTCGCAGTCCGGAAATGCGGAATCAGAGGAGGAATTCACCGTCATGCCCGACGTTTTTTCGCCCAACAATGACGGTTTTGAAGACTACACAGAAGTTCTATGCAAATTTATGGAAGAAGATAATCGATTGAGCATCAGTATATTCAACAACCGTGGTCATCCCGTAAAACAACTGGCCAACAACGTGTTATGCGGAACAGAAGCTTTCTTCCGCTGGGAGGGCAACGACGACAACGGAAGCCCGGCTCCGGCAGGCATGTACGTCGTGCAAATGGAAAGCTGGAATCTACGTACGCAAAAAACAGTGCGCAAACGGAAGGTGGTCTCTATTTACCGACAGTGAACTGCAGTCCGTCGTAGCCCAAGGTGACGTGCGGCGGCAACGTCTTCTCCACATCGGCATATAAGCCCATGTGATGGGAGGAGTGCGTAAAATAGGCGTGCCGTGGGTGAACCTTTTCCACAAACTGCAATGCTTGTTCCAGATTAAAGTGGGAATAGTGCTTCTCATGGTGTAATGCATTCACCACCAGCACTTCCACACCGTTGAGGAGCTCCATTTCGGAATCCGCCACAAAGCTGGCATCTGTAATGTAAGCGAACTTGCCGATACGGTAGCCCAAAATAGGCAGGGTCAGATGGCGTACTTGAATAGGCTGGATTTCAACATCTTGAACAAAAAAGCTGTCGTGGCGAATAGGGTGCAGTTGGAAAGAAGGTGCACCTGGATATGGATGTTCCTTGAACGCGTAATCGAAATCTTTGCGCACCACGTTCAGTACGCGCTGCATGGCATAGATGTCCATAGGTCTCTTCCGTCTAAAGTAGATAGGGCGGATGTCATCCAATCCAGCGAGGTGGTCTTTGTGTTCGTGGGTAAGGAGCACGGCGTCCACATCCGTGATCTGTTCGCGAAGAAGTTGTTGCCGAAGGTCTGGACCTGTATCGATAAGCAGATGCACACCATCGACCTCCACAAACGCGGAGGTGCGCAGGCGTTTGTCGCGAGAATCGGTCGAGCGACAAACCTCACATTGGCATCCCACCACGGGTACGCCCTGCGAAGTCCCGGTTCCTAACAGTGTGATCTTCATCATATCACGCCCATTTTGTGAAACATCCAACTATTTTCAACAGGTATTTTACTCATTATCAACAAGAAACTTAAAAACAATATCAGGTCGCAAAAGTACAAAAAAATGAAACATCTAACCCTAAACCTTAAACCCTAAACCTTAAACCATAAACCTTAAACCCTAAACCTTAAACCCTAAACTTTTTCTTGCAATAATTTTTTAACTTTTTCGTTAGCAGGAAGTCAAATAAATAATGAACGCCTTTAATCCTCTAGCAACCACCAACTCGCTTCAATGACCAATAACCTATAACCAATAACCATTACCAAATGAAAGTACATTTTATCGCCATCGGGGGCAGTGCCATGCACAATCTGGCTATCGCCCTCAAAATCAAAGGGTTTGAAGTCACCGGATCGGATGATGAGATATTCGATCCCGCCAAAGGTCGCCTCGCCAAATACAGCATCCTGCCGGATGATATCGGCTGGCATCCTGAGAAAATCACCCCGGACTTGGATGCCGTCATCCTCGGCATGCACGCTCGCGAAGACAATCCCGAACTTTTGAAAGCCAAAGAGTTAGGACTACGTATCTACTCCTACCCCGAATATCTCTACGAGCAGAGCAAAGACAAAATCCGTGTGGTCGTCGGCGGCAGCCACGGAAAAACCACCATCACATCCATGATCATCCATGTGCTTCAGCATCAGCATATTGACTGCGACTACATGGTAGGAGCGCAGCTGGAAGGCTTCGAGGTCATGGTGCGTCTCTCTGACACTGCCAAGGTCATGGTCATCGAGGGCGACGAATACCTCACTTCCCCCATCGACCGCCGTCCGAAGTTCCACGTCTATCAGCCCACTATTGGCATCATCAGCGGTATCGCTTGGGACCACATCAACGTATTCCCCACTTTCGAGAACTACGTGGAGCAATTCGAGATCTTCGCCAAAATGATTCCTGCCGACGGACAACTTATTTACTGTCAAGAAGATGAAGAACTCCGAAAACTCGGCGAACGCATTTCCAACACTACCCGAAAGCCTTACGGTGTACATCCCTACTACATCCTAGATGGGGTCACTTACCTCAAGCAGGGCGAAAAATCCTACCCGTTGCAGATCTTCGGCAAGCACAACTTGATGAACATCAACGCAGCGCGATTGGCTTGCAACGCATTGGGGCTCACCGACGAGCAATTCTATGAAGCCATCGTCTCTTTCAAGGGTGCGTCAAAGCGGCTGGAGCTCGTCGCAAAATCATCGGAATGCGCTGTCTATAAGGATTTTGCGCACTCACCCTCCAAACTAAAAGCCACCATCAATGCCGTGCGCGAACAATATCCCGACCGTAAATTGGTGGCTTGCATGGAGTTACACACCTTCAGCAGCCTCACTGAGGAGTTCCTGCAACAATACGCACATGCCATGGACGAGGCTGATGTTGCAATGGTTTACTACTCCCCGGCTGCTGTCCAGCACAAAAAGCTGCCAGCTATCCATCCGGAAATGATTTTCAAAGCCTTCGAACGCGAAGATTTGCAAGTTTTCAACGATTCTGAAAAGCTCCAAAACGCCCTGCTGGAAACAGATTGGCACAAATCAGTTCTGCTTCTGATGTCCTCTGGAAATTTTGATGGAATTAATTTAAACCAATTCGGAGAAAAAATTGTATTTTCGCGGGCTTAAAAAAAGCAGTATAATAAATAATAGGATTCTATAAAATAACAAACAAAAATATTTGGCAATGAAAAAGTTAAGCTTATTCTTGTTAGCGGTTGTCGTAAGCCTGGTTTGTGTTGCGCAACCGGAAATCAAATTCGAAAACACCACTTACGACTTTGGAAAAATCAAAGAAGAAGGTGGTAAAGTGACCGGCAAATTCATTTTCACCAACGTGGGTAACGAGCCCCTGGAGCTCACCAACGTCCGTCCGGGCTGCGGTTGTACAGCAGCAAACTACACCAAAGGTGCCATCGCCCCTGGTCAACAAGGCTACATTGAAGCCACCTACAATCCTTACAACCGTCCGGGTGCCTTCAACAAAAACATCCGCGTGACCACCAACGAACCTCGTTTCTTGGAAAACGACAAGGCCACCCCACACATGATCTTCATCAAGGGTGAAGTCATCAAACGCCCCCCGACAGAATTCGAACTTGCTGGCTACAAGAGCGGCAGCGGCATGGTACGCGTCAAAGTGCCCGATGTCACTCACAACCTCTTGAACACCCAAACCGTTTTGGACACTTTCTATGTCCGCAACTTCTGGAACAAACCCGTCTCTTTCAAAATGGAGCAACCCAGCAATTATGTTTCTGAAGTTTACCGTAGCTTTAACGCAGAGTTGCTTCCTGGTCAGGAAGGTTTCTTCGTGCTGAAATACGATGCCTCCAAACGTAATCAATTCGGCCAAGTGAAAGACGAAATCAGATTTGTCACGAACGACTCCATCGAACAAACCAAACGTATTCATTATGCAATGAACATCAAGGAAGACTTTTCCAAGATGACTGCCAAACAGCTGAAAAACGCTCCCGTGAGTGCTATTTCCACCGACAACCTCGACTTCGGCGAAATGCAAAAGAGCACTACCAAGACTCAAACTCTCACTTTAAGCAACAGTGGCAAATCACCTCTGATTATCAGATGTTTGGAAACGAGCAACTCCATGTATAAAGTTTCTTCCAACCTGATGGAGATCCCTTCAGGTGGCAGCGCAGAAATCTCTGTTTACATCAAAGCCCCGAGTCGTGCTAGCACACAAAACGCTTCTATTGACATCGTCACCAACGACCCCAACAACCCGATTCGCACGATTCAAGTAAAAGGAAAAGTTTTGTAATCAACGAAACACTTCGATAAATAAAAAACCCCGTCAGCACTGGCGGGGTTTTTTGTTTATCGCAATATCAACCAAAACGTTAAAAGTAAATTCTAAAAGATTCGGCTATTGCCGTTTTTCAGTTCTTCATCCGTGGGCACATTGTCTTTGATAGTATCCACGTCAATGACAAGCGGACGACCCATCGGTCTCGTATTCTTCACACGCGACTCTTTGGCAGGCGGATTCGCAGTAGATTTCGGTGGCACATCCGTTTCTTGAGCAGATGATTTTTGAGGTTGTTCTGAAGGACGGTTATTCTTTTGGGGAACCACTTCCTTAGGTTCCTCCAACACAACCGTTTGTTCCTCAGGCAAAGATGCCAACGTGTCTTGCGTCACAGTAACTTCCACGGGTTCGCTTGAAGGGGCAACTTTATCGGATTTTTGGAACATAAAAAGCCCCACGGTAGTTCCTACGAGCACTGTAGCCGCTGCACCGGCAATCCAATACTTGACTGGCCGGTATGTACCCGCATGTTTTTGGAAATCCCGCCACGCAGAGCGTTTATAGGAGTAGGTGGCTTCTTCCGCCTTTTCTTGAATCAATTTGTCAAAATCCGTCATAACTTCTCATTATAATACTTACTAACAGCGGTCTTGAGTTGGTTGCGCGCAC
This sequence comes from uncultured Bacteroidales bacterium, assembly GCA_946413585.1. Classification (GTDB taxonomy): domain Bacteria; phylum Bacteroidota; class Bacteroidia; order Bacteroidales; family WCHB1-69; genus F23-D06. Next base: position 21,317 of record CAMKLG010000038.1, read on the forward strand.
TGTTCACATGCCATGCGGAAGTATTCACCGAGATATTCAGTTGCTGAGAAATTTCATTATGGGAATAGCCTTCAAACACGAACATGTTGAACACCATTCGCGTCGTGGGCGGCAGCAACTGAATCAGACTCACCAGCTCATGGGAAGAAATCTTAGAGATTGCTTCATTCAGATGATGGTCTGTCATTTGGCCATCCGGCACCTCGTCAATATCCACAAAACTGATCCCGTGGTCATATTTCCGTCGATAATCCAAGGCGGCATTGCACATCACTTTTTTCAACCAAGCCTCAAAAGAACCTGTGTTTTCATATTTATCAAGGTTAGAAAACACTTTCAAGAACCCTTCGTTGAGCATATCGGCAGCTTCGTCGGTACTTCCCGCATAGCGCATGCAAATACTCATCGCTTTGCTATAGAAATACTTGAACAGTTTGTGTTGCGCACGGGAATTTCCCATCCTGCTGTCTTCCACCCATTGCAACACATCCGAATGCTCTCTCATATACTATAACGAATCTTTTCAGGCAAATCTTGGGTAGGTTTGCATTTTTTTATTTGCCACCTACTTTACAATCTTAAATCCAAGAGAGAGGATGAACATATTCTGAAACTGGTTTTGGGAAGCGACTGTAGAAGCATTCTTGAATTTATCTATAGAAAAACAGTAATTGAAATCCAACGCAAAACGCCAGAAGTCAATGCCGACACCCGCTTGAGCGCCCCATTGCACCACATTGGAATCCCAGTTAGATTCTTGAAAATTATCAGCAATTTTGAAATCAAATCTCGGACCAATCGTCAATCTGAACTTGAAATTTTCATTATTGATAAAATGGTAACCCAACAATGCGGGAACTGCGATATAATGCTGTTTCAAAAGGACATTTGAAGAGATTTCTTCAACAGCGTCTTTCAGCGTGGAACTTTTCAGCACGTAATCGACCTCCGGTTGAAAAAAGAAATTCTGTCCCAGGCGCATGAAAATACCTGCTTCCAACCCAAATTTTCTTTCTGTGAGTTTAATATAATTGGATGCATTTCCGGCCACTTTCAATCCTAAGGAGAATTGGGCGTTAGCAGTACCTACCGTACTAACGTTCAACAGAACCATGGAAACTAGTGCCAGTAAAGCAAATTTGATTTGATTCTTTTTCATACTCTAAATAAAAAAACATTCATTGTAACGTAAATATTCCTGATTTATTACACTAAAGGCTTTACTAATCCTACTCTACCTTTCGGATCATGCGTCCCTATTCAATGACTTACAGGCAAACACCTCTTATTTCATTGATATCCGCAATGCCTTCTTTTACGCAAAGACGAACGAGGTCGTCTAATATCTCGCGACCGGCCAGCGGATTGTTGAAGTTCACCGTGCCGATTTGCACGGCCTGAGCTCCCGCCATGATGAATTCCAGCACATCCCCGGCAGTATAGATGCCGCCCATGCCTACCACGGGAACCTTAACGTTTTTGCAAACGGAGTGCACCATTCGCAATGCAATAGGTTTAATGGCGGCACCAGAGAGGCCAGCATAGACATTATTGAACACCGGTTTTCGTTTGTGAACATCAATGGCCATTGCTTGGAAGGTGTTGACCAAAGAGAGGGCGTCCGCCCCGGCCTCTTCGCAGGCCATTGCCATATCCACAATATTCTCCGCATTTGGTGAAAGCTTGACCATCAGCGGTTTAGCGCACACTTTACGGACTTCTGTCACCACTTCACGAGCCACCTCGGCTTTGATACCAAACGCCATCCCGCCACTTTTCACATTGGGGCAGGAAATATTGAGCTCCAACATGTCGATATCCGCCTTAGAGAGCACTGAGGCACCTGTGATGTAATCGTCCATGCTGTGACCGCCCATATTCGCGATCAGCACATTGCCGAAACGGCGCATCTGCGCGATACCTTCTTGGATAAAATGTTCGACACCAGGATTCTGCAAGCCCACGCTGTTCATCATTCCGGAAGCGGTCTCCCACACGCGAATGCCTTCGTTGCCATCCTTCCCATGAAGCGTAAGCCCCTTGGAGCTGATGCCGCCCAAACACCCGACATCATACAATTCGTTATATTCATCACCAAAGCCGAAGGTGCCAGAAGCCGCAATAATCGGATTCTTAAAGGGCACTCCCGCAACCATCACCGACAAATTGACATTTTCCATCATTCTTTTTCCAAAATTATAGTCAACAATATTGTTTTTCGCTTTTCTCCCTTGCGCTCCAGCCTGCTCGTTTACCACAACAGGTCGTCCGCATTGAACACCGGACCGTCCTTGCAGACTCTTTTCATCCCATTTTTAGTGCGGATGCTGCATCCGAGGCACGCGCCGATACCGCAGGCCATACGGTGTTCCAGCGAGCAATAGCATGTTGTACCCGCCTCTTTGCACATCGCTGCCACCTTGCGCATCATCACCTCAGGTCCGCAGGTCAGCACTGCATCGTATTGTCCCGGTTTCAACAAATCAGTGACGAAACCCTTATGTCCTTCGCTACCCGTTTCCGTTGAAACAAAGACCTCCTCACACCACGGTTTGAAGTCCTCGACGGCAAAGAGTTCGTCCTTGAATCCTAAAAAGGCATCTACCTGAACACCTTGGTTTTTAAGCGTCTTTGCCGTCTCGCAGAGCGGAGGGATTCCCACGCCGCCGCCCAAAACAGCCACCTTTCCTTTCAGTTCTTCGTATGGATAGCCGTTCCCGCAAGGTCCCAGAAGTTTGACAGGCAACCCCGGTTGGAGTTCGCTAAAACGCTGGGTTCCAGATCCCACAACACGGTACATGAACCACAACTCCTCCTGTTCGGCCTTGAAGATACTGATGGGGCGCATCAGGGTCAATTCCGTGTCCCAGCTCTTCAACATGTAAAATTGTCCAGGTCGTGCCTCAGCATGGTTACGCGACACGCGCAGCACGAAGATATCACCTGTTATTTGCTCATTACTGACGACTTGACTTTCAAAATATCTCATAATCTGAATCTTACGCTGAAAAGACATATCCAAACTAACAAACTGCGAAAATAGGAAAATAATCAATTGGGCAGCACAATTTTTTCAAAGAGAGCAACTAACCATCGGTGTCAGTCGTCCAGGCGCACCACCACGGCATACTGCGTGGCCTCAGTCACGGGATTCAAAACTACCGTACCCGACCGCCAGAGGCCATCTTGTGACCTCAAAGGGCTTCGATTTGTTTGATTATCAAGTTCTTTCTTCAGTTTTCCATATCGAGGTTCATAAAGAATCGCGAAGGTTCCCCGCGCATGCGGATGACAATATCGGGCATAGATTTCATGCGCGGCCAGCCCCATGGTTTTACGCATATTCATTTCCACGAACGGATGCCACTTTATTTCTCCATCTACCTGATACACAAACATATCTACACCAATATCGCCTTCATAACACGGGGCGATGTTCTGTTTCAAGTAATCCAAGATGACCTCTTTCATTGCGAGAATCTTCTCCATATTAATATATGGAGAGAGTGCGTGAAGGATTTCCTCATCAGGCATCAACAGATTCCCTCCGTACCCATAATGTTGCGTTCGGAAAAGAGAATAGCCGCGAAAAGTCACATCATTGGATCTACAAGAAAACTCCATTGCAAAATCCTGAATCACAGCATATTGTTTCTCAGCCATAATACCTCTTTGTCGTTTGATCACACCGGCGCATTGACGCAAGAAGGTGGAATTCGTGCAACCATGCACATACAGATGACCTCTTCCATTCCCCGAATAGGGAGACTTGAAAATTGCGTCGGGGTGTGCTTTCACAAAGTCTTCAACCTCTTGAACAGAAGTAAGATAACGAGGCGATTCCGGAATAGCGCCAGGTTCAAGATAATGCTCACGAAGAAAATCGAGGGCCTGAGAGGATGATTTTCGATGAGCCAAATCGCGCCACAATCGCAACCGATTGTCGTCAGGAAGCAAGTTTTCAGGAACGCCCATGCGTCGCAATTGCTGCGCCACCGCGGCATCCCAACCCCATGGAACGACTTCCGTCACGGATGCATACTGCTCATGACAGCTATACAGCTTCCGGAATTCGCCCTTTTCGTATCTATAGATTGGACAAATAACATCCTCGTCCTCAAACAGATAGCGCATAAACGGTGCGCAATCAAACGCGAATTGTGCCGCAGATTTCAACGCGACGAAATGCGGGCCGCCATCCGCCAGCGCATAATCATGTTCGGGGTTGTACACCAAGAGTTTCATGCAGGCAAAAGTACAAAAAAATCGTGCATGTCAAAGGAAATGTTATCTTTGCGCGGATTTTTGATGAGATGGACAAATACAATGATTTTTTGGATGCACAGCCGACGGGAGTGCCGTTAGAGGCAGGCCGGATACTGATTTCCACGCCTTACTTCAACGACCCTTTCTTCAACCATTCGGTGGTGTTACTCACTGATTATGAGGAAGAACACACGGCGGGACTGATTCTGAACCGTCCGTTGCCTTACACCGTGCGCGAGGTCGTCAACGAGATCAAAGTGGATGACTCGATATTCTTCGGCGGCCCAGTACTCACTGAAGCCGTCTTTTTGCTTCACAACTTCGATTCATGTCCCGAAGCATCCAAATTATTACCCAACGTCTATGTCGGCTATAATCCTGTGTTACTGTCCGTTATTGAGCACAGAGCGATACCGAACCTAAAGCACAAGTTTCTATTAGGCTACGCCGGATGGTCGCCCGGACAATTGGAAGACGAAATTCTGAACAACATGTGGGTGGTTGCCCCGGCTTCGCACTCGCTGGTTTTCGACACACCCGCCGACCAAATTTGGACACGCGCGGTCTCACGTCTTGGAAAGAACTACGAACATTGGTTAAAGATCCCGAAAATCATCTCCAACAACTGAAAATCATCAGTGAGAAATTCATCGAAAAAATCCCCCCTTTTTATTTGGAAATCTCATTAAATTTGATATTTTTGCCCCGTGTAAAATTTCGAATAAGAAAAATATCAAGTCATTACTATTTAGATAGTTACTTAATTTTTCTTGTTTGCGTTTTGCATGAGAAAAGGAACGTTTTAGACAACTAAATATAATAGCAATAAAAAAAGACATTTATGGCAACAGAGCAAATCACAAAAATTGACGACATCGTCGTCCGTTTTGCGGGTGACTCTGGCGACGGCATGCAGCTCTCCGGAACCTTGTTCTCGGACGCTTCCGCCCTCACAGGCAACGACATCGCCACCTTCCCCGATTATCCGGCGGAAATCCGCGCCCCTCACAACACCATCGCCGGCGTCTCCGGCTATCAGGTGCACGTGGGTAACCACATCTACAGCTCCGGCGACAAGTGCGACATCCTCGTCGCCATGAACCCGGCCTCCCTCAAGTCGAACCTCAAGTGGGCCAAGAAGGGCGCCACCATCATCGTCGATATCGACACGTTCACCGACGAGGCCCTCGAGAAAGCCGGCTACACCGAGAGCGACAACCCGTTCACGGACGAGATGGAACGTGCCTACACCATCATCAAGGCTCCCGTCACCTCGTTCACGCAACGCATCGGCAACGAGCAGGGCGCCGACAAGAAGACCGCCGACCGCTGCCGTAACATGTTCGCGCTGGGTATCATCTTCTACGCCACCCATAAGAAACTCGACCAGACCTACGCTTACCTGGAGCGCAAGTTCGCCAAGAAGCCCGAGGTCGTGAAACTGAACAAGGCCGTCCTGACGGAAGGTTACGAATATGCCGACAAGTTGGAAGTGATGCACTCCCACATTTTCGAAATCGCCCACGCCGACCAGATGCCCAAGGGCCGTTACCGCAACATCACCGGTAATGTCGCCACCGCTTGGGGTCTCTTGGCTGCCTCCGAGAAATCCGGTCGCAGACTGTTCCTCGGCTCCTACCCTATCACCCCCGCTACGGATGTGATGGTGGAGCTCGCCAAACATAAATCCTTAGGTGCTCGCGTTTTCCAAGCAGAAGACGAGATCGCAGGCGTTTGCTCCGCTATCGGCGCATCCTACGCTGGCGCTTTGGCTTGCACCTCCACTTCCGGTCCCGGCCTCTCGCTGAAGAGCGAAGCCCTCGGTTTGGCCGTGATGGTGGAACTGCCGCTCGTCGTCGTTGACGTGCAGCGCGGCGGTCCTTCCACGGGTCTGCCCACCAAGACCGAGCAGAGCGACCTGAACCAGGCCCTTTACGGTCGTAACGGCGAGGCTCCCCTCGTGGTGATGGCTGCCTCTTCCAGCGCCAACTGCTTCTACTGGGCTTACAACGCCGCCAAGGTCGCCCTGGAGCACATGACCCCCGTCATCCTGCTCACCGACGGCTACCTCGGCAACGGCTCCCAGCTGTTCCGCATCCCCAAGATGGCCGACATGCCCGACATCAAACCGCGTCTTGCTACGCCTAACGATCCCAACTACAGACCGTTCCGCCGCGACCCCGTCACGTTCGCACGCGAATGGGCACTGCCCGGCATGGAAGGTCTGAGACACCGTGTGGGCGGTCTGGAGAAATGTCCCGACGGACCTCTGAGCACCGATCCCGAGAACCACGCCTTGATGGTGCACAACCGTCAGGAGAAGGTGAACCGCGTGGCCAACGACATCCCCGACCAGGAAGTGACCGGCGATCCTGACGCCGAGCTTCTCGTGGTGGGTTGGGGCGGCACCTCCGGCGCGCTCACCCTCGCTGTGGAAGAGATGAACAAAGAAGGTAAGAAGGTGGCTTACACCCACTTCAACTATATTTGCCCGCTGCCGAAGAACACCGGCGACATCCTCAAGAAATACAAGAAGATCGTCGTCTGCGAGCTCAACAACGGTCAGTTTGCCGGCTACCTCCGCACCCAGTTCCCCGAATGCCCGATGACCCAGTACAACAAGATCATGGGTCTGCCGTTCGAGGTGGGCGAGCTAAAAGAACATTTCAATAAATTATTAAGTGAATAGTGAATGGTGAAAAGTGAATAGAGTGGAATGCTTTGGCGCCACATGTTCGCAATTCAATTCACAATTCACAGTTCACAATTCACAAAAAGAAAAGAATTATGGCAGAAAAACATTTTGTTCCGAAAGCGGACCGCGAATATACAAAAGCTGACTTTACCAGCGACCAAATGGTGAAATGGTGTCCCGGATGCGGTGACCACGCCATCCTCG
>CAMKLG010000039.1 GCA_946413585.1 uncultured Bacteroidales bacterium
GAGATTACCAAAAGAAGGTATGTGAAAAAATCGTATCTTTGCCGAATCTAAATTTGGACGAATGATCAACGACAAGATACCCAAATACTTCGTCACGAAGGACAACATCTCCATCTATTTGGTGTTTTTGTTCTTCTACTCGCTGTTGTTTGTCAACATCTTCACTCCTTTTCAAGGGGCATGGTACAATATTCAACATTACACACGCGCCCAACTCTTCACCGACACCCTCGTCATCGTCAGCGGCGGAATTCTGATCATGTTGATCAGCCGGCTCGTGATGTACAATGTTCATAAACGAAACCATCTCAGCTATTTACAATACTTCTCGTGGTTATTACTGGAAGTTCTTTTAATAGCGTTCCTCTACTCTGTGATCGTTCACTTCGCAGTGCGCGACACACGCGAATTCTCCGACATCTTCACCCGAGCGGTCATTTTTGTGCCTACCATTCTGGTCATCCCCGCCATCATCTCGCACCTCTACTTCAGTTCACGCTATAAAGACGAAAAGATTTCAGAACTGGAATCATCTCAAAACCAAACAATTACAACCACTACACAGCCCCCAGCTGAAGAGATGTCCTTCTCTAATGAGTTTGTTGGGGAGGAATTCGTCCTCGACAACCACGTAACAACGTCCACGAATCCTGAACCTATTGAAACACAACCTATTGATGAGCCAAAGAACGATGTGACCGCAGAACCAGCCATCACCAACAATAAAATCGTCAATTTCTTTGATGATAAAGGCGAATTGCAGCTTTCCTTGCGCATCGACAACATCTACTACATAGAATCAGCGGATAATTACGTCAACATCTACTACAAAAACAAGGAGAAGACCGAACGGTTCACCCTGCGCAGTTCGTTGAAAAAACAGCAGGAAAAGCTTGAAAAATACGGTTTTATCCGTTGCCACCGAAGCTATTTGGTCAACTTTTCCAACATTCTGCTGTTGCGCAAAGACAAAGACGGCCCCTACTTGGACTTCGGAGAGAGCGGCCTGCAAGCCATCCCCGTCTCCAAAACCTATCTGGACGCCGTGACGGCGTATTTTATCAGTAGCGAAGAGTAGGGAAAAGTTAAGTTAGCAGTTATTCCAAAAGGGCTGCAGGCCCGACACATGTCAGCCCAGGGTGAGCGATAGCGAGCCCTGGGATAAAAGCCCACAGCCAAAACATATTAATAAATCCAAAAGAAGTGACAAAAAAGCCAAACAAATATAAGTTTATCATTGAATATTTCTCGGAAGCGCAGCCGGATGTGGCCTCCGAGTTGAATTACGGTAGTCCATACGAGCTGCTGGTGGCCACGATGTTGGCGGCGCAGTGCACAGACAAGCGCGTGAATATGGTCACGCCCGCGCTGTTCACCGCCTACCCCACTCCGTCGGCGCTTTCCAAGGCCACGGAAGAGGAGGTTCTGAGCTACATCAAATCTGTGTCATACCCTAACAGCAAAGCCAAGCATCTCGTAGCCATGGCGCAAATGGCGGTCAGCGATTTCGGCGGTGAAATTCCATGCACCATGGACGAACTCACGAGACTGCCGGGCGTGGGTCGCAAAACCGCCAACGTGGTATTGGCCTTTGCCTTCGACCAGGCCGCGATGCCCGTTGACACGCACGTCTTCCGCGTCTCACACAGATTAGGGCTGGTTCCCGAAAGCGCCAAAACCCCAGAAGCCGTTGAGAAGGAATTAGTCAAGCACTTCCCAAAGGAATACATCTCCCGCGCCCATCACTGGCTACTCCTCCACGGCCGCTACCTCTGCACCGCCCGCAAACCCCACTGCGAAAAATGCCCCCTCTCAGAAATCTGCGACTCAACCGAACAATGACAAACTTCCTCAACCCTAAACCCTCAACCCTCAACCCCTCAACCCTAAACCCTAAACCCTAAACCCTCCCCCCTCAAAAACAATGCCCCTCGACGACACCTACTTCATGCGAATCGCCTTACAGGAGGCGGAAGACGCCTACGCGGAGGATGAAATTCCCGTGGGTGCAGTGGTTGTGCTTGACAATCGAGTGATTGCGAAAGGACACAACCTCACTGAAACGTTAAAAGATGTAACAGCCCATGCGGAGATGATGGCCATCACAGGTGCCGCCAACGCATTAGGGGCCAAATACTTGCAAGATTGCACACTCTACGTGACATTAGAGCCGTGCCTGATGTGCGCGGGGGCAATTGCGCATGCACAGGTGAAAACACTCGTGTATGGTGCAAGCGACCCCAAACGAGGCTACACCGTCTATCTCAAAGAGGGATTCCCCGCCAAAACGGAAATCCGAACGGGGGTGCTGGCCGACGAAGCCGCCGCACTACTGAAAAAATTCTTTGCAGGAAAAAGATAACAACGCCCTACTCTGCCCGATTCCCGAGCTTTCTAAAGCCACGCAAGAGAATCGACAAATCATTGTAAACATTGTAGTTACGCGCATACAATTCCTCTGTACGCGCCACCATCTCGGGAGAGAAATGCCCATCTGGATAAGCATCAATGGGATGAAGCACACCAGGGGGGAGCAATGGCTCAGGCTGGCCTTCATGGCGCACCCCTACCCAACTCTTCCGACCACGCAACACCTCAAAGATGTTCTTCACAAACTGGCCTTTTTCCTCCACGAACCAGATGTCAACAAGGAGGAAAAGCAGCAACATTAAAGTACTTAGCACGTCAAAGAAGCGCTTCTGACGACGATGCTTTTTCTGGTAAATCGATTTGATCGGAATCGTATATAAATCCTCCGTGGTAAAAATGGAATTACTGCCGATAAGTGAAAGACTATCCTCGGGAGCAATCTTGTAATCCAACTGTCTGTCTTGCAGACGATTCATCCAATCAATAATCTGATCGGCGGGAATATCGCGACCGCTGAAAATCACCTCATTAATGTGGTAAATATCCAACAACTCGGGCAAGTCAACGATTTGTCCGACAACCAGTTGATGCGGATTGTCAGAAGGCTCCGTGGTGACCAGCCCAACGAACTCGCGCGGCGTATTCATTGACTGCACGAGACTGAGAATGCGCGCGCACTCCTCCTCACCGCCCACAATGGCAATTCGCTGATTCCGGCCGCGGTTGGTAACATCGATCACCCCCCATCTGGCCAAGAGGTAGCGCAGCGCATTGACCGCTATCAGAGCCCATGACGCCCCGATGACAACCACGGCTCTAGAGAAACGCATGGTTTCAGGTAGCAGCGCATATATCAGCAAAATAATAACAGCCCCCACCACAATACCACGATTGAGCAAGGAGCGGTTGACCGGTTTTCGGTAACCACCATTCAGCCACACTGACACCACCCATAGCAATGCATATGAAGGCAAAATGAGGCTGAAATAGAAATCCGGGAACGACGAATTGCGCTGATAGAGCACGTTGTGATCCCAATATTTGGAAAGTGCGAGCAGACCAGCGAAGATCAAGGCGAAATCAAGCATCGGCAGAGCCAATTTGCCGAGGATGCGCTTGAGGGCCGCCAACGCCGCCCGGAACCAGATAGCCGCATCGATGGCGACGTTGAAAATCTTGGCATTGTTGGCGGAAAAATGCTTCCGCGCGAAAATCTGCATCGCGTTGTAGAAGATATAGACGTAGTTCAGGCTCCCTTTCTTGGTACTCTCACCCTTGTAGTGGATGATACGCGTCTGGGGAAAATAGTAGTTCTTGTAACCACCCTTCAAAATCCTGTACGACAGGTCGATATCTTCACCGTACATAAAGTAATCCTCGTCTAAAAGACCGACCTCGTCGAGCACCGACTTGCGCAACATCATGAACGCACCGGCAAGCACCTCCACCTCGTGGGTTTCATCCTCTCCGATATACGTGGCATGGTAGGAACCGAACTTCTTCGACTTCGGGAAAAGTTTGGAAAGGCCAAACAGCTTGTAGAAAGAGGCTTTCGGATAGGGAATTCCGCGTTTCGACTCGGGCAGGAAGCGTCCCTGACCATCCACCATCTTCACGCCAAGACCACCACAATCGGGGGTCTCGTCCATGAAACGGATGCACTTCTCGAAAGTGTCTTCCTCCACCACAGTATCGGGATTGAGCAGCAGCACGTATTTGCCTGAAGAGATGCGTATGGCCTGGTTGTTCGCTTTCGCAAAACCCACATTCTCTTGGTTGTCAATCAGTTTCACCTGAGGAAACTTGGTTTTCACCATTTCCACAGAGTTATCCACGGAATGGTTATCCACCACAAAAATCTCGCCATCAATGCCAAGCATCGCCTTCAGCGCAGACACTAACGCCTGCTCCAAAAACGCTGAAACGTTGTAGTTGACTATGATAACGGAGAGTTTCATGAAAGTTATGGTTGAGGGTTGAGGGTTGAGGGTTGAGGGTTTAGAGTTTAGGGTTGAGGGTTTAGAGTTTATGGTTTATAGCCAAAGTTCAAAGTTCAAAGCTCAAAGCTAACAGCCAAAAGCCAAAAGCCAAAAGCTAAACATATGCCAGCACCGTCTTCTTCGACACAACCTTGTCGCCTTTGCGGACGGCGACGATGGCGGATTTGGGAAGGAAGACATCGACACGGGAGCCGAACTTGATCATGCCGACCTCATCGCCTTGCTCCACTTGGTCACCCACTTCGGGATAGCTGATGATGCGGCGCGCCACAAAACCGGCGATCTGGCGGAAGAGCACTTCCGTCTCGGAGTTGCGAACCACAATGGTGTTGTGCTCATTATCGACTGAGGATTTCGGCAGCTTGGCCAAAGCGTATTTGCCCGGGTGATAGGCAGTATAGGAAATCACACCCGTTATGGGATAACTGTTCACATGCACATTGTTGATGGACATGAAAACGGAAATCTTCAGCCGCTCGTCCTTGAAATACTCATGTTCGAAGGCGTTGCCCACATACACAATCGTGCCGTCTGCCGGGGAAAGAACCCCGTCCTCCACCTTGTTGATGACACGTGTGGGCACGCGGAAGAAGCGCACGATCAACACACCGACAATCAACATCAGCGAGAAGAAAATCAGGTTCACCCACCAAAGGTTTGCCAAAAAGAGAACATAGCAAAGCGATGCCAGAAAAATAGTAAAGAGACTGACAAAAATAATGAGTTTTCCCGCTTGATGGAACTTCATCATCGATTCTACTTCTTATATAAAATATATGTGTATCTGGGGATATTATTGGTTTCCGTGGAACGTGTCACAAACTGACGAGGATAACCCTTGTCATTCATATAGTGCATTCCACTGTAATCGTATGTTATATCCGTCACTTTGGGGGCAGAGCCAGCCACAACTTTTTCAATATGCTCCGCCACTTTGAGGTTTTTATAGTAACCGGCCATGTCAGCGTATGCAAACGGCAGACCATAGAACGGGTTATAGGCATTCAAATCATATTGATAAGTATGCGTGACAACGGTCTTTTCTCTAGGAAATTCTTCCACATATTGGGCGATGTTTTCATACTTTTTATGTTTGCCTGGATCGTAGGTGAACTTCTTCACTGAGAACATAACGAGGTCTTTGGTTTGTCTCTCCGCAACAATCTCAGCGATTTCTTTGTAATCACCAAAGATTTTATGATAGAGCGGATACTTCATGCTCTTATTCGAAATGTCATCGAAATATTGCTCATAAAATGCGACATCATACATCACATTGATGGAATCGATGCGTTGGTACGCTTTGTCTTTCTTGTTCTCATTGCGGTGGAAAGTATATTCCAAACGGACCTCGCCGTCAACGGTGTAGGTCATCTTATCCACCAGTCGGTCAGTGGTTTCGAAAGCGATCTCCTCGGTGTAATTCTTGCCCACATGGTAATTCTTGCCCACATGCTTAATATGCTTAATCGAGTGGTCTTTTTCATAAGTAAAGTCGAAAGAATAGATACTATCGACAATGATTTGCTCCAAATCTTGGGTCTTGTCATTATACAGATAGACCTCATTGGGTTCACCCACATCACTGAGATACCAAATCTTGCTGATCTTGCAAGTGGGGTTATAGATTTCTTCATCGGGCTTGCAGGAAGAGAAACCCACTGCCAGCAAAGCCATTACACACAACGGTAAGAGATATTTTTTCATACTATACAATTTTTCTAAAATACGCGGCAAAGATAATATTTTTTCAATTAAAAAAGAATTAAAAATGGCTATTGGCTATTGGCTGTTGGCTAAAAGCTAAAGGCCAAAAGCCAACAGCTAATAGCTGAACGCTTCAAACCCTTCGGCGCGCAATTTCTCCACAATGCCTTCCAGTACCTCCTTCCCGAACTTTCTGAGCTGCAGAGCTGGGGTTTCGCGATCGAGGGAATAAATCACGATGCGTTTGGGGCGGATGCGGCGGATACGGGCGAGCCACTGCGACCACGAGGGATCTTGGGTGTTGTCGAAGGGTTTGCCGTCGTGTTCGCCACCGAAGAATAGCGTCTGGATGACGAGATTGCCGTTGAAAGTGCAGAGTTGATCGGTAACCTGTTCTATATCAACAGGTACGATGGGCGCATTGATGATGTCCAGCATCTCCTGCGTGCCCGCGTCGAGCTTCAACATCGGGTTCTCGATACGCTGCAAGGCTCGCACGATCTCGGGACGGTAGAGCTGCGTGGCGTTCGACAGGCAGGTGATGATGGCCTGCGGGTAGTACTTGTCGCGCAAGACCAACAGCCCGTCAATGACTTGATCGAACCAAGGGTACAAGGTCGGTTCGCCGTTGCCCGAGAAGGTGATGCTATCGACGGGCGTTTGGGTGCCGGCACATTCGGCCAACTTGCGCTCAATAGCCTCCATCACGATTTCCAACGGATAAGGTTCGCGCGCGTTCAAATTCTTTTCCAGCGTCCAACCGCACTCGCAATAGAGGCAGTTAAACGAGCAGATTTTCTCATCCACAGGCATAAGGTTGATGCCCAGAGAGTGGCCCAGTCGTCTGCTATGTATCGGGCCGAAAGCGATGGATTCCCAGAGAAAAGTTGACATAAAGGTTTATTTGGTGATTGGTTATTTTTGTGCGATACCCCCACACTGTGCTCCTACGTCGCTTGTGCGATACCCCCACACTGCGCTCCTTCGTCGCTTGTGTGCTACCCCCCACACTGTGCTCCTACGTCGCTTGTGTGCTACCCCCACACTGTGCTCCTACGTCGCTTGTGTGGGGTTACTTGCACTTCGTGCGTCTTGCCTCTTCGAGGCTGCTTAAGGAAGTAGTTTCAAAATATTCATCATTGCTTATCATACTTCACCACCTCGTCGGAGAAGAACTCCAGTTGGACGCCGGCTTGGCGGAACATCTCCTCGGATTCCTGGCCGGCGTGGTATTTGTTGGCGCAGACCACGCGGGTGATGCCGCAGTTGATGATGAGCATGGCGCAGGTGCGGCAGGGAGTCATGCGGCAATAGAGGGTGGCACCGTTGAGGGAGATGCCCAGCTTGGCGGCCTGGCAGATGGCGTTCTGCTCGGCGTGGACGGTGCGCACGCAGTGCTGGGTGACCGTGCCGTCCTCGTGGACCATCTGTTTGAGCTGATGGCCGACCTCGTCGCAGTGCGGCAATCCTTTGGGAGCCCCCACATATCCCGTGACCAGAATCTGGCGGTCGCGCACGACCACGCAACCGCTGCGCCCGCGGTCGCAGGTAGCTCTTTTGCTCACTGTATCAGCAATTTCCATGAAATACTCGTCCCAAGAAGGACGCACATAGGGTTTGTTTTCCATATTATAACTATGTATTTTTTCGCGGCGCAAAGGTACATAAAATTTGAATATATACAAGTTAATAATTCATTGATAAATCTCACAGAAGTATTGTTGACAGGCTGTTGATAATTTGTTAATAAAAAAAAAGATTATTTCTCCTGTTCCATTATCAGAATTATTTTAATTTTGCGTTTTGTTTTCAAACGTTAATTGTTGATAACTTTAAGGTCGTAAAAAATTATTCATTTTTAACCAAAATAATTATTCACTAAAAAAAATCATTATGAAGAAGCTCTTACTTCTATTGCTGACAATCATGCTTGGGTTAGGTTCCATGCAGTTGTCGGCGCAGCAAATCGTAGAGATTCCCGGCAACGGCGGAACGGCTACCGATGGCTATTTGCCCAGCTATTGTCTCTACAACTACTCTCTGACTCAGCAGATTTACACGAGTGCTGAGATTGGAATGAGTGGCACCATCACCAGCATTGCTTTCTACAACGAAGGCTCTTACTCAAGGACTCGTAACCTCTCCATCTACTTGGTGCACACCAACAAAACGTCATTTTCCGGCAGTTCTGACTGGATCACCGTTACAGCCGCTGATTTGGCTTACAGTGGCAACGTAACCTTTCCTATCGGAGCTTGGACCTCCATCACCTTGACCACTCCCTTCGTCTATGATGGTGCCAGCAACCTTGCCGTCATCGTGGATGACAACACGGGTTCCTGGGAATCCACAACGTACTACCGTGTATTCGATGCAACAGGCATGGCTCTTCGCATTTACAGCGACCCCACCGACTATGACCCCACTTCTCCCAGTAGCTATAGCGGTACGGTTATGGACATAAAGAACCAAATCCAATTGGAAATCATCCCTGGCGATATCAGTTGTCATTCGACAGGGACTTTGACCGTTTCCAACATCACCGCCTACAATGCCGACATCACATGGGGAACACCCGAAGATGCTGGTTCATACATTTTACAATATAAGACTTCTGACCTTGATTGGGACGACGATGACGTGGTCACCGAATTCCCGATCGACACCTTTTTCAGCTTCTCAAACCCGTTGCTCGCTTCCACCACATACAACGTCCGCGTGGCCAACATGTGTTCCAACGGTGACACCAGCTTATGGCGTAGCACCACATTCAGAACGGCATGCGCACCTATTGACCAACTTCCATACACAGAAAACTTTGACACCTACGGCACTGGCGGTGCCAGCAACTATCCGAGCTGCTGGACCAAGTACAGCACCTACACCAGCGGTACAACGCCTTACATTAGTTCTACCAACTACCAAGGTTCTGGTTCCCTCTACTTCTACGTCGGCAGTGCCACGCAATACAACATGGCCATCATGCCAGCCGTTGATGAGATGATTCCCATCAACACTTTGCAGGTCTCCTTTGCTTACAGAGCATCCAATGCCACCGACCGTCTGATTGTGGGTGTGGTTGATGATTTTACCGACGGAAGCACCTTCACTCCTGTCGACACCGTTTATCCAGTTGCTGGATCCGTCAGCACATGGGACGAGCGCATCGTGACCTTCGACCAATACACCGGCACTGGCACCTATATTGCATTCAAAAACGAATACACTAGCACTTATTGTTACGCCTACATTGACAATGTAACATTGGATGTGATTTCCACTTGTTTGAAACCGGCAGATGTCGCTATCACTAATTACACCTCTGAGGGTGCCGACATCATTTGGACACCCAGAGGTGAGGAAAGCAGCTGGGAAATCGCAGTTGTGCTCGCGAATGGTGATCCCGACACTTGTACCCCCGTCTCTGCTTCTACTCATCCTTTCACTCTCACGGGCTTGCAGGATGACACGAATTACGACATTTATGTGCGTGCCGTCTGCGGTAGCGAAGAATACAGTGGCTGGACATTCAAACACACCTTCAGAACCAATCCGAGCTGTTCTTCCCCATTGAATGTGAGAGTGTCACAAATCACAACCAACTCCGCTTTGGTGACATGGGATGAACCTATCTTTGGCCCTGGCAGCTACACGGTAGGCTATTCTGAAGCCGACCAAAACAACTGGAACGTTCAAAGCGTAACCGGAAGCACACAATTCATGATTTCTGGTCTTACCATCAATACGGAATATGATGTGTTTGTAGTCTCTAACTGCTCCGAGGATGAAGCTGATACGGTGTTCAAATCATTCACCACTCGTTCCTGCATGGTAGGCGGCGACTTGGAAATTGGTACCGGTACCACTACTTCCGGCTACTTGCCAGATTACACTTATTACAATTACGCTTATTCGCAGCAGATTTACTTGGCTTCCGAGATGAACGGTGCAGCCAACCTTCAATCTATCGCCTTCAACGCCGCCACAGTCAACACGCCGACCCGTACCATCAAACTCTATTTGATGCATACCAACCAGGCAGGCACCAGTTGGGTTAACTCGAGCACGGCACAATTGGTATACGACGGCAGTTTCACCTGGACTACTGGATGGAACACTATCCAATTCACCTCTCCTTTCCAATACAATGGTGTGGACAACCTTGCCGTCATTATGGTGGACGAGACTGGTTCATGGACCGATGCCAATTCTTTCTATTGTCACTCAACGCCACAAAGTCTCTCTGCTTACGTTTATAACGACAATTCCGCATACACTCTTCCTCCTACTAGTTCTCCCAGCACCTCCTCCAACCGTAACAATGTGATTTTCGGAGTGCCCTGCGACAGTACCGCTACTTGTTCCTCCCCCAACCCGTATGTAACGAACGTAACCGACAACAGCATCACCGTGGCTTGGATTCCGGGCAATACGGAGACCTCTTGGGAGATGGAATACATGATTGATTCCGTATGGATCAGCGAAGGTTCCGTCACTTCACCCCATACCATCACTGGTCTGAGCGAAAACACCAACATAGTTGTCCGTATTCGTTCCCTTTGTGGCGGTAGCAATATGAGTGAGTGGGCCATAACAAGCGCCCAGACGAATTGTTCTGTCATCAACACGCTTCCTTACACGGAAAACTTCGACCCTGTTCCTGGCAGTGCTAGCAACAGTGCGGACTGCTGGTCCACCATCACCAACTCCAGCACCTCCTATCCCTACTTATCTTCTACGTATGCTTATTCCGAAGACTATTCCGTTTACTTCTACGGTTCCAGTGCTTACTTCTCCTACTTGGTTTCTCCCGAAATCGACGCCAGCATCTCCATCAACGACTTGCAAGTTCGTTTCTGGGCGTACAAGACTACTCCTACTTACTACATCCAAGTGGGTGTAATGACTGATCCTACCGATTATAGCACATTCGAATTGTTGAGCGACAACCTCACTCCCACTAACAACAGCGAATGGCAGTTATTGGATGTGAATTTGGATGAATATACCGGCAACGGTCACTACATTGCCTTCCGTATCCCGCAAAGCTATCTCAGCTACATGTATGTGGATAATATCACCTTCGACCTCATCCCAACGTGTGCACACGTAACTGACATTGTTGTCGACAATATCACGGGCACAACCGCTACGATTTCATGGACTGAAGGAGACAGTGAGAGTGCATGGGACCTCGCCATCGTTCCTGGCACAGACGAAGTGGACATGGACACCGTAAACTACACATCCGTGACGGGTTCTCCTGAATACTTAGCTGAGGATTTGAACCCGAACACCGTTTATACTGTTTATGTACGCGCCAACTGTGGCAATGCAACCAGCTTCTGGTGGAACACCACGTTCATGACCACACAGATTCCGGCTATTTTGCCTTACGACTGCGACTTTGAAGATGCCGACGAAGCTGCTTCATTCTCCTTCATCAACGGCACAGAAACTAACCAGTGGGTTGTTGGTACTGCTGCGAACAACGGCGGCACCCACTCCATGTATATTTCTTCAAACAATGGTGTTACCAACACTTATGACAACACCACCAGCAATGTTTGGGCATATCGAGACATTGAGTTCCCGGCCAACCCGAGCGGCTACATCCTCTCCTTTGACTGGCGCAGCAACGGAGAAAGCAGCTATGACTACATGAGAGTTTTCGTAGGCGCTCCCGTACCTGTGACGGCTGGCACCCTCAGCCAACCTGATGGTTCTACCGCCTTGGTACCCAACTATAACACGGATAATCCCAACTACTTCAACACGGCTACATCCTACCAGACTTACAGCATGGCGTTACCTGGTTTGGACGAAACCACTGTGTTGCGTATCTACTTCTTATGGCATAACGACGGTTCGGTTAGTAACATGCCTCCCGCATCTGTCGATAACATCAGCATTACGGAGATCAACTGCGACGCTCCGACCGCATTGACGGTTGACTCCACCAGTACTACCACCGCCGACATTTCATGGGCCACTACCGCCACTTCCTCTGTTATCTTCTACAAAGGTGACAATGACCCTGATTGGACGGAGATACCGTCTGTCACTTCGCCCTACCAAATAACAAATCTCACGGCCAACACCCACTACATCGTGCGCGTGGCCAACGAATGTGAAGACGGCGATAATATCAGCCCTTACATATCCATATCCTTCTACACTGAATGTGATGTCATAAACACACTGCCTTATACCGAGAATTTTGACAGCTATACTGCCGGCACTTCCTCCAGACCGCATTGCTGGTCCTTCCCGATTGTTTCCGGCAGTGCTCCGTACATCGTTTCCACCCAGTATTCCTCCACCCCCAACAGCCTCTACTTCCAGTCGCCGACTACAACTCCCACCACGGCTGTGTCTCCGCAATTCGGTGCTGACATCAACACTTTGCGTGTGAAGTTCATGTTGAAGGCGGAGAGCACCACCTCCTCCGGCACCTTCGAAGTGGGTGTGATGAGCGACCCGACCGATGTGACCACATTCGAGTCTGTTCGTATTATCCAACCCGCTAACACCAGCTGGAACCAATACGTGGTCGATTTCGACTCCACAACAATGACTGGTCCAAACCGTTACATTGCTTTCCGCCAGAACTCTAACAGCAGTTCATATTACTATTGGCTTGACAATGTGATGGTGATGAACATTCCTTCATGTCCTGAACCCAGCGACCTGACCTCTGTGGCGAACACAACCACTTCCATCACCCTTGGATGGACTCCAGGAGGTGGAGAAACCGATTGGAACATTCAGTACGGTACCACCGGCTTCACATTGGGCGAAGGGACTACTGAACTCGTCACCACCAACCCGTATGAGATAGAAAACTTAGATGCTGACAGCACATACGATTTCTATGTGCAAGCCGTTTGCGGTGCGGGCGACGAAAGCATCTGGGTAGGACCCTACACCATCCAACCCGGTACGTACATTATGCCGTCCTCTGGTTCCAACTCCATTTCCGCCTGCGCCCTGACCATTTACGATGACGGTGGTCCAAACGGCGACTATAGCAGTAGCTGCAACTCTACCCTGACCATCAATCCGGAGACCCCGGGCAACCTCGTTGCCATTTCCGGTACGGTGAACACGGAATCTTGCTGCGACTACCTCCGTATTTATGACGGTTCCGACATAACCGGTACTATGTTGGGTGAGTTCAAGGGTGAAAACCTTACTATTACTGAACTGATATCCTCAACCGGTCCATTAACCCTCGTGTTCTACTCTGATGGTTCTGTAGTGAAATCTGGTTTCGCCTTGACCGTGACCTGTATCCCCAACACCTGTCCCAAGCCCACCGATCTGACCGTATCAAATATCGGTGTCACTTCAGCCGACCTCACATGGATGCCCGGCGGCACCGAAAGCTCTTGGATTGTGGAGTATAAGGAATCTTCCGAAACCACTTGGACCACAGATGTAGCATACACGCCCAGCTACTCGTTCACGGACCTCACAGGTCTCACCACCTACGATGTGCGTGTGAAAGCCGACTGCGGCGACGAAACTTCCCAGTACACGACGACCTCCTTCACCACCCCGAACTGCCCTGCTGCTGACGCATGTTTTTACACATTCGTTCTTACAGACTCCTATGGTGACGGCTGGAACGGTGGTTCTCTCACAGTTCAACAAGATGGCGCCACGATAGCCGTTCTGGAGATGACAGCCGGTTCTTCAGTCACGGAGACGGTCACCCTTTGTGACAACCTCTCCACTTCTCTCCTCTGGACATCTGGCACCTATGAATACGAAGCCGGATTCTCTATCGCAGGTCCTGACGGCACGGTGATTTTCTCTCATGATAGCATGAGCACCTACACCACTTATACCTTCACCACCGATTGTAATGGCAGCGGTCCCGTCATTACCGACCCGACAGTTGCTACCAATGCCGCTACTGCTATCGGACAAACGGCTGCTACCTTGAACGCTTCCATCACGAACCCCAGCAGCGTGACCATCACGGCTAAGGGCTTCGAGTGGAAGACCACCACGGGCGGCACCTACACGCAAATCGCAGGTACGGGCACTGGCAACACCTTCACCGCTAACCTTACCACGTTGACTCCTGGCACCAGCTACACCTTCAAGGCGTTCATCACCTACAACGGCAACACCGTTTATGGCGACGAGCTGACCTTCACGACGCAGCAACAAGGTCAACCGACCGAGCCTTCTGCTACCACAGCTGACGCTACCAACGTTACCTACAACGCTGCTACGCTGAACGGTTCTGTCGCTAACCCCGACAACGTGACCATCACGGCTCAAGGTTTCGAATGGAAAGCTGCCAGCGCTTCCACCTACACCACGGTGAACGCTACGGGTGCCACGATGGCCTACAACCTCACTGGCCTCAACGCCACCACGACCTACACCTATCGTGCATTCGTGACCACCGCTAATGGCACGCATTACGGTCAGGACAAGACCTTCACGACGGAGGCAGAACCTGTTGAACCTTGCGACGCTCCTACCGGCTTGACCGCAACAAACGTTCAGTCTGAGAGCATCACCGTCACTTGGGACAACGCTGCTGTGTTGAGATGGAATCTCCAGTACGGTCCTATTGGCGGCACCTTGGCTTCCGCAACTGCTACCACGAACTCTTACACGATTACCAACCTCACCCCGCTGACCACCTATCAAATCCGGGTGCAGGCCGTTTGTGAGGAAGGCAACGAGAGCGAATGGTCTTCTTCCATCGAGGCAACCACCACGAACCTCAACAGCTACCTCGAAAGCAACGTGACCCTCTACCCGAATCCTGCCAAGGAGTTCGTCGATGTCCGCGTTGACGGCGACGTGAACGTGATCGGCATGGAGGTTTACGATGTCTATGGCAAACTGATCAACACGGTTAACGTGATCGACAACCTGACCCACATCAATGTTTCCAGTTTGGCCAACGGCATGTATTTCGTGCGCGTGACGACCGAACAGGGTGTGGTGACGAAACGTTTCGTGAAAAAATAGTTTAGAGTTTAAGGTTTAAGGTTTAGAGATTACCCTTAAACCCTAAACCCTCAACCTTAAACCCTCAACCTTAAACCCTCAACCTTAAACCCTCAACCTTAAATCAAACAAAGGCCGTCCGGCAGTTTTTCCGGGCGGCTTTTTTTTATTTACATCGCATCGTGATAATAGATAAAAATTGTATATTTGCGGTTTAAATTCCACGGTCATGGAAGAGGAAATTGAAAAGTGCATAACCCTGCTAAAAGAGGGCAAGGTGATATTGTATCCCACTGATACAGTGTGGGGTATCGGGTGTGACGCGACCTGCGAGGAGGCGGTGTCGCGGATTTACAGCATCAAGCAGCGCAACGAGAAAAAGAGCATGATCATCCTACTTGACTCGATGCAGCGGCTTCCCATGTACGTCAAGAAGATTCCGCTGATTGCGTGGGATTTGCTGGCTCACGTCACCCGTCCCACCACGTTCGTCTATCAATCCGCCTACAACCTGCCCGAAAAGCTCATTCACTCTGACGGCACCATCGCGATCCGCATCGTGCAGCACGATTTCTGCCGGCGGTTGATTCGCGGGCTGGGGCATCCGCTCATCTCCACTTCCGCCAACATTGCCGGAGAGCCCACACCGCAAACCTTCGACAAGATTTCGCAAGAAATCATCCGACAAATGGATTACGTGGTCTCCCAAGAGCAGTCCACCTCAGTGGAATTCAAGCCCTCGCGTCTCATCAAATTCCTCGACGACTATAACTTCACCATCATCCGCGACTGACCATGGAAAAAACCGCTGTTTTCGCCGGTTCCTTCTCTCCCTTCACCAAAGGGCACGAAGACATCATCGCCAAAGCCTTACCGCTTTTCGACAAAATCATCATCGCTATCGGCCACAACTATCAGAAGAAAGACGCCTTCACGGTTGAGCAACGAATACACTGGATATCAGACCTATACGCTGGCGAGCCGCGCATTTCAGTGCGTGCCTACACCGGACTCACCACCGAATTCTGTCGTCAAGAAAAAGCCCGCTACCTTATTCGCGGTGTGCGTAACATCTTGGATTTCAGCCAAGAGCAAGAGATGGCCGACATTAACCAGCAACTTTACCCCGATTTGGAGACCATGCTGTTCCTCGCCTCAGCCCAATGCAGGGTGATTTCCTCGTCGCTTGTGCGCGAGCTTTGGTCGTTGGGCGCGGACTATTCCCCTTATCTTTCCTACAAACTCCCTGATTACCAGCAGTAAATGAGATTGCGTATCGTCCATATAGCCCTGTTGTCCTGTCTGTTCGCCGCCACGCACGCGCAGATGCCCGTGACCATTACGGGCCGTGCGGCCTTTGCGGCGGGCGAAGAGCTGCGGCTGTTGGTCTTTGACGACCTGCTCAACGGCATCCCCAACGTGGTGGCCACCGACATCATCGACAAAAACGGCCATTTTTCGCTCAAATACCGCACCAACGACATCAAGTTAGCGCAAATCGCTATCCGCAACGCCAAGGCGGAGTTCTTCATCGTTCCCGCCAACGATTACTCGTTCACCATCACCATGGACAGCACGCTCTTCCAGCTCATCAACCCTGAAAAATACGGCGGTTTCCTTCAGATTGAGAACACGAAAAAGGACACTGCGGATCTCAATTACAAGATCAACCGTTTCTCCCGATACTACAACAGCGTGGTTGATGCATACGCCTACCCGCTCATCTACGGTGCGGAATACAATGTGTTCGACACGGTTCATGCCATCATCGCCGAACACTTTGATTTCCAATACAATCCGACCAATTTCTACCAAGCTTACGGCTTTTACACCTTGGGGACGCTGGATTTGCTGCAATACCCCAAAAAGCCCGTTTCTCTTTACGAAAAGTACTTCGACAACGACTACATTCTCTACTACAACCCCGCCTACATGGCGCTTTTCAACCAATTTTACGAAGGCTATCTTTACTCTTCCCCCCGAATCAGCAAAGAGTTGCTTAACCGTACCATCAACGAGAACCCTGACTACCCCACCCTTTTCAACGAAGTGGGCCGCGACCCGAAGCTGTCGAACGCCCGTCTCCGTGAATTGGTGATTATCAAGAATTTAATCGGATTCTTGGACAATGAAGAATTTGACCGGGGACAGGTGCTGAAAGTACTTGACTACATTCGCCAGACGACCACCTTTGAGAACCACACTCAATTGATAAACAACAAATTAGAACAATTAACGCGGGACGCGAAGATCCAGGACGAATTGACTTTTCTGGATGAGAAAGGGCACAAGGTGCGTCTTAAACAATACAAGGGGAAGCCTGTCTATTTACAGGTATTCCAAACGGATTGCATCAATTGCATAAGAGAAATGTTGATTATCAAAGAATTACAAAGCAAATATGACGGACGGGTGCAATTCGTAAGTCTATGCACCGACCCCGACAAAAAGAGCTACCAAGCCTTTATCAAGCAGTATGGTAAGCAGTTCGACTGGCCGATGCTGTATTTCGACGGGCAATATGACTGGCTTGCGCAACAAGGCATCGAAACCCTTCCTGACCATCTCATTCTTGACGAAAACAGCTCCATAACCATGAGATACGCGCCGTCGCCCGAGAATGGGTTGTCTGATTATTTGCAAATTCATTATCCGACGGAAGAGGGACAAGACGACAATCCCTTATTTCAAAATCGCAATAAATAATAAAACTTCAAGAATATGAAAAAGAGCATCATCATTAGCTTTTGTTTAATACTGAGTATCAGTGTTTTTGCACAAGAAGCCAAAGACAAGCACTTGGCCAAATTGCCGGCGGTAGAGATTCAAGACCTTAACGGCAATGCTTTCAACACCCAAGACATCCAAAACGACGGCAAGCCGGTGATTGTGAGTTTGTGGGCCACTTGGTGCAAGCCTTGCATCGCCGAGCTGTTGGCCATTGCCGACGAATATGAGGATTGGGTGGAAGAGACAGGAGTGAAACTGTATGCCATTTCCATCGACGACGCGAAGACCAGTGCACGCGTGGCACCGTTCGTGAACGGCAAGAACTGGGAATACACCGTGTTATTGGATGTCAACTCCGATTTCAAGCGCGCCATGAACGTCAACGATGTGCCGTATATGTGCATTCTGAATGGTGACGGCGAGATTGTGTGGCAGCACACCTCCTACGCTCCCGGTAGCGAGGAAGAGGTCTATGAAATCATCAAATCCTTAGTCAAAAAGTAAGTCTCAACTTTATATAACTGTATGGTTTTCAAATCTATCAAGCGACTTTTGCTCGCTTCCGTGCTGCTATTGTGCGGATTTACGGCGAGTGCACAACACCAAATCGGAAACGGGCGCATCAGCGGCGACTTCGGTTTCAACGGCATGTATTACATTCCCGACTCCATTATCGGGGCGGAGCCTGTGGATTCGAAGGTTCGCGCCAACGCCTTCCTCAACATTTTATACAGTAACGGTGGATTCTCCGCAGGGGCGCGCTACGAATTCTACATGTTCCCGCTCATCGACTTCGAGAAAATCGGATATAAAGGTCAGGGTATCAAGTATTTCTTCGCCGACTACACCAACAAGTTCATCTCGGTGACGGCAGGTACCTTCTACGAGCAATTCGGTAACGGATTGACGCTCAGAGCTTACGAGGACCGCCAACTGGGCATTGACAACAGTTTGCTGGGTGCGCGCATCAAGCTCACCCCATACAAGGGCATCTACATCAAAGGCGTATGGGGCATGGAACGCAACAACTTCGAAAGCTACATAGGCCGACATGATTACGTGCGCGGCGCGGACGTAGAACTTTCCTTTGGCGAAATGTTTCCTGTAATCCGTGAAAAGGGATTTACCGCGCATGTGGGTGCCAGTTTAGTGAGTAAATTCGAAAACTCAGACGAGGATATCTATTTCACTTATACAGACAGTTTGGGTGAAGCCGGAACAGCGGTTATTCCTCATGAAAAAATACCGGAGAACGTCATGACATGGGCGGCACGTGCCACTTTCGGATACGAAGGTTTCCGCCTCGACGCCGAATATGCCCGCAAGATAAACGACCCGAACATCACCAACGATTTCATCTACAAACCTGGCGAAGCCCTTTTCGTCTCCGCCACTTACGCTATGAAAGGCTTTGGCGTTGCAGCGTCTTTCATCCGTGCCGACAACATGGAATTCCGTTCCCAACGCTGGGCGTACTACAATTCAGAACTGATGATCAACTGCATTCCTGCCATTAACCGTCAGTATTCCTACCAGTTGATTGGCGACTACAGCTACGCCAGCCAGTGTAATGGCCAAATTGGTGCGCAATTGCAAATCAACTACCAGATCCCCAAGAAGAGTGTGCTTGGCGGCAAGTACGGCACCGACTTGACCTTCAACTATTCCCGTTTCCACGATATCGAGCAAGTACCTGTACAAGAGGCACTTGATAACGGCACACCCATCGGCACCATGGGTTATACCTCCTCCTTCTTCAAATTCGGCCCCGATCTTTTGTATCAAGACATCGGACTGGAAATCAGTCACCGTTTTAACAACAAAAACTGGAAATGGATTTTAGCCTACAATTACATCACCTACAATCTGGAGATTCTGCAAGGACACGAAGGCATGATGCGCGGACATTTGGTTGCCTCCGACTTGTCCTACAAGATTACGCCCAAACATGCCTTACGTCTTGAGTTACAGCATCTTTACACCAAGGACGACGACGGCAGCTGCGCCTACGCCATGTTGGAGTACTCTTTCAGCCCGAGTTGGTTCGTCTCCATCGGTGATGAATGGAACTACGGCAACCCGCTGCCCGACCACAAGACTCACTACTACAACATCTCGTGTGCTTACGTGTGGAACACCACGCGCATTGCCTTGAACTTCGGCAAGACCAAGGAGGGCATCCTCTGCGTGGGCGGTGTCTGCCGCGCGGTACCCGCATCGTATGGTTGCGGTTTGTCGGTAACGACTTCTTTCTAATTCATAATTCATAATTCATTATGCATTATGCATTATGCATAATGCATAATGCATAATGCATAATTGGAATTCATAATGCATAATTGGAGTGCATGTTCTTTGGGGAATGCCGGAGACTCGCGCCGTGTTGTCTCAGGCGTGGGGACTTTACGGGGCATCTTCGTCGTTTTGCTCTTATTCGTCGCTGTTGCGGTGGAGGCGCAGACTCTCACAAAGGAGAGCTACGCCAGTGAGGTGACAAAAGTCTCGAAGCAAATCTGTCCTTTGAAAATGCAAGGCTGCGTTGTCGATAGTTTTTTCTACCAGCCGAACTACCTGCACGAAGTCATCACGATGAAGGATGATTATATGTTCGACCGTAGCAACGAGGAACTGAAGCAGTATTTCGCAGATGTGTTCCGGTATCGATTCGAAATACATGCATGTAAAGGCCTGTACGAAAAGTTGTTGAAAATGGACGGTGGATTCGTCATCTACATAACCCTGGACAGTTCCCGCCGCTCATTTTCCTTAACATACACCCCCGAAGAGTTCAAACAGATTTGGGCCGACCGGAAAAAAACCGAATATCAAGACTCTTTGACTTGGATTGCCCGCCACGACGTGTTCATGAGTCTTTGGTTCCAAAACAAATATGACTGCTCAAAAACGGTAACAGAAGACTATCCCCTAAGCATCGACAGCGTATGGCTAAGTGGCGACACGGTTGTTTTCCACACCACAGTCCTCGACACGGCCTACTCGTATGTAGAGGAGGATCTAGACAATTTGATTCTATTCTGGAAAGAGACCTTGCTGTTTACAGAAGGCAACTATCTGGCGGATGATATGGCCGATGCCGGTTACCATTTTTTGGCTGCTTATGAGAACATCGCCCGCACCGACAGTTTCCATATTTTCTTCTCCAACACAAAGCTCCAAGATTTTATACTTGAAGCCTCCAAAATCACTGAAGCCACCGACGAACAGATGGAGACCTTCCTAAAAAAGGACTTTCTGAAGGCAACCCTCGAGGATTGGGAAGGATCGGTGGAGACGCAACCCGACATTTACCGTTCCGCGAAAGTGGATTACCGCGACGGATTCATAGAGATTCTCCTTCTTTTAAACAAAGACAATCTGAATTTCAACATGAATCCTTCAGAATTCACGTCATTCAAAAATTTCTATTGTGTCACCATAAGACAGAATCTTGAGAATATGTTGGAGCTGCCCTACATCATGGACGACACAGTTCTTGTCTCCCTGGAAAACCTTTATCAGCACTTAAAAGGGTACAAAATACTCTATATTGAAGATAGTACCCACAAGGCGTTAAATCTTGAAATTTCAACGGATGAAATTCGGAACGCCAAATTGATTGCGATACCAGCTGACGAAATCACTTCGGACAAGATTGAGGAACAGCTGAAGCTCGACAAATACGCCAGAGATGTCGTCGAATACAACCGTGTGTTGTGCCCCTTAGTGTCAGGCTGTAACGTGGTTGACAGCATGGCGTATGATTATCAGAATCTGAATTATTACTGCCACCTCAATCCATCTTGTCAGCTATCGAGCGACACCGCAATCATCAAGCAAGAAATCAAAAAGCAGCTAAGATTCAGTGCATCGGAAACGACACTATTCACCGACCTGACCGAAGTAGAAGGCGGGTTAATCCTTCATTTCCATTTGTCCCAAAAGGACAGCACTGTCACCATTTTTATCACACCTCAAGAGATGTGGTCGATTGTTCACGGAGACACGCTTTCCGAAAGAGAAAGAGCGCGTTTCGCATTAAACGCCTATATCGCGAACATCAACGAGAGACTCCCAATGTTGCTCGACTTCATGACCCGTGTAGATTCCTTGAGTATTGAGGATGGAAACTTGGTGTTTCATCACAGTGTCTTGAGTCAGTTTGACATGATAAAGAAGGATCAATCTTTAGTGGAATGGAGCGTTCGCGATCGACTACTTTCCGGAGATTCACAGGTCTCCTACCAAATGTTGATGTGCTACCGTTCCGGCTATGGGATGTGCTACCGTTATGTTCGAGCTGTCCCAGCTTCCGGGAAAAAGAAAATCAGGAAGCCGAAGAAGTCGGATGTCATCAATGTTTGTTTTTCGGCGGAAGAACTAGAAGAGATGGTGAGATGAGTTATGAATTATGAATTATGAATAAAAAAAACGGAGAGCCTTAGGCCTCCGTTTTTTTTGTATTGTAGAGACGCAATGCATTGCGTCTCTACAGGGGTTTCTATCATTACTCGAAAGAGAGGATGGCTTCCTTGATGAGGGCGATAGCTTCGCGAAGTTCCTCTTCGGTGATGACCAATGGAGGAGCGAAACGGATGATGTGTTGGTGGGTCGGTTTTGCCAACACGCCGAGGTCGCGCATTTTCTCGCAAACGTCCCAAGCCTCTTTTCCGTTGGTGGGTTGGATGATGATAGCGTTGAGCAAACCTTTACCGCGGATTTGCTTGATCATCGGGCTGTTGACCTTGCCCATCTCTTCGCGGAAAATCTTGCCGAGGTATTCAGCGCGTTCAGCGAGTTTTTCTTCCTTCACCACTTCGAGAGCAGCGATACCCACGCGAGCAGCAACGGGGTTGCCACCGAAAGTGGAACCGTGTTCACCGGGTTTGATGTTCAGCATGATGTCGTCGTCAGCCAACACTGCGGAAACAGGCATTGTACCGCCGGAGAGCGCCTTACCGAGCACCAAAATGTCGGGACGGACACCTTCGTGGTCGCATGCGAGCATCTTACCCGTACGAGCGATACCCGTTTGCACCTCATCGGCGATGAAGAGCACATTGTGCGCCTTACAGAGGTCGTAACATTTCTTCAAATAGCCTTCATCGGGGACATAGACACCCGCCTCACCTTGGATGGGTTCCACGAGGAAACCGCAAACCATGGGATCTTCCAAAGCCTTTGCCAAAGCATCAACATCATTGTAAGGGATGCGGATGAAGCCAGGGGTGAAAGGACCGAAGCCTGCGTAGGAATCAGGATCGTTGGAGAGGGAGACGATGGTGATGGTACGGCCGTGGAAGTTGCCTTCGCACACGATGATCTTAGCCTGGTTTTCAGGAAGACCTTTCTTGTCGTAACCCCAACGGCGGCAGAGTTTCAGAGCCGTCTCGTCAGCCTCGGCACCAGAGTTCATGGGGAGAACCTTGTCATAGCCGAAGGTCTCGGTGACGTATTTCTCGAACGGTCCCAGGCAATCGTTGTAGAATGCGCGGGAGGTGAGGGTCACCTTTTGAGCTTGGTCGATCATCGCGCCGATGATTTTCGGGTGGCAGTGACCTTGGTTCACTGCAGAGTAAGCGGAGAGGAAGTCGAAGTATTTTTTGCCTTCCACGTCCCACACGAAGGGACCTTTACCACGTGCGATAACCACGCCCAGGGGATGATAATTGTGCGCGCCATAGCGAGCTTCCATGTCCATAGCCTGCTGGCTGGATGTAATTTTTTCTACCATAATTTTGATATTTAATGAGAAAACATTTGTCCATTTTAAGAACCCGCAAAGATACCATTTTTTTTGATACGGCGAAATTTGTTTTTTGACACCCCACAACCCCGCCGCGCACCACATCACCGCGCCATCACCACGTAAGCATCGGCACACGTATCACAACCGTCCCCCGCAGGGGTTCACACCCAAACCTGTATTATGCTGCCCCTAACGGGACTCGCAAGCCTACTCCCTATTCACTACTCCCTATTCCCTATTCACTACTCCCTATTCACTATTCACTATTCACTGTTCACTCGACCCTTCAAACCAAAAAAAATACTATCTTTGCCGCATAATAAACAAACATCACCTTATGAAACTATTGCGACCAACTTTCCTGCTCTTTTTGTGCATTGTTTTGTGCGGGAGACTTTCCGCGCAAAACGAAGGCAAGGAGTTTTGGTTCACGGATGGTTTGTTAGGACGTCAAAATATGCAACTTTATCCTGACCAGTCTTTGGACAGTGCTATCATTTATGTGTTGGGGCAAACTTATTGCACAGGATATGTTGAAAACCCATACACTTCGTATCATGTTGATTTTGCAGTTCAACCCGGCGTGATGACCAAGATCATGGTTCCTGAAGAAGAGATGACACCGTTCCTTAACTATGGGGATTTTGCTGCTGCCGGATTTCCCGCTTCTGTATTGCACGGTGGAACCATCGTGATTCGCACTACCCAAAAGGTGCAAGTATGGGTGCAGACATATAATAGTTCCTACCAACCCGATTTACCTTATTCCATTCAAGGAGAATACAGAAGTTGTTCGTTCAAGAGAGCCTTATGTCCTAAGGATATGTATCCCACCCACTATGATAACTCTTGGGTTTCCTCTCGGTCTATATTTGTAGTTGCGATGGAAGACAACACACAATTATATCTGGGAAATGACACCGTCACATTGAATCAGGGCGAAGTTTATTATTCGAAAAATGGATGCGATATTACCACAAACTGTAAAAAAATCATCGTTTATAAAGGAGGTCGCTTTAATGAAGAAAGTCTGTATCATCAATATTGTTTTAAAGGCCATGATTTTTTATTCAGAGTGCCTGGAAAAATCAATTTTGGTATGGAAGCTTTTGCAGCATCAGCCAACACATCGCCATATACAGCCTATCCTTATGAAGTATTGAATCATATTACGGTTTATCACTCTCCTTTTCACGATTATTATCCGTTTCCTCCATATCCAGAACCATCTTGTTATGCGGAAGACTCCGTACCGTATGCATACATTCGGTACCTACAGGAACCCGGAGAAGTTTGGAGATATTTGACCAATAAGGTGTTTTCAAACATACCATTGGCCTCGCATGGTTTCTTACATGATGGTATCTGGACGTCGGACGGAGGCATCGACAATTGCTATGAAAAACCGGCAGAACTAATGGTGACCTACTGGTCCTGGCCTATCTCCAAAAACACATATCATCTTCCATCTTCCCTTTTGGACACCACATACACTATCTTAACAGTCTATGTACACGCCGACGGTGTTGGCAGCACTTATCTGAACGGAACGCTTGTTCCCTCCTCAGCCTTCGACCCATTTCCGGAAACTAATGGGGAATATTATTCCGCTCAGTGGAATTGGGAAAATATGGATACCTTTCCAGATTATATCACCATAGAAAATCCTTATGGTTTTTCAGCTTATATAGATGAGATCGGATATTCCTATTTGCCTTCCAACACTATATGGGGAGACATTATGAAAGTAGCGTATTATATGCATGGCACTTCCGGCTTCGATTTTATGTCTCTGCCGATTCCTCATTCCAGTCTTAGTGCTATCAACTACGACACCGTCTATCGCTGTCTCGGCGAGCTGCTCGACCTGATGGTGGAGCACAACCCCGACTCGGTGACCATCGAATGGATCATGGACGGGGAATCCTACCTCACCCCGGGACTGGCATTCCTGCTCGACGAGCTCACCACCCACACCGTGCAGTGTGTGCTGCACTACGAGTGTCCCGACACCACCACGACCTTCGTGACCGTGGTGCCGCCGCCGCTCTTCACCGTCGCGCACGACACCACCGTGTGCGCCGGCGCGACCCTCTCCGTGGAGCAACCCGACGCCCTCTCCTACCTCTGGAGCAACGGCGCGACCACGCCCTCCATAACGGTGGACTCTGCAGGCACCTACCAGGTGGCGGTCACCAACATCGGGTGCCGCGCCGAGAGTGACAGCTTCCACGTGAGCCTCTACGGGCAGTCCGCCGTGGAGTTCGGCAACGACAGCATCCTCTGCGAGCTCGCCACGCTGCTGTTGGACGCCTCCCAGCCGCACCCCGCGCAATACCTTTGGCAGGACAATTCCACCAACACCACCTACCTTGTCTATCAGGACGGCGACTACTGGGTAGTGGTCACCGATAACTGCCTCGGCGCGAGCGACACCATCCACATCGGCTATCTCAGCGACTTCAGGGTCAGCCTCGGTCCCGACACCATGCTGTGCGAGGGCAAGACGCTTCTCCTCTCCCCGGGCATCGACCATTGCGACTACCTCTGGCAGGACGGGAGCACGCAACCCGTGTATGTGGTGCGCGGTCCTGGCAATTACAGCGTGGAGGTCAGCAACCTGTGCTTCACCCACGGCGATGCGGTGAACGTCGATTACGAGCATTGTGCGCAGGAGCTCTACCTGCCCAACGCCTTCACCCCCGACGGCAACGGGCTCAACGAGGTGTTCCTCCCCGTCTTCGCCTATCCCGACGAGGTGGAGGAGTACCGCATGGAGATCTACAACCGCTGGGGCGGCTTGGTGTTCCGCAGCGAGGAGAAAACCTTCGGTTGGGACGGCGCCAACGCGCCCACGGGCGTATATGCGTACGTGGTGACCTACAAAACCCGCGGGGAACCCGCTCGCACCGTGACCGGCAACGTGACAGTAGTACGATGACCCTACTCACTATTCACTATTCACTGTTCACTCGACCCTTCAAACCAAAAAAATACTATCTTTGCCGCATAATAAACAAACGTCACCTTATGAAACTGTTGCGACCAACTTTCCTGCTACTTTTGTGCATTGTTTTGTGCGGGAATCTTTCCGCCCAGAGCCAAAGCATTTCCGGACGGGATTTTTGGGCTATGTTATTATCTCCGAGAGTTCCCTCTCAATTATTATCAGACACCGTCTTGTTTTATGCAATTGGAGACACGATTTCATTCGGGACTGTTGACAACGAACATTACAATTATCATATTGATTTTCAAATTGTTCCAGGGCAAGTAACACTAATAAAGATACCAGCTTCCCTCATTGTATTTGATGCCGTTTCGCATTGTTACAATGTCTCCTTTCGAGGGGTCAGGATTCGGTCTTCGCACAACATTTATCTTTATATGCAAAACAGGAGTGTCCTTTATGATTCCCCTATTCCCACTAATGAGTATAGCCATTTTGTATCCTGGGGGAATGATGAGTGCCAATATTATATTATTTCCCCATTATTGTTAAATCAACTAATAACAGAAAAAATACCCGTACTCCCGATAGAAGCAAATACAAGAAAACGTTTTCCTGAACCAAGCGAAGATTGGTGGTTCTTTGATCATAACGTCGTGCCCCATAGTTATGATGGGTACCTTCAATTGCAATATGTCACAGCCTTGGAAGACAACACTGTGATCCATTTTAGTTTTTTACCACTTTTTTATGTGCACAGTTATTCTGATTCTGTTATATTGAGCAAAGGGGAAAGTGTATGTCTTTGTCCTCCTTCTAGTTTTATCGGTCCGCTGTTAACTTTTCATACAAATTGTAAGCCGGTAATCAGTATAACTGGAGGAGATATTTATCGTCAACCCAATGGTGATGGGGTGCCGTTTGTCTGTTGGGGCCAATACTTTCCATTTGTACAATCACATGCATATAAAGGGAAAGATTTTTTATGTAAAAAACCAGAAAACAACAGATTCGACAAAGGTATAGCCTATTGTAAATTCTTCAACAACTCTTTATGGAACGATAGTGCCAGTCGGTATTTGTATAACGAGTTGTTTCCTCAATCGGAAATGGATGTTACGGTGAATCAACTGAGTTTTTGGAATCCA
Source organism: uncultured Bacteroidales bacterium (assembly GCA_946413585.1). Classification (GTDB taxonomy): domain Bacteria; phylum Bacteroidota; class Bacteroidia; order Bacteroidales; family WCHB1-69; genus F23-D06. Next base: position 27,631 of record CAMKLG010000039.1, read on the forward strand.
TCAGGTTCAGGCTATGAGTATAAAAAAATGTTCCGCAAATACAACTTGATTACTGGTGAGCAGCGAGGTTTATGGGGTAGTATAAGTTCTTTTGTAAGTGTGCCTTATACTTTTTTGCGGTCTTCTGTTCCAACACATTTTTTTGAAGCGAATGGTCCGTACTACTTTTTTTACAAGGAAAGTGCCCCGGGACAGCCTCATTTTGGAATATTACGAGACTCTATCGGATGCGGCAGGATCATGCACTACAACGCCTTCGTCTCTGCCCAGCCCACCGACCGCATGGTCAAGGATTGGGTCTATCCCACTACGCGCAATAACGTAAAACACAAAATCAATTACGAGGATGCAGAGTCTTTGGATATTGACACTGTTTATGCGGACGTGCAAATTTACGTGCATGAGGACGGGCTACAAACCACTTACTTCAACGGGCAGCTGCTGCCGGCGGAGGTCTTTGACTCTTTCCCCATGACCCACGGCGACTACTATGTCACCCAGATGGCCTTCTACAACGAGGAAATTCCCGAACTCATCCGCATCTCCAACGTGAACGGGTTCTCCGCCTACGTGGACGAGTTCGGCTACAACGTGCTGCCCGCGCCTGCAGGACACCCTGAAGTCAACGACATCACCAAGGTCTATTACGACCACCACGGGGCCTCGGGCTGCTACTATACAGACTATCCCGACAATGGCATCGGCCTCAGCCCCCACAACTATGACACCGTCTATCGCTGTCTCGGCGATTTGCTCGACCTGATGGTGGAGCACAACCCCGACTCGGTGACCATCGAATGGATCAT